>CAZFAP010000041.1:0-29258 GCA_964516325.1 uncultured Verrucomicrobiota bacterium
CGCCAAGCACTGGCGAAAAAACGATTGACGCTTCGGGCAAAATCCTCGTCCCGGGCTACATTGACCTCCAGGTGAACGGCGCCATGGGAGAAGAATTCTCCCAAAGCCCGCCGGAGAAATACGACGAAATCGTCCGATTTTTCCTGCGCCACGGCACGACGACGATGCTTGCTACGGTCTTGACGGATGCTCCAGAAAGAATGCTGGAGGCGATCGGGCGATTGGTCGCTTACGGGCGATCGTCATCGCAATATGCGAGCCTCGTCGCAGGGATTCATGTCGAGGGGCCGTTCCTCAATCCGGAACGGCGGGGCGCTCACCCGGCGAAATTCCTGCGCAAGCCCGACGTGAAGGAAGTTCGGAGGTGGCTCAAAGCGGCTGAAGGGCAAGTGAAAATGGTTACGCTCGCTCCGGAACTCGAAGGCGCGGGAAGGCTGATAGAGATGCTGAGCAAGGAAGGAGTCGCGGTCGCTGCCAGCCATTCGCAAGCGGACGACCGATGCACGCGCGAATCGGTGAAAAGAGGACTTTCTTTCGTCACGCACGTGGGCAACACAACCGATTGGCCTTATCGGAAGGAACAAGAGGGCGGATGGCTGGGGGCGGAGCCGGCGGTTGTGGGAAGCTTTTTGGCGATGGATGAGCTTCGGGGGAGTATAATTCTGGACGGATTTCATTTTCACCCGGCGATGGTGGAGCCGATTCTTCGCTGCAAAGGGGCGGACAAAGTTGCGCTCATCACGGACGCAGCCTTCGTCGCTGGACTCCCGCCCGGAACGTATAGAAAAGGAAGAGAAAGGGTCACCGTAACGCCCGCCGGATACACGGTCGGGAGGCGAAAGGGCTGGCTCGCCGGAAGCACACTGACAATGGACCGCGCGGTGAAGAATGCGGTGAAGTTGGCTGGCCTGTCGCTCGCGGACGCGGTAACGATGGCGACTTTGACCCCCGCGGCCGTTCTGGGTCTGGAGAAAAGGAAGGGGCGAATCGCAAAGGGCTATGACGCGGACCTCCTGCTCCTGGACCCGGACCTGAACGTCGAACTAACCATCCGAGGCAGCGAGGTCCTCGAAAAAACGAACGGTTCAGAATTCGAAAACTGAAATGGGAATACAAAGGCAAGGGAGGAACGAACATGAAGAAAGCGGATCGGGTTGCATTGTTGGCTTTATCAGTGGCGGCTCTGCTGTGGGGACTAAGCACCGCGGTTCAGGCGGAGCCAATCCGGCTGCTCGTCCTTCTCGGCGGCGAACATCATCCTTACGAGGCGGGATCGAAACTGCTGATAGGCGAGGCGAGCAAGCAGCTCGACATCAAAGCGGATTTCGTACGGCTCGATAATCCCCCCGAGGGATTTCCGAAAGCCGAAAAGGCAACGATACCGTCGAACGTCGCCGTCCTCGACGACCCAAATTTGGGCAAGAAGTACGATGTCATAGTGGCGTACAACCAGAGCAACTGGACAAAGCTCACCGACAAGCAGATGAAAGCATGCCTCGACTTTGTCCGAAACGGCGGGGGATGGGTCGGGGTTCACAGCGCGACGGAGACCTTCGCCTCGAACCCGGAATATGTGAAGATGACCGGCGCGAGCTTTGTCAAGCATGAGCCGTACCGCACCATGCGAATCCTCCGGATCGTCGGAGACCACCCGATCCTTGACGGAATCGTGAACTTCGACATCATGGATGAGTTCTACTATCACGACAAATGCAACCTCGAAGATAAGCACGTTCTCCTCGTGTGCCAAAGCCCGGATGACGGGCTCGTCCGCCCCATCGCCTGGACAAAGGCGTACGGCAAGGGAAAGGTCTTCTATACGGCGCTGGGGCATTCGATGGAGTCGTGCGGCAATCCGAGCGCGCAGAAGTTGTTCACGCAGGGGCTCGCATGGGTCGCCGGAAAAGCTCTCGCCAAAGACGGCTTCGTTGACCTCTACAACGGCAAGGATCTGACCGGCTGGCAGATGACGGGTCCGGGACAGTTCGTGATGGAGAAGGACGGCTCGCTACGAACCGAGGGCGGAATGGGACTCCTCTGGTACAAGGAAAAGAAGTTCAAGGATTTCGTTCTCGTCGTCGAGTGGAAGGCGGAGAAGAAGGATTCCAATTCGGGGATTTTTGTGGGATTCCCGAATCCCCCCACCTCGCCCTGGGACGCGGTGAATCAGGGATACGAACTCCAGATCGCCGACTCCTACGACCCGGCTCATCGCACGGGGAGCATCTACTCGTTCAAAGCCCCAACGGGATTTGCCTCCCGGGAACCGGGCGAATGGAACACGTTCGAAATCACTGTCGTCGGCCAGAAATACGCCATCGTCCTGAATGGAGTGACAATCAACGAGTTTACGGGTGAACGGGGGGAAGAAGGATTTATCGGACTCCAGAATCACCTCCCACAGGATAAGGTCTGGTTTCGCGCAGCTCGGGTCAAGGAATTGAAGTAACGAACAGCGAATGCCGCCTCGGTAGGACTCCGAGCGAATGTTGTCAATTGGTCGCCGGACGTACAACGGAGACGTTGAGTCCTCTGTTATCTGCTTCCGCGTGCCAGAAGAACATTCAGCGAACTGGTCGGGAGAACGACGCGTGAGCGTGCCGGAAAAAAGGCTGCCCGATATGGGTGATGCCGCAATTCTCGTGGTTGCGGAGAAGCCGGCTTCTCTCGCCGCCATAGGAGCAGCTCTTGAGGACAGAGGCTTGAAACCCGAGAAGCTCTCGTCCGCTGCGAGAGGTGTCGAGCGAGCCGGGGAGAAGGAGTTTGACGTAATCGTTGTGGACATCAGAATGGCGGACATGACGGGGCTGGAGTTCCTGAAGATGGTGAAGGTGTTCCGCCCGGAGACGGAGGTCGTTCTTCTGAACGGGCAGCGCTCTGTCAGCTCGGCCGTGGCCGCCATGTCGCTCGGCGCCTTCGATTATTTGCCCAAGCCCTTCGACGCAGAGGAACTCGCTCTCTCCATCCAAAGGGCGCTTGTGAAACGGCATCTGATGAGAGAAAGCAAGACCCTCGAGGAATGGAGCGAAGGCGAGTTCGCGTTCGATGACATCGTCGGGAGATGCGAGCGGATGCAGGAGATATTCCGGCTCATACAGAGAATCGCCCCGACCAAAGCTTCGGTGATCATCCAGGGGGAGAGTGGAACCGGAAAGGAGTTGATCGCGCGGGCAATCCACAGGAACAGCCAACGACAGGACAGGGAGTTCCTCGCCATCAATTCAGCGTCGCTGCCGGAGACGCTTCTGGAAAGCGAACTGTTCGGTTACAGGAGGGGCGCCTTCACCGGAGCAGAAAAAGACAAAAAGGGACTTCTGGAAAGTGCCGACCGCGGGACACTCCTTCTCGACGAGATCGGCTCCATGTCGAGGCAACTTCAGGGGAAACTTCTCCGGGTTATGCAAGAAGGCGAAATCGTGCCGGTGGGAAGTTCCGAGAGAGTGAAGATTGACGTGAGGTTCCTCGCGGCCTCCAACCGAAACCTCTGGGAGATGGTTCAGTTAGGCGAATTCAGAAAGGACTTGTACTACCGGCTGAGCGTGATTGAAATCACTGTGCCGCCTCTGCGGGAAAGGATTGACGACATCCCGTTATTGGCGGAGCATTTCCTCCGCAGATTTTCGGAGGAGCACGGCGTGGAACCGAAGGGGCTGGCGACGCTTTCCCTCCGAAAGCTGCTCAGGTACAACTGGCCGGGAAATATCCGAGAACTGGAGAACGTAATCCGTAGAGCCGTGATCGTGTCGAGGGGCAAGGCAGTCAACCCGAAGGACATAGAGCTGAGGCCATCTGTCTCGCCGAGCTTTCCCGGCAGCGCAGAGTTGCTGTCCATGCCGTATCGCGAAGCAAAAAAGGTCGTCGAGAACGAATTTCAAAAGGCTTACCTGAGGGGCCTCCTTTCACGATGTGGAGGAAGCGTGTCCGAGGCGGCGAAGCGCGCGAGGTTGAGCCGCCAGACCATTCACGACATGGTCAGGACGCATGGATTAAAATCGCGCCGTGCGGCAAGCAGGACGCGAAGGAGTTGAGAAGTGGAACGGCGGAACAGCGATGTGTTGAAGAGAGGCCGCAGTCCGCACACAAGCAATTTCCGAGACAGCGGACCCCCATGGGAGAATGCGGGTTGACGCTTTGCCCACGAACAATGGTGCCTGATGCCCGATAGCTCGACTCATTTCTTATCCGTTTTTTTCGTTCTGTTTCTGTGCATCCTTCTGCTCATGTTCGCCATGTTTGCTGTCATGGTGCATTACGACCCCGACATTCGGGCAGAAGCAGGTCCCTCCCCCGCCTCCGACAAGAAGCATGACTCCCCCGGCTCGAAAAAGGGCGGTCCTCCGGACCTCACGGCGCTGTACCGAGCCAACCTTTTTGCCATTGACCTGTGCCTCATCGTTCTCGCGCAGACGCTGCTGATTACCTTGTTCGTGAAGTTCACGATTCCAGCGACGCTCATCGCCACGGTCATCGTAGTCTTCATGGGGCTGAACGCGAGTCAGAGACTGCGCAACGAAACGATGCCGGGATTTCTGTCGCAATTCGTGACCAACAGGTACGCGACGTTGAGCCACACGGACATGGTGTTGCTGATTATTCTGAGCAGTCTGATTATGGCTTTCCTGGTGAGCGCGCTTCTGAAGCAGGGCAGCCCGGAAACCCAAGCGCAGAAACCCCAGGACGCGACGCCTCCCGCCAATCCTCCCTTACCTGCCCCGTAAGCCGGACCAACACCTGTGCCCTCACCTTCGACCGATAAGCATCTCGGCATAACGCAAGGACACCTCTCACGAGTCTCGCGCGGCAACGTCAGCCCTTCGGGAGCGGCATGACGCCGAGGACGACGGACATGATGGCGAGCATGATGGCTGAGGCTGCCACGATGAGCAGCGCCCTGCGGATTGAGCTTGCTTTCGAGACGTGCCCGACGCTGCCAGGAATGACTGCCCCGCCAATCAGCAGAATCCCAAAGATCGCTCCGAAGACGATCCCCTCCTGCTTCGGATACTGCTTCAGCACAAACCCCACCGATGTCGGAAAGACAGGTCCCGCGGCAAGCCCAACAATAATTGCCGTGATTGCCGCGAGGGATTTCGAGCGAGCAAAGGACATGATGAGCAGCATGACCGCAATGAGGAGGGCGACGGTCATAACGATCCAGGGTGCTTGATCTTCAGTGAGGGTTCCTGCGGCGAGCAGTAGTGCCGTGATCAAACGCCCCCCAAGAAGACTCACCCAGAAGGTCGAGAGAAGTGCCGAGGTCTGCCCTTCCTCGAAGCCAGCATCCTTGAAGTACGTGGTCAGCCATCCCCCCATAGAGCCTTCGACCCCGGCATAGAAAAGGAGAGCGAGCCCTCCGACGAGAACGAAGGGATCCACCAGCCGTTCCACCGTTTTCGAGAGGAGGAACTCGCCCGCATGAGGATAGCTGGTCGGGATCGAGAGAATCAGCGGAATGACCATGATGCCTCCCAGCGCGCCCAGAACCGCCGGAAACTTCATCCTCTTGAAAAGGTAAGCGGTGAGCAAGGGCACGGTCATTGCCCCTAAGCCGAAGAAAATATTGCCGAAATTCTGCCTCATGACCCCCTTGCCCGGATTGAGAACGACCAGCAAGGTGTTGCCCGCGGAGTTGATGCAGCTCCCGCCCACAGATAGCAAAAGGGCGCCAAGCACGACGGCTGCATACGTTTTGGCCGCGCCGATCATCAGCATCGCCGCCGCAGCGACGACTACCCCAGGAATGATAATGGACAAATACCCGAACTTGTCGCTGAGGATTCCGACGATGACGATCATGGGAATGCTCGCCAGCGCCCAGACCATGATGAGGTTGCCGACGCGAGCGTCATCAATCTGTAGCCGCTCCGCCAGACGCAACTTGATGGCGCCAATGAGGGCCGCGACCACCCCAAATCCAAACACGCACAGCGCTGCCACGACGTTGGGAAGAAAGCCGTACTCAACGGCCTCCTCGGAGCTCCTTGCCGCCAGCAATGCGAGGTCGAATCCTTGAGTGAACATGGTACCCCTCCTTGATTTCGTTTCTTCTTTCAGTGAAGCCGAGATTACCAGAAAATGGCGGGTGAAGCAAAAGCATCACTTGTGGCGGCTGTACGGTGGGTGACCAACGACGCGGCGGTCGAGAATGCTCGGTCTCGTTCACTCGAAGGAATCCTGGGAATGCGGCGATTCCAGCGGAGGCGAGCGCTGCGGAATGAGGCAAACCCGCCGGGCCTCCACGGCGGGGCGCACAGGCCATTGAAGAAAAACTGAAGCGTGGGCGTCAGGGCTGCATACTTACTTGGGGGAGAAGTGTGCCACGGCGGCGACAAGCCGTCTGCGCCAGCAACGCATTGAACACGCGCCTGCGTGATGTTAGCATAGAACCGTGTCAGACCAAGAAGGCGTGCGGCAGCGAAAGCGGAGTCCGCAGCAGCCCTCGGGCCGCATCTTCGTTCATCGCAACAAGGTTTCTGAGATGGCAAAACGAAAAAAGAGAAAAAGAAGACTAAAACTCATTGTCGCCCTCCTTCTCATCGCAGGCGTCGGGTACGCCTGTCAGCGCCTGTTCTTTTCCGGAGACAAGAAGGATGATCCGACGACCCCGATTTCGCTGAAAAAGGGGGCGGTTGTGGACCGTCTGACGGAAACCGGGAAAATCGAATACGAGACGGTCGTCGAGGTCAAGTCCGCAATTTCGGGACGGGTGAAAGCGCTGACCGTGGACGAGGGGCAGGAGGTCAAGCAGGACGAGGTCATGGCAATCATTGAGCCGGACCGGGATCAGGCTCTGCAGCTTTCCGAGAAGGCGGTGTCCGTCAGAAGGTGCAGGATCGTCTGGAGGCAAAAGGAGAAGGGGTACGAGCGACTTAGTGAGCTTTTCAAAAAGGACCTCATTTCCAAAGAGCAACTGGAGGACGCCAAGGACGAACTCGATGTGGCCAAGCACAACTACGACCTTGCCAGACTTGAGTTGAGAATCCTCGAGGAAGAGGTCAAATCCGTCGACACCCAGACTACGGAAGAAAACCCTGACACCGACGAAAGCGAGGATAGCGAAGACGCTGAGATCAGGCTTCAGGATTTCAGAGTGCAGGCGCCCTTAGCGGGCGTGGTTGTCCAGCGAAAAGTCGAGAAAGGGGAAATGGTGATCCGCGGGACGTCCTCCTTCAGCCCCCCAGGGGCTACACTTTTCCGAATCGGCGATCCGCAGAAGATTATCGTGTCATCGTTGATAAACGAAATTGACGTAGCAAAACTTTCCGTGGGAATGCCGGTCAAGATCATCCCGAATGCGGACGAGCAGAGAACCTACCAGGGAAAAATTGAAAAAATATCGCCAGAAGGCGTCACCATCGAGAATATCGTGAACTTTCGCGTGGAGGCAGTCGTCCTCAAGCCCGACTCCTTTCTCCGGCAGGGGATGACGTGCGATGTAGATGTCGTTCTGGCGGAGAAGGAGGACGTCTATTACCTCCCTGTGGAGGCCGTTCTGAAGCTTTACAAGAAAGACCAAGAAGGAAAAGAGACCAAGCAGATTGACAAACACCAGGTCTATAAGAAGACGAAAACGGGGTACGAGAAAGCCGAGGTCAAGGTCGGGCTGAGGAGCGAAACGCGGATGGAAATCGTCAGCGGAATTTCTCCAGAGGATAAGGTTTACCCCGACGCCGAAAAGATGGCGAAAAAACGGAAACAAGAAGAGGAAGAGCGAACCGGAAAGCGGAAAAAGACCGTGCGGCGGGTTTCGCGCAAGGCAGATTGACGGGGCGGCGCGGTCTGGCGTGGCGGCGATAAGGGTGTCGGTCATCCCTGATAGCAATCGAATGGAGACGGCGAGGCTGCGAGATGATTGAGTCAGTGAGCATAGCGTTCAGCCAACTGAGAGCCAAGAAAATGCGCTCGGTTCTGACTCTTCTCGGCATCATCATCGGCGTGGGATCGGTGGTGGGGGTTGTCTCCATGGGAGAGGGGCTGCGGTCGAAGGTCATGGCAGAGATTGACAAGATAGGAGGCAGCCGGTTGATTATCGTCCTTCCGCCGCCCCGCTTCTACAACGAAAAAGGCCGTTGGATACTCCGGCCCTGGGTTGAGCACCTGACCATGGAAGACGCGCGCCTCATCGTGGAAGAGTGCGCCGACGTCGCCACCTTCGTCCCCATAGCCGCGACGGAGGAGGTCATCAAATACGGTCGGGCTTCGACGCAGTGCCACCTGGAAGGCGTTCGCCCGGATTACACCGAAGCAATGGACTGGAAGGTGGAGAAAGGCCGCTTTGTGAACGATGCGGACATCGAGGAGGCTCGCAAGGTCGTAATTCTCGGAGACCAGATTAAGAAGGACCTTTTCGGAACTCGCGAGGCAATCGGGAACGAAATCCGAATCCGTGATCAGCGATATGTCGTCGTTGGCGTGATGGAAAGTAAACGGCTTTTCGGCCACGACTGGGGCAGAAACGTCCTGATTCCTCTGACCACGGCCCAGAAGAGAATCCTCGGGAACAAATACCTCGATGCTCTTCTCGTCTATTGCACGGAAAGCAGCAAAGCCCGCTCGCTGAAAGCACAGTTGGAGAAGTTCTTCAAGCGGCACCACGAGCACGGCAGCGAGTTCAACATCGTGGCTGCGGAAACCGAAATCGAAAAGGTGGACCGGATTATCAATATCCTGAAGATGGTCGTCGGAGGAATCGCCGGAATCTCCCTTGTCGTCGGTGGAATAGGGATTATGAACATTATGTTAGTGTCGGTAACCGAACGCACCCGCGAGATCGGGATTCGCAAGGCGGTCGGCGCCAAGAGGCGGGATATTCTGCTGCAGTTTCTGGTCGAGGCGGTCGTGCTCAGTTTGTGCGGCGGCGCCATCGGTGTACTTGTGGGCATGGGACTCGGAACGGGAATTGCCGGCGCCATCAAGCATTTCGCCAAGGAGCCGTTCCCGAGCATAGTTTCTCTGAACGCCGTCGCAGTGGCGATCGGGTTCTCGTTTCTCACGGGCGTTTTCTTCGGCGTCTATCCGGCAAGAAAGGCATCTCTTCTGGACCCGGTGGAAGCTCTGAGATATGAATAGCGTTCGCAGCGGTGCATTTATCAAACTCAAGACATCGTGCGTTGCGGTGACGATTGTCGCGATTCTCTTTCACTGCTCGCTATCCCCTGCCCTGCGGGCGGAAGAGGCAGCCGTGGGCGAGCAACTCACCAAACCAGAACTCCGGCTCACCCTCGAAGAATGCCTTCGCCGCGCCCTCGAAAAGAACCTGTCCTTGTCCGCACAAACGCTCGACATCGGCATCGCGGAGCAAGGGGTCGTCGCCGCCCAGGCGCCGTTTGACTCGCAGCTCGGCCTCGACCTTCTTCACGAGGAAACGAGGGGTCAGGAAGAGACGACTGCCAGCGACCGCCGCCGCGCGGAAGTGAGCTGGAGCAAAAAAATCCGTACAGGGCAGGTCTTCCGTGTTACGCACACCGCGTCGCGTCTCAACCGCGAATTGGACGTTCCGCTTTCCCCTTTCTACGATCTCGACTGGACGCTCTCCGCCGTTCAACCTCTTGCCAAAGGAGCAGGCCGGACGGCAAACATGGCGCCGGTCTGGATCGCTGAAAATCAGCAGGAAAGAACGTTCCTCGCAATTGAGGAGACGGTCATGAACCTCTTGCTCACGGTGGAGGCGGCGTATCTTGACCTGATTTACGCAATTCGTTTCCTCGACGTGCAGCAGTCGGGGCTGACCCTGGCGAAAGAACTCCTATCAAAGAACGAGGAGCTTGTCCGGCTCGGGAAGTTGCCGGGGAAGTCAATCGAAGTCCTCGAGGCAAAGGCGAGTATCGCAACGAGGGAGGAGGGCGTCATAATTTCGCTCAACGAGATCGCCAAAGCGGAAGACGCTGTCCGGCGGCTGATGAATGTCCCGGTGGCGCCCGAAGAAGGCCGTGCTCGATTGTTTCCGGCAGACGAGCCTCTCGTGGACCTGAAGGTTCCCAAAGTCGAGGAGAGCCTTGCTTTCGCCCTCGCGCATCGCCCGCAATACCGAGCGCTCCGGCTCGAGCAGGACAACGTAAGACTGGAGCTGGCGGCGGCCAAAAATAACCGGCTGCCGGAGATAGGTCTGAGAGCGGATGTCGGTTTCGCAGGCTCAAACGATGACTATGTTTCATCATTTGATGAACTGGCGGAGGGGAGAGATTACGTCTGGCAGGCCGGGCTTTCGGTCATTGTTCCGTGGGGCAACCGAGCCGCCCGAAGCCGTTACGCTCAAGCGAAGCTCAACTACGAGAAAACAAGGACCCTCCTCAACGATTTCGTCGAGAAACTGAAGCTCGACGTGATAAATGCCCACCGCGACATTGATAGGGACGTCAAGCGCATGGCTTCCACGAGGGCGTCGGTCGACCAATCGGAACTCCAACTCCAGACGGAGAACGACCGGTACGCCCAGGGCATGTCCAACAGCTTCCGAATCCTGGAGTTCCAGGACGACCTGATTGAGGCGAAGATTCGGCATCTCGCCGCCACGATTGACTTCAACAGGTCGTACTTTAATCTCCTGAGGGTGGAAGGCCGAAGTGTGCGCAATGACCGATTTGACCTGACGGACCTCGTGCAGGGCATTCTGCGACGGTGGCGTCCGCCTCGAACGCGGACTTCCTGGACGAGCGGTCCGGGCGGGTAAGCCAAATTGTACGCCCATCTCTTTTGAGGCCAAGCGCGAGACCGGGAACAGAATCCGATGGAAAACGGCGAAATCATCAAGCTGAACGGCATAAGCAAGACATATCGGATTGGGGAGTCGGAGGTCCGCGCACTCGACAATGTCTCTCTTTCCATTCGAGGGGGCGACTTCCTTGCAATCATGGGTCCCTCCGGCTCCGGCAAGTCAACCCTGATGAACATCATCGGCTGCCTCGACGTCCCCGACAAAGGAGAGTATCTCCTGAGGGGCGTTGAAGTATCGGAGATGGACGAGGATGAGCTTGCGGAAATCCGCAATCGGGAGATTGGCTTCGTCTTCCAAATGTTCAATCTACTCCCGCGAATCACCGTCCTGCGAAATGTGGAGCTTCCGCTTATCTATGCGGGATGGAAGTGGAGAAAGAGGCGGGACGCTGCCGAGAAGGCGCTCGAGGCGGTAGGACTCAGCCATCGAATGGACCACACACCGACGGAGCTGTCCGGCGGCGAGATGCAGAGGGTCGCCATAGCGCGTGCCCTCGTCAATCGCCCATCCATCGTTCTCGCCGACGAGCCGACGGGGAACCTCGATTCAAAAACCGGCGACGAAATCATGGGCATCATGACGAATCTCAACAGGGAGGGGCACACGATTGTGATGGTCACCCACGAGAAAGAGGTCGGTCAACACGCCCACCGCATCATCCGGCTGAGGGACGGCCAAATCGAGGAGTGACCGCCATTTTCATCGGAACCCAAAAGACGCTGCCTCCTCCGGCTCTCGCTGAGAATTTCTCCGGTGCATGCGGATACGCAACAAGGGCTTTGCCCTCAGCGAAGAACCTCCGTCGCCTCCTCCGGGGCCCCCTCCTCTGGTCCTTCTTCCGCCACAGATTCGATGACTTCCTCGAATCCCGAACCGCTCAGCCACCTCACGTGGCCGTCCAGATAAGCCACGTTTCCGCCGCCCCGGTGATTTCCGGGCTTTTCATAGATGAGAACTTCGTCCGCCGATGACTTTTCGGTCAGGCCGCTGCGCAGGACGTAGCTTGTCTGCGAGTCAATGTCCTCCTTGCTCGTAATCTCCGATCGGCCCCTCGAGGGACAGGTGAATACGCCGAGACCGGTCACGTACTCCGGATAGAGGTCGGACAGCTTCTCGGTGAATTTCCCGTCATGATCCATGGCATAGACCTTCTCCCCCGTGACAAGCTGCTTTAAATTGTTCAGGCAAGCGGCCCGCCTTGCGCTTTCTCTCGCACGCATCAGAGCGGGCATCATCATCCCCATCATGATGCTCGACCCCGCCATCCACTGGTACGTGCCCGTAAACGTGCAATACCCGCGAACGGTCAAGCTCTCCCCATCGCCGAAGACGTTGTACGCTACAATGAGATCGGTCAAGATCGGGCTTATCAGCAATTTCGCCCTGGCGACCCACTTAGGCTCGGAACCCGGCTCATCGCCGAACCGGGCGGCCGATTGGCCAATCGCGCTGAGAATCAGGGGGAGTCCACTCCCCACGTCCAGGTAGAAGAAATGGCCCGCCTCCCCCAGCCGACCCGCAGCCGTCCGAAATGCGGGATTGCCCGCGAGCGCCCCCTCGCCTGCCTTCGCGTCCAAAACCGATTTCACCGCAGAAACATTGGTCCCCACGACGAGATATTTGTCTATGAAAGCATACGCCGGCGATACCCGCCCCAGGTTGACCGTGCGGATGGGCGCCTCTTTGTACTCAGCAGTCTCCCCCGGGGCGGGAATGAGCTTGAGCAAGACCTCCTCGACCTTCTTCCTGTCCTTGAGCTCAAGGAGAGCGACGCCATCGGGAATTCTGAGCTTCTCCGGCACTGCCACCGCAACAGCCACCTCTCCGCCCAGCGAGCCAAGCACATCCTTCTCGAAATCAACCCCGGTTGCCTCCCGAAAACCGTACAGAAACTCCGTGAAGGGGTCTTGAGGTCCCTCCTCGCTCTCCTCCTCCGTCACCGCCTCCGCTCCTTCTTCCTCGCTCTTCTCTTTCTCCTCTTCCGCCTCCTCCTCGATTAGTCTCTCTTCCTGCTCGGCTATCTCCTTTGCGGTCTCGACGAGCTGTCCCCAGGCGTCCGAGAAACTGGAGAACCGAAACCGAGCGAAGAAGGAGTAGTCTCCCGGAATCAGTTGCGGCGTCGTCAAGGCACCGGCGGATGGCGCCGCGAGAGCGAGGAAGCCGCCCGGCTTGCCTGAAGTTATGAGGCTGAGCGACCCGAGGCGTGCTCCGTCCGCCACCTCGTCGCATGCCGCCAGAGCTTCGATGTCGAGAATCCCCGCGGTTTTCAGAACTTGCTTCGCCCGCTCCGGAATCTTTTCGTCGAAGGCCTCGAAAATCCTTTTGACGTTCACGAACAGGACCGTGCGGCTTCCGGTCGAAATTCTGGCAAGCGCCTTCGCGAAGAGCGGGCTTGCCTGAAGGCTCTTTACAGTCGGCAAGGGCTTTGAGATAAAGCCAGCGACGACTTTCCTTTCGAGGGAAAATGAGAGGACGCCATCCTTCACGGCGTAAAAAGCGATTGAGGAATCGTTCACCAGGATTTCGTTAACGCCCTGAGAAACGGCGAATCTCACCTCCCCCAGGTTTCTCTGAAGAATCGGCTTGAGGCGAGTATCGAGAAACCATTGCAGCTTTTCGGGATTGACCTTCCCCAAGATAAGGAACGGGGGAATCCTCTTTTCCCTGGGAATCTCCAACAGCACGATGGCAATTTCATCCACGAAGACCTGCGACAGACTGCTCAACCAGGCTTTCCCCTGCGCCAACGCCGGAAGGTCTTTTATGAAACCCGCCGCGACGGCGTCCGCCGGAATCCCCGCCGCGAGTTTTGGCGCCTGGACGGCCCCGACCTGAGTCAATACGAAAATAGCAAGCAGGCAAACCAACATTTTTCCCGACATTTGTCCTGTCCTCCAAGTGGCATCATTAAGTGGGTAAAGAATACCAACAGCGGCCAGCCGCTCGGCTCTCGCACGCATTGCACCAACCGCGGCCACAGCCTCTGAGTCCATTGAACCACCGTTAGCCCGCCCAGGCAAGCCCGATTTTCAGGTGAACCGCGCCGACACGGGCCTGAAGTATCTGCCGGCCCCGAACGGCCGAAACCTTTTTCGCGTAATGCCTCAGTCACGGGCGGGGGTGCAGGGCTGGCTGACACACAGCAAGAGAGAACAACCGCAGTCGCTCATGAACTTCGTTCAGCCGGAGGCCCCGCCCGAAGGCGGGGCTGCGTGGCACTGATTCTCAGGCCACACAGAGCGGAGAAGATTTTGAGAAGACTAAGCGGATTGTCGAGCAGGGGAGCTCTGCTCCCGGCGACAAAAGCCAAAACTCCGCTGCAGCACTCCAGAGGCACGCCGAAATCTGGAGTGCGGGAGCGCAGAGCTCCCGCTTTCTCACGCGGAAGCGCAGGTTCCGCAGTTCGGGGCCGGTGTCATCTCTGCGATCCCTGCGGTTCCATCCCCATGCGAAAGACTCCAGAGTTGCCCATGACCTTTGCCCCCTACAAGTGAGGGACTGCCTTTGGCCGTTTTTTTCCCTTGGCGTTTTTCACTACGGCCGCGGCGTGTCCCACGTTCAAAAGCGGCTGCTGCGGAACTCTGGCAGGCGAGTCAGTGTTGACAGACTGAGGGGTGGCGAAATAACATAACGATGTACTGCAAGCCCCCTGAGCGGGCACCGGACAAAGTGGGAGTTCAGCCATGTGGGATTATTCCGAAAAGGTTAAGGACCACTTTTACAATCCCCGCAATGTCGGCACGATCGAGGACGCCGACGGGGTGGGAGAGGTAGGCTCCCTCGCCTGCGGGGATATGCTCAAGTTGATGTTCAAGCTCGATGAGCAAGGCAAGATCGGCGACGTCAAATTCCAGACTTTCGGATGCGGGAGCGCCATTGCTTCCGCCTCCGCGTTGACGGAAATGGTCAAGGGGAAAACCCTCGAAGAAGCCTCCAGAATAACCAACCGGGACATCGCCAATTACCTCGGCGGCTTACCGGAGGAGAAGATGCACTGCTCGGTCATGGGGCGAGAGGCTCTGGAGGCCGCCATAGCGAACTACCGTGGAGAGAAGGTCTCGACGGAAGAGGGCGAGATCGTCTGCAAGTGCTTCGGGGTTACCGATAAGGCCATCGAGCGAGCCGTCAAGGAGAACGGTCTGACGACGGTCGAGCAAGTTACCTACTACACGAAGGCGGGCGGCGGCTGCGGCATGTGCCACGAGAAAATCCGCGAGATCATTGACCGCGTCATCAAGGAAACGGGCGGGGGCATCTGGCGGGTCAAGCCCGAACGAGCAAAGATGACCAATATCCAGAAGATGAAGCTCGTCGAGGAAACCATCAGGAACGAAATCGCGCCCGCTCTCCAGAAAGAGGGAGGGGACATCGAGTTGATTGACGTTGAGCGCGACAAGGTCATCGTTGCGCTGCGGGGAAAGTGCACCCAATGTCTCCTCTCCGGCTGGACCATGCAGAATTTCGTCCAGGCAAAGCTCCGCGAATTCGTTTCTCCTGAAATCGTCGTCGAGGAGGCGAAAGAATGAGACGCGTTTATGCCGACAACAATGCCACCACGCGGGTGGACGATCGAGTTATCGAAGAGATGCTTCCTCTCTTCAACGAGACGTACGGCAATCCCTCCAGCATGCACACTTTCGGCGCGGAGGCGGAAAAAATGCTCCGACGGGCAAGGGAAAGGGTGGCGGAATTCATCCAAGCCGATCCCGCGGAGATTGTCTTCACCGGCTGCGGCACGGAGAGCGACAATGCGGCTCTCTTCGGGACGCTGGAGGCCTACCCCGAAAAAAAACACATCATTACCACGAAGGTTGAACATCCCGCGGTGCTGAATCCCTGTCAGCTCCTGGCGAAAAAGGGCTGTGCGGTCACCTTCCTCGCCGTGGACAACGAAGGGATGCTCGACCTCGACGAGCTCAGAGACTCCATCCGCGACGACACGGCTATCGTTTCCATCATGTACGCCAACAACGAAACGGGCGTCATTTTCCCGACTGAGCCGATCGGGCAGATTGTCAAAGAAAGAGGAGTCGTGTTCCACGTGGACGCCGTTCAGGCGGCGGGCAAAATTCCGCTCGACGTGAATCGGTTGAACGTTGACCTTCTCTCGCTCTCCGGGCACAAGATTCACGCCCCCAAGGGCGTCGGCGCGCTGTATGTCCGGCGGGGCACAAAGCTCAGACCCCTTCTCATCGGCGGACATCAGGAGAAAGGGAGAAGGGGCGGCACAGAAAATATTCCGTCCATTGTCGGTTTTGGGAAGGCGTGCGAGCTGGCGGCCGAGCATCTCCCTGAGATGAACTCTCGCGTCAGGGCAATGAGAGACCGGTTGCAGAAGGAGCTTCTCAGGACCATCCCCGACGCATATCTCAACGGCGGAAAAAGCCCGCGGGCGCCCAACACGCTGAGCGTCCGGTTCGAATATGTCGAAGGCGAGTCCATCCTGCTGCTGCTCGATAGAGAGGGCATCGCCGCTTCCTCCGGGTCCGCGTGCACGTCCGGTTCGTTGGAGCCGTCGCACGTCCTGCGCGCGATGGGTGTTCCGTACACCTCCGTTCACGGCTCCATACGGCTGAGCCTGAGCCGATTCAACACCGAGGAGGACGTGGACTACATGCTCGAGAAGTTCCCCCCCATCATCGCCAAGCTCCGCGAGATTTCTCCCTTTGTTCAAGCCGCATCAAGCCGGACGAAACCCTGACGGGAATGGGCGATGCATAGAAAAAGCGCGCGTTTTGCCGCGCGAGCTCGTCAGCGCCCCAGAACAGCATCCAGCCTCTCGAGCGCCGCTTTCTCGGTCTCGTAGCACCGCATGATCTTCTGTTGGAGAGACGAGAGCAATTCCGCGGTCTCTCTTTGCTCCAACTCCGCGGCGGCTTTTTTCATGAGCCGGTCCAACTGAACATTGATCTCGAGCATCTTCTCCAAAGCCCCCGGCTCTTGCTTCTCGAATATTTCGTTTTTCTTGACAGACAACTCCCTTATTGCCTTGAGCATTGCCTGTGAATCGGGGAGGGCTGCTTCTGCGATGGCGCTCCAGAGTCCTGCTGATTCTCTGAACATTCCCGCAACCTCGTCGAGGGCGGGTTCATTCAGGAGCGAGGCGGCTTCGGTCAGAAACTGGGCGTACATGGTGCGGAAAGCACTGCCCCCTGTGCCTGAAATCTCGATATAGAGAAACACATTGAAGAGGCATCCGAGCAGGTTCATTCCCTTGAACTGCTGCGGCCATTTTGGAACCAGGCTCGCCCACTTCAGGATTCCGTCGAGTCCGATGTTCTTTATTGGCGGCGCAAGCATGTTACGACAACACTCTCGGATGCTTTCTCGAATCCCGTTCGTGAGGTCTCCGGCGCGTCGAGGGAATTCGATGGCGAGGAGCTTGTTCTTCGGTGGGAAGGGAGGAAAGCTGGAATTGCGAGCCTTGTTCAAATCGTCAATGCTGACGACGAAAGGCTTTTGGGCGCGGTCGCCGACGTGAGCTATCCTCTGTTCCTCGTCCAGAGCGAAGACGACGACAGTGTGTCCGCCGAAATGCGCCATTTCCGGCAACGCCATGTACGGGAGATACGCCATATCAACAAATAGAAACGCTGGCTCACCTCTGCGAAGCAAATCCTTCAACTGTCCATATCCCTTTTTGTCACTGGCTGTCTCGACGATAGCTCCCTTGGCGCCAACTCGTTCGCACGTATTGACCAACGGATCCGTTCCCTTTCCATACCGAGTGCCAATGAAAGGGGCCGGCATGAATTTCATGTACCAGTAGATGAAGCCAATCCCTCCACCAAGCCCAAACAGCATTTCCTCCGAAAGACGCAGTCCATGGTAGTCGAGTACGTTCTTCAAGGCGGTCGTCCAGCAGTGTTTGCCGCCCCAAGGCTTGAAGTCCTTGACGACTATTGTTTCCCGTTTGTTGTCTTGCGATTGGATCGTCTTCATTGCCGTTACACCTTTCTCCGTTTGGCTTTTTTGAGGTCAACGAGCAGAACATCCACGAATTCCAGTTCGTGCTTGATGAGGTGGAGAGAGTGCTTGAAGAGCGCCTTGATGTGAAGGGGCAAATTCTCTCCGCCCAGGCTTTCAAGTCGCGTCCTGACGTGCTCCGCCACCTCTTCAAGGAATCGTCTTCTTTTCTGCAAGGCGTTTTTCGCTTCCTCGGAATCCACGCGGGGAATGGCGGCGATTCCCAAATCGAATCTGAAGTCCCTTTCCCTTGTGGACGACAAGGCACGCAGTATCTCTTTCCGCAAGGCGACCTTCCCCTTTTGTGTAAGACGGAACTTCTTTGGCACGGGACCCTTTCCCTGCTTGCCCACGTCGAGTCTTGACGAAACGAACCCCTTTCGCTTAAGTTTCTCAAGGCCCGTGTAGATGGAAGTTGACCCAATTCCCGCCCAGATGTGGTATTGCCGTTCCCGGACGAGTTTGTTGATCTTGTATCCGGAGATTTCCCCTGCCTGGCTTATGATTTGCAGGAGCATGAACTCCACGTTGGAAATCTGAGAGGGCACACCTTCACGCACTAAATATAACATGGGTGTAATATACGACAAGTGCGATATTGTGTCAAGAGCAATTTTGCTCCTGCGGCAACGCCTCAATCTCAGGGGGGCACCGCAGGGGACGCAGAGAATACGTGCTTCTGGCGTCCCGCCTTTGGCGGGAGCGGCCAGACACCTTGGACAGGTCGCCGTTGCCGGGCTTCCGCTCGGTTCGAACTTAGCGCGCTGCAAGCGCGGCTCATGGACTGGCACGAGCAATGGGGGAAAGTGTGGCCGGGGAAATGCAGGAGGCCGGATAGTCTATTCCTTGCCAATCTTCCAGATGGCAAAGCAAAGCTCGAACGCCTGGAGGAACGCCTTCACGACCTCCGGGTCAAACTGCCGGCCCGCCTCTTGCCGTATGACATCAACGGCGTCGTACTTACTGAGTGCCTTTCGGTAGGGGCGCGTTGAAGTCAGGGCATCGAACGTATCCGCGACGGAAACGATCCGCGCCTGGAGCGGGATGCTGCATCCGGTCTTCCTCTGGGGATAACAGTTGGGGGCGTTTGGATTATTGAAATGGCAGTGGTGATACACGACGCCAGGAAGGGCTTGCCTCAAGGGCGGGACCTCCGACACGATCCGGGCCCCTATGAAAGGATGCCGCCGAATCAACTCCCATTGTTTCTCGCCCACCTTCCCCGGGGAATTCAAAACGGAGTCCGGCAGGGCGATCTTGCCGATGTCGTGGAGAAGCCCCGCAAGAACAATCGCGCGGCGCGCGGTTTCTTTTCGCCTTTCGCCCGGGAGAGGATAGCAGTTCATGATTTCGGAAGCGTACCGCGAAACCCTGTCGGAGTGCCCCCGCGTGTAGAGGCTCTTGGCCTCCACCGCCTTGACCAACGCCCGCACGGTTCCGAGCAGGAGAGAATTGAATTCTTCCGCCAAAGCGATGAACCTCATGCGGGAGCTCCGTTCGTCCAGGCAGCGACGGACGCGCAGGGCAAGCTCCTCCAGGTTGAACGGTTTGAGGACGTAATCGGAAGCCCCGTACTTCATCGCCTCGACGGAACCTTCCACGGAGCCGTAGCCGGTGATCATAATGACCTGCACTTCGGGTCGGATCGCCTTGATCCTCTTCAGGGCCTCCGTCCCGCCGAGTCCGGGCATCAGGACATCCATCAGGACGACGCCGAACCGCCCCTCCGCCGCAAGCTCGATAGCTCTCTCGCCGGTGCTCACGGCGTGAACCGAATACCCGTACGTCGTGAGAGACTCCACGCACAGGTCTCTCACACCCTCCTCATCGTCCACGACCAGCACCCTGCCATCGGAAACATCCCGCATATCCCTCATCTCCCTGCTGCCTGCCGGTACGGGGACCCTTTCGCCTGTGCCCGACGCGGCAAGGGCATGCAAGCGTTACACGACCAGGCGACTCCGGAGCTTCAACCGGTGCGGTCGCAGAAGTTGGGCGAAGCCCCCCCCAGAAGGAAAGGCGCGGCGAGCCCACTGCGCGCTTCTCGTGCACGCAGGAAAGAGCAAAAAGGGTGCCGTCAGGAAACAATGTCGCCATCGCCTGCCCGCCGGCGCTAGCCACGACGAGAAACGGGCGCCCAGCGAGAATTGCAGGTGCGAGGGAAGCAATCTGAGGCCGGGAAAGCAGCGTCACGTCTCCATTTTTTAGATACAAGCCGCTGAAATCCCGCTTCCGAGCGGGCCGGTTGGAAACAGGGTTCGTCCGGCGCCAAAAGGTTTCACCCCTTCCCGTTCGTGAGAAGATGACGTTTGCCCCCTGTCGGGGCGCGCCGACGCGATCAGCCGCCGTTGCGTGCGCTGCACGCTTCTCGCGCGAGCCCCAGAACGCTCTGGGCAGGAAAAGGTTTCGGAAGCGTTGCGAAGACGTGCCAAGCCGCGCTGTGCGGTCCCAATCCATCGAGGCGGCCCGTCAAAACGACGGCGGCTGGCCTCCTCTCTGGGGGGATGCGGTTAATTCTTTCGATGAAATCTTCCCCTTTCATTTCCGGCATCTGGAGGTCAACGAAGACCAGGGAATACACCCCTCGCGTCAGGGCGTCGAGAGCCTCCTTGGGACTTGTGAACCCGTCCACCGCGTACCCCCCGTACTCCAGGATGTCCACGAGAAGGTCCACGATTGCCTCCTCATCGTCCACCACCATTATGCGCTGGACCTCACCCGCGGCAGCTCGCTCGGTCGCCTTCGCTGGCGTTCTCGGCCTCGATAGAGACGGCAGATACATGGTGAATAGGGAGCCCTTGCCGACCCGACTTTTGACCGTGATCTCCCCTCCGTGTCCCTGGACAATCCCGTGAGACACGCTCAGTCCCAATCCCGTCCCCTGCGCCTTGCCGTCGTACACGCCGCCGCCTGCCAGGGAACCTTTCGTGGTAAAAAAAGGCTCGAAGACCCTCGGCAGATGCTTCCTCGGTATCCCACAGCCCGTATCCCGGACCCGGATGAATGCCCTGCCGTTTTCGACTCCCGTCTCGATCGTCAGTTTCTTGACAGGCGATTTCAGCATGGCGTGTCTGGCATTGATGACGAGGTTCATGAGTGCCTGGGTGAGAAGCCCAGCGTCCCCAATCACCGCAGGCGCCTTCGTCGAATGGCTGACCGTTACCTCGATTCCCTCGCTCGTGAACTCCTTTTCCGTCAATCGCACAACCTCCGCGACGACGCTTCTCAATTCGAGCGGCTTTCTCTCTGCCACATCCTTTCGGGAGAATACGAGCAGGCTTTTCGTCAGGTCCGCGCCGCGCACTGCCGACCGGCGGACCGTCTCCAGGTTACGGCGTGCTCCCTCCGAAAGGTTTTCCGTCTGAAGGGTCAGGTCCACATACCCGATAATGGCCGCGTTGATATTGTTGAACTCGTGGGCGATTCCTCCGGCAAGCGTCCCGACCGCCTGCATCTTCTGCGCCTGAGCAAGCTGTTCCTGAAGTCCGCGTCTCTCTTCCTCTGCCCTCTTGCGCTCGGTAATGTCGCGTGTAACCCCAAGAATACCGACAGGACGGCCGTCCGCATCGCGCAGGAAGGTCATTTTCGCTTCGCCCCAGAATGTCGAGCCGTCCTTTCGAACGTGCTCCAGCTCCAGGGTGTACGCCCGGAAAGGCTCACCCTCTCCGCCGCCTTCCCTGGCAAGTTCCTCTGCAAGGACCTTCTTCGCGAGTTCGCAAGAGGGAGGAGTCAAAACGTCATCCAGGGTCTGATTGATTACCTCTTCTGCCTCATAGCCACGCACGCGGGACACCGAAGGGCTGATGTAAGTCAACTGCCCGTTCAGGTCGGCAGTCCAGATCACATCGCTGGCGTTTTCCGCGAGGAGACGGTATCGCTTCTCGCTTTCTCGGAGAGCCTCTTCCGCCCGCTTGCGTTCGATGGCATAGCGAATGGCTCGCGCCAGAAGGCGACCCTCCACCTCTCCTTTGACCAGGTAATCCTCCGCGCCTTCCCGCACTGCCTGAATAGCCAGCGATTCGTCGTCGAGGCCGGTCAACACCACAATGGGAACGTGCGGCGCCTGCGCGTGGGTTCGCACGACAGTCTCCAACCCCTGCGCGTCCGGCAGCGACAGGTCCAACAAGACCACGGAATACTCTTCCTCCCGGAGGCGATTCAGAGCCTCCTCCAACCGCTGCACGTGCATGACGTGGAAGTGCGAGGCGTTCGACTCCGCCAATGCCTCTCGGAGAAGACGTGCATCTCCGGGGTTATCCTCCACCAACAGCACATTCGTGGGCTTGTCGCTCATCTCTTTCACTCCGGAGGAAGCTTCACGATGGTCAGCCAAAAATCTTCGATGGAGTGAACCACCTTGACAAATTGGTCCAGGTCAACGGGCTTGGTGATGAAGCAGTTCGCGTTGAACCCATAGGCCCTCAGAATATCTTCTTCCGCCTGCGAGGTCGTTAACACGACCACAGGGATGCGCCGCAGGTCCTCATCGGCCTTGATCTCCTCCAGGACCTCGCGACCGTCCTTTTTCGGCAGGTTCAGGTCGAGCAGGATGAGGTCGGGGCGAGGGACCTCGCCAAACTTTCCCTCGCGGCGGAGGAAGGCGAGGGCTTCCACTCCGTCCACCGCTACGTTCAGGCTGTTGCGCACCTTGCTTCGCTTCAGGGTCTCCATGGTCAGACGCACATCTCCGGGGTTGTCCTCCACAAGCAATATGCTGATTGGCAGGCCGGTCATGTTGTTCCTCCAGCTATCCGGGGAGTTTTACGACACTGAGCCAGAATTTCTCTATAGCTTTCACAACTTTGATGAATTGGTCAAGGTCCACGGGCTTGGCAATGTAGCAGTTGGCGTGGTGATTATACGCTTTCAGGACGTCCTCCTCCGCCTCCGAACTCGTCAGAACCAACACGGGGATACGTCTTAGCCCCTCCTCCGCCTTGATCTCCGCGAGGACTTCGCGACCGTCCTTCTTGGGGAGATTCAAATCGAGAAGGACCAGCCCGGGGCGAGGCGCATTAGCATACTTCCCCTCCCGCCGAAGGAAAGCGATGGCTTCCGCGCCATCCCCGACGACGTTGAGGTTATCGCCCATTTTGTTCTCCCGCAGGGCTTCCCTGATCAATCGCACGTCGCCCGGGTTGTCCTCCACCAACAAAATCTCGACGGGCCTTCCGACGGGATGAGTCGTCATCATAGGCGCGCTCCTCTTCTTGGGATCGTGAAGTAAAACGTCGAACCCACCCCGGGCTGAGACTCTACCCAAATGCGTCCCCCGTGCCTCTCGACAATCTTCTTGCAAATGGCCAGGCCAATACCCGTTCCGGGATACTCCCCCCGACCATGCAGACGCTGGAAAATCACGAAAATGCGCTCGGCGTACCTGGGATCAACGCCGATGCTGTTATCCCGAACCGAGAACAGCCATTCGTTCCCCTTTTGCTCGGCCGAAACGTGCACGCGGGGCAACGCCTCCCCGTGAAACTTAATGGCATTGCCGATCAGATTCTGAAACACCTGGCAAAGCTGGGATGAATCGGACTGGACCACCGGCAGGGGACCGTGCGACACCACCGCCCTAGCCTCTTCGATCGCGATTTTCAGATTCGCCAGCGTGGACTCAAGCACAGCCTCGCAGTCGGTTCGCTCGACCGGCCTACCGCGGCTGCCTACGCGCGAGTACGCAAGCAGGTCGTTGATGAGAGTCCGCATCCGGGTTGCCCCGTCCACGATGAATCCGACGAACTCATCCGCCTCGGCATCGAGCTTTCCTTCATAGCGCTTCGCCAAAAGCTGCGCATAGCTGGCAACCATTCGCAGCGGCTCCTGGAGGTCGTGCGACGCCACGTACGCGAACTGCTCCAGTTCCGCATTCGAGCGAGCCAACTCTTCCGCCGTTCTCCGGAGTTGTTCCTCGGCCTTCTTGCGCTCGGTGATGTCCACGTTGACCTCCGCAACGAGCCAGTTGCCGCTCTCATCCTGGAACGGAATGCTGGTGACTTGAATGGGCCGGTTCCCCTCTTTCACCAGCGTTTGTTCGGCCACCACCTGGCTCTTGGTCTCGAGCGCCGTAATGATGCCGCACCCGGGGCAGATTTCGCTTCGTCCCATGAAGTATTCGTAGCACTTTCTCCCGATATAGTCCCCGTAAAGTCTCTGCCACGCCGGGTCCACGTACACCATGTTGAAATCGGCGTCAATGATGTCCAGCCCCGTCTTCGTCACCCCGACGACATACTCGATCTGCTGTTTCAGGGTCTTGATCTCCTCCTGAGCCACTTTGCTGTCCGTGATGTCCCTCGACAAGCCGAACGTGCCGATGATTCTGCCCTCCTTGTCGCGAAGAGGCATCTTGGTTGTCGAAACCCAGGTCAGGCGCCCATCGGGCCATGTCTCCTTCTCTTCTTTGCCGACCAGAGGCTTGCCGGATCTTATAACCTCCTGCTCATCCTCGAATGCCGGTCGGGCATGTCCCTCCGTGAAAAAATCGAAATCTGTCTTGCCGAGAGCCTGCGAAGGATCGCCAAGCCCGAACCTTCGCGTCAGGGCACGATTTATTTTAGTGAAGCGGCTCTGGGCGTCTTTGAAATAGATGCTGTCAGGGAGATTGTCCATGAGGCCGTCTATAAGGTACCTTTCCTGGATCAATGCCTTTTCCGCCCGCTTGCGGTCGGTGACGTCCCAGAACATCCCCTGAATCTCTATGACTTCTCGCCTGGCGTTTCGGACCGGTGTTTTGAAGACCTGAACATAGATCCTGTCGCCAGTCGGTTTCTGATGCCCCTCTATATCCTCAAACGTTTTTCCGGTCTCGGCGACCTTCCTATCGTCTGCCCGGTACTTCTCCGCCAATTCCTTCGGGAAGAAGTCGAAATCGGTTTTGCCGATGATTTCCTCAAGAGGTCTTCCCAATCCGTCGCAGAACAGTCTATTCCCGAACGTGAACCTTCCTTCCAAATCCTTGCGAAAGACATTGAGCGGCAGGCTTTCGACGAGGGAATGGTAAAGAGCTTCCGACTCCCTCAGCGCCTCCTCGGCTCGCTTCCGCTCCAAAGCACCGACCATGATTTCTGCGAGGATCCCGAGCATCGCGAGGTCCTCCTCCGTCCACGTTTTCTCCCTCCGCACTGAGTCGAACCCAAGGAACCCGATGAGCGATTTGCCAGAGACCATAGGAACCACGACGACGGACTGAATATCCTGGGACTGGAGCATTTCCTTTTCAGCGGCTGCCTCCGGCGGAAGGTCAGCGACACGTGGGATGTGGACGTTCTCGAACCGACTCAGCTTGTCCATCCACCACGGAAACGCGTCCACAGGCAACCCCTTCAGGTTCTCGATTTGCGACTCAATCCCCTCGGCGCACCACTCGTGGGTGCTGTCCATCCCCGTCCTGTCGTCGGAGAGGAGGAAGACGTAGCTGCGATCAACCCCTGCGGACTCCCCGATCTTCTCCAAAGCGGCGCATACCGCAGCGTCAAGCTGATCGGGTGCAACGTTGACAAACTCTTTCGACAATTCCGCGGCCAGTCTTTCCATTGCCAAGCGATGTTGGAGGGCCTGCTCGGCGCGCTTGCGCTCGGTGATGTCGCGGCCGGTGCCGACAAGCCCTATTATGTTGCCTTCCTTGTCCCGCAGGGGCACCTTGCTGCTCGAGACCCATTTCTTATTTCCCGCCTGGTCTATGACCGGTTCTTCTCGGCCGATCATGGGCTCGCCGGACTCGATGAGTGCGCGCTCGCCCTCGTAGTACAGCTGCGCCAGCTCGGCAGGGTAAAAGTCGAGGTCGCTCTTCCCTATCAGTTCATCCGGCGTCTCCGCGCCCATAAGGCGTGCGACGGCGATGTTGCCAACGACAAACCGACTTTGCGTGTCCTTCACATAGATCGGATCCGGTGAAGTGTCTATGAGAGTGCGCAGCAGGTTGCGCTCTTTCGCCAGAGCCTCCTCGGCCCGCTTCCGGGTACACAAATGCCCCAGAGCCGATGCGTACAAGACCAACAGTTGCCGCTGGTGTTCCGTTATCGGCTGACGGAGGAGAAGATTGTCGGTTGCCATACAGCCGATAACCCTTTCGCCATCCCACAAGGCCGCGATGGCTTTTGATCCGCACCCCACAAGTTCGACGCTCTCGTTGTGCAGATCGGCCTCCTCTTCGTAACAACAGGACGTTTTTCCCTCGCTCACCTCCCTCATTGCAGAGCCATCCCCGAGGAACACACGAGAATTTCGCTCGTCGCGTAACTCCCCCCGTTCGTCCACGCCGAATGTGCCGATGACGAACTCGGGGTCGTCGCTGATAAGCCACACGGATAGACGGTCAAATCCAAGCTGGCTGCGGCCAAGCTCGACAGCCTGGCGAAATAGGTCGTCGAGAGAAGCCGACTGCGAAAGCTCGTTGGTCACCTCGTGCAACGCAGCCAATTGCTTTCCAAACGCTCGCTCCGCTTCGGCGCCTTCCCGGAGAGCCTCCTGCGCCCGCTTCAAATCGGTCACATCACGGTTGATGCCAACTAACCCCACGATTTCCCCGTCACTGCCGCAAAGCGGCATTTTGGTGGTCAGAACCCAATGCTTGTTCCCCGTCGAATCGGTGCCAAACTCTTCCTTGTTGATTGCGGCCTCGCCCGACCGCATGATTTCCATCTCATAGGCACGGTACTGGGCCGACGGATCGTTCGGAAATAGGTCGAAGTTGGACTTTCCAATGATTTCCTTGGGCGATTGCGCGCCCACCAGACGCATAACAGAAACATTCGCCAGCACAAAGCGGCTTTCGGTGTCCTTGACGTAGATCTGGTCCGGAACGAGGTCTATCAAGGTGCGCAGCAAATTGCGCTCTTCCAGGAGAGCCGCTTCCGCTCGCTTTCGCTCCGTGATGTCTTCGTAAATGACAAACTGGTCCCGGCTCCTGAGGGTCACCCGTCTGAAATGGATCACCTTCTCCGAACCATCCTTGCACCGAACACGAAAGACCCTGGGCCTGACCTCTCCGTTGTTCGATTGCTTCAAATCCTCCAGCCATGCGGAGACCGCTTGATTCCGGTATGTCTCATCGGGATACGCCTTCTCAAGCCACTCTCGACTTGTGGGGAGGTCTTGCAGGGTGTACCCGAAAATCTCCGTGAACTTCGAGTTCACGTACTTGTAGCGACCATCTTTCCCGATTATGGAAATCCCGAGCGGGGACTGCTCCACAAGAATGCGGTACCTTTCTTCCTGTTCCTGGAGCGCCTTTTCTGCTCGCCCTTGCTCCGCTTCTCTCTCCTCCAACTTAGCAACTCGACTTCGCAGTCCAGCCAACTCATTTATCAACTGGACTTTGGTCTTATGCTCGTCCTTCATATTCCGCCCTCCTGAGCAGCGGGGAAACCCGCCGATCCAACGTGCCGCCGAACGGACCTGTTTTGGTCAGTCAAATCGCGATGATCAAACCACGGCACAGGACAAAAAAAGCCCCATGCCCCCCCTTAAGGGACACATGGAGCTGTGCTCGATCTCTGAAATAAGGCATCGAGCGCGGCTATTTCATGGCCACCCCCCCCCGGTGCCTTCTGGCATCAAAGCCACGCCTGCTTCGTTGTTCACTAAATTCGGCCGAAATTCTACAGAATCCAGAACACCCAGTCAACTGTTTTCCTCGCCCGTTGCACAAGAGGGTCTCCCGGGCCAGAAACTCCTGGAACGATGCCCGCCAGGTCCTGAGACAAAGGGAAAGGCTGAGTTGTGCCGCTCGGAACCGCCCAGAAAAAGGGGGCATTATGAATTTGGGGCAAGAGGAGGATGCAGGCTGAACGACGAAGGGCATGCCCCGTCGGCATTCGCTTGACGGGGAGACGGTGACCTGACACAATGAGAGAGGATCACGGCCGTTCCAGGACGACAAGGGAGGACCTTGTTCCGGTACCACAGGTCTTCTGGGCGCAGAAGCGCTCGCTACCGCCGAAGGGAATAGGACTCATGGGACAAATTCAAGAGGCGAAAAAAGGAAACATCACGCCCGAAGCGGAGTCGGTTGCCCGCGAAGAAGGACTCTCCGCTGAGGAAGTCGCTGCGGGAGTCGCAGAGGGGACAATCGTCATCCTCAAGAACGACCGACGAGCCAGCAGGAAAGTCTTCGGCGTTGGCAAGGGGCTTCGCACAAAAAACAACGCCAACATCGGGACCTCGAGAGACGCCTGCGACGTCGAATACGAACTCCAGAAGCTCGACGTGGCGGTGAAATTCGGGGCGGACACCGTCATGGACCTCAGCACCGGCGGCAATCTCCGCGAGATTCGCCGGAAGGTCTTGGACCGCTCTCCCGTGCCCGTGGGCAGCGTGCCGATTTATCAAGTCGCCGTTCAGGCCCTGGAAGCGGGAAAGGCCTTCCCCAGGGTTACTCCGGATGAACTCTTCGCGGGCATCGAGGAAAACGCCGAGGATGGGATAGACTTCATGACCGTTCACTGCGGCGTAACGAGGGCTGCCATCGAGGCTCTTCGCAAGCAGGGGCGAGTGCTCGGAGTTATCAGCCGGGGCGGGGCGCTTTTGGTGGACTGGATGATCGAAAACGACGCCGAAAACCCGCTATACGCTCAGTACGATAGGCTTCTTGACATCACCCAAAAATACGATGTTACGCTCAGCCTCGGCGACGGGATGCGACCGGGGTGCATCGCCGACGCCACGGACAGACCGCAAATTCAGGAGCTTCTCAGTCTGGGCGACCTGGCAAAACGATCCCTCGAAAGGGGCGTGCAGGTCATGATTGAAGGACCGGGGCACATCCCTCTTCACCAGATTGCCGAGAACATAAAGCTCGAAAAGGAAATCTGCAAGGGGGCGCCGTTCTTTGTCCTCGGCCCCCTCGTTACGGACATCGCCCCCGGGTACGACCATATCACGTCCGCCATTGGAGGCGCGGTTGCCGCCTGGATGGGGGCAGACTTTCTCTGCTACGTGACCCCCGCCGAACATCTCCGGCTGCCCACCCTCGAAGACGTGCGGGAAGGCGTCATCGCCGCGAGAATAGCCGCCCACGCGGCCGACATCGCCAAAGGAATCAAAGGCGCCGCCGAGAAGGACCTCGCCCTATCCATCCTGCGGCACAAACGCGACTGGGCGGGCCAAATCGCCGCCTCCATTGACCCCGAGAAAGCCCGCGCGTACCACGACTCCAGCCCGTCAAGCATCCGCGACGCCTGCTCGATGTGCAGCGAGTTCTGCCCCATGCGCATGCTCGAGGAGAAGCTGAGAGAATAATCCGGCGCTCCCCCGCCAGTCCACCGCTCAGGATGCGCAATCCCCCGTGTCCCGATGAACTCATCGCCGAGAGCGCAGAGTGCGCAGAGGAGACGGGTTTGTGGCACGGGCGTCTCGCCCGTGAGGGGAAGGAAACCGCAGATGGACGCAGATGAACGCGGACAGAGGTCCGCGGGGCAAGGGACAACTGCGGCCCGGAGACCCGGAGCACGTGTCAGCGGCTTACTCGTTCTCCATGACGCGGTAGAAGCGGCTGGGGACGAAAGGGGGCGGCGATAGTGGGAGCACGCCGATCCGGTAGAACCGCTTGCCGAGGCCGTCGGGTATATCATCGAGC
>CAZFAP010000042.1:0-29051 GCA_964516325.1 uncultured Verrucomicrobiota bacterium
TTTGGCCGGCAAGCGTTACCCATTGCGGTCACCCACTCAAATACAGCCACACCCCCTGCCCGCTTCATCTTGACAAGGAGGCTGCGATTCGGTAAGCATTTGTTGCAATGTCATGGGGTTCGCGTGCTGTCTATTTTGCCCGCGACAGCACCTTTGGGACCACACCACCGAGTCGAGCCTTTGGCTCGAACGTGACGCAGGTAGGCGTCAAGGAGGGGAAGGGATTCAGCGTCGCGGAAGTGCGATCGCCCTGCCCGACGATTTTATGGATGCTCCAAAGAGAAGGCAGCGTCTCGAGTTCATAGCAGTCTTTTGCCTGTTTGCGGTAATGGTGTGCGTCTCGACGTGGCCGCTCCTCACGGGCCTATCCGCGCTCGTCCCGCCGCATTGGGACCCTCGGCTCAACTCCTGGAACATGGCTTCCAATTGCAGGCGAATTCTCTCCAACCCGTTGCTCCTTTTCCACGGGAACAATTTCTATCCGTACGGCACCACGAAGGCATTCACCGAAGTCCTTCTGGTGCCTTCTCTCTTCAGCATGCCCGTTTTCCTCTTATCGGGGAATCCAATCCTTTCGTACAACGTCACGCTTCTTCTTCTGTGGAGTGTGTCCGGTCTGACGATGTATTTGTGCGTGAAGGAGATGGTTGGCAACCGCTGGGGAGCATTGCTCGGAGCGACAGTTTGGACGCTGTGCCCTTTCCGCACCGACTATTATCTCGAGTTTCAAATGCAGATGTGCTTTGCGGTCCCCCTTATCATTCTGTATTCCTACCGCTTCTTTCGCACCCAGAGCGTCAAACATGCGGCTCTTGCCTGTCTTTTTCTTGGCATCCAGGCGATGTCGTCCTGGAGCTGGATGTTGCTCGTTTCTTTTTATCTCGTCGTGTTCTCGCTCTCCTATCTCCTTCTGAAATGGCGCGGTTGGAAAATTGGGAGGCTCCTGAAAGTTGTCCCGGTTCTCGTCATCTTTTCGGTCGTCATGTATCCTTTGACCTCGCCCTATTTCCGGGTGAGAAAGGAACTCAGAATTGAAAGGAGACTGGGCGAGGCGGTTGACCACTCCGCGGACGTCTTGACCTACGTCGAGACCGGCCCAACCCGCATGTACCATTTTTCGCCGACCCACAGTCATGCGGAGACCTCGCTTTTCCCGGGCTTCATTGCTTTGTTATTCACGGCATTGAGCAGTGCATACTTTGTCAAGCGGGAACGAGAGGCAGTGCGGAGCCGGACCCGCCGAGTCGTTACGCCGATTTTGATGGGCGGACTGGTGTTCTCCCTGTTTCAACTCGTTCTTCGTGCGTTGACTGTCACGGAGGCTTTCAGGTCCGTGCACGCGATGCACTTCGCGACGGCATCCACCTGGGCGGTCGGTTTCTCGTTGCTCCTGCTTGTGCTGCGGGGTTACAGCGGGAGCCGGAGTCAAGCTCCAGAAAGGGCTTTCTGCGAAAGGGACCTCCTGACGGCATTCCTTTTCGCGGGCTTCGTGATGTTCCTTCTTTCCTTGGGGCCGGTTGTACAGGTAAAAAGACGGGAACTCGATCACGGTATCTATTATCACCTCTACGGCATAGTCTTCTTCCTTCACGCGGTTCGCGTTGCCACGCGGTTCGGTGGGCTGGCGATGTTTTCCATCGCCATGCTTTCGGCTCTGGGGGTGAAGTGGCTTCATTCGCTCGTGGGGCGGCGCTGGAAGCTGATTGGCGGGCTTATGTTTGTGCCGCCCGTTCTGGCGTTTCTGGAATACTGTCCCTGGCGGCTGGAGTACGAGCGATTTCTCTGGGAGAAGCCACCGGCGGTGTACGATCCAATAGTCTCCGATAGGGAAGACTTCGCCATTGCGGAATGGCCCCTCGGCTCAAGGTATGACGACGGTGAATTCCTCGTGTGGTCTCTGGTCCATCGCAAGAGGGTCTTTGAAGGCGTCTCACGCTGGCGGGGGACAATGCCTCCGCGAACAAGGGAGCTTTCCAGGACTCTTTCGGAACTGACAAATCTGGAGCGGGCAGCCGAGTCCGTGAAAGAATTAAGGGCGGTTTATCCCACGAAGTACCTCGTTGTTCATGGGCGGTATTTGCCACGGAGAAACAGGAAGGCATGGGAGAGCTTGACCAAAGACCCTCCGGAGGGATTGAAGCTTCTGGGCGTCTATGACAAGCACGATTACCTTTTTGCGGTGTCCCCCGTGGTCGAAGGAGGAGCGGAGTTCTCGAGGGAATTCTCATTCGAGTACGCTTTACGGCACAGCGTCGCTCGATTTCGGCTTCGGAACGCTTCTCACAAGGGGGACACTATCGGGAATAGTGTCCCCCAAGGCTGCCCCGTGAAGATTTACTTCAACGAGACCCTCCTTCGAGACGATACCCTGACGGCGGATTGGAAAAAGTACCGCTTCAGGCTGACAAAGCCGTATCACAAAGTTGCTCCGAACTGCATCCGCATCGTCGCTTCCGGCAGCGATGCACAGAGTGGCGAGATGGAATTCGCGGATTTCTCTCTTCGCAACGAATGAGGTATCGTGGTTCGGAGGAAGAGAAGCCGGGAGTGTCCGGAACGTGGGCTGGGGTTTCGCGGTTGAGGTCCTGATTCGATTTGCCGGTAAGGCGCCATCAAGAATGTTTCGGTCGTGTCGCTCTTCACGAACGGACGAGAAAATGGTATAATATGGAGCCTGACACATACAAACTTCGAGTCTGGCAGGCTTTCCATGGCGGCACACTCGAAAAGAGAACGACTCATGTATATGCTCAAAGCTCTCGGGCGCTCGCAAACCGATGACCGCTCGCGCGAATTCCGCCGGCCGCAGTCGTGGTTAGTTGCGTTTGTCGTTCTCCTTGCCGCCGCAATCCCCTTCTCCGCCCCGCCCACCACCACCCCGCAGATAACCGAGTTCATGGCGCTCAACACGGAAACGCTAATTGATGACGATGACGACCACTCCGACTGGCTCGAAATTCACAATCCGACCAAGACAATCATCGCCCTGGGCGGTTGGCATCTCACGAACACCCTTGACGACCTCGAATTGTGGACCTTCCCTCCTGTAACGCTGTATCCCAACAGCTACATGATTGTTTTCGCTTCCGAGAAGGACCGCCGCGCGCTCGGCGCCCCGCTTCACACGAATTTCAGGTTACCGGCTGAAGGGGTCTATCTGGCTCTCCTGGACCCTGATTTCAACATCGTTTCCGAGTTCTTTCCCACGTATCCGAAGCAGAAGGCTGACTTCTCCTACGGCATGGGCGTCGAGACTATCACGCAATTCAAGCTCGTCTCGGTTGGCAACCCCGCCTTCGCCTTCGTCCCCAAGGACGACACGTTGGCCCTGGACTGGACAAAAGAGACATTTGACCACCAGTCCTGGCTCACGGGAACGACCGGCATCGGCTACGACTATCCGGGTCTGATCGGCCTGGATGTCACCGAAATGAAAGACGTCAACGAATCGGTCTATATCCGAATTCCCTTCTGGATTGACGAGCTGCCCGAATTCGATTACCTCACTCTTCGCATTCAGTACGACGATGGCTTTATCGCCTACCTCAACGGCGACAAACTCACCGACGAGAACGACCCGGAGGAACCCACCTGGAACTCTGGCGCGCCGCTCAACCGCTTCGATGCGGAAGCCGTCGTTTTCGCCGAGATTGACGTTTCGTCTGCAACGGACCTGCTCCACGCTGGCCTGAACGTTTTGGCTATTCACGGACTCAATAACGGAATTGGCAGCACGGACCTGCTCATCCGACCCGAACTTATCGCCGTGAGCCACCCGACGGGCCCCGAATTGTGCGGCTATTTTGAATCGCCGACGCCGGGGGCGCCAAACGGACAGGCTTTTCCGGGCATCGCCGGGAAAGTGCATTTTTCGGCTGCCAGCCGGACGTTCACCACTCCGATCAGCGTGGAGCTACTTCCGCCCGACGACGCCTCCGACGAAGCAGAAATCCGACATACCCTGGACGGAAGTGTGCCGAACGAGTCCTCACGTCTTTACACGGGACCGCTTACCATTCGGACAACCACTCAGGTCCGAGCAAAACTCTTCGAGCCAGGGTTAGGCGTAGGACCCACAGTCAGCGAGACGTACATCGCCCTCGCGAGCGATGTCGTGAGCTTCACGTCCGATCTTCCTCTCGTCATCCTCGAGAGCTTCGGCGCCGGAGGCATCCCGCAGAACTCATACCAACCAGTCTTTATGGCCGTCTTTGAGCAGGTCAACGGACGAACCTCGTTGACTTCCCTCCCGACCCTGTCCAGCCGCGCCGGAATTAAAGTTCGGGGCTCCAGCACCGCGGGCTGGCCAAAGCCATCGCTGACTCTGGAAACATGGGACGAGGTCAACGACGACAAGAACGTCGCGCCCCTGGGCATGCTCCCCGAATCGGACTGGGTGCTGTGGGGTCCCTACGGCTTTGACCTGGCGCTGATCCGAAATCCGTTTATCTACGAGTTGAGCAATCAAGTCGGCCGCTACGCCGTGCGGACCCGGTTCGTGGAGATATTCCTCAACAGCGGCGGGGGCGCCCTCACGAAAGCGGATTACTTCGGCATTTACGCTTTCATGGAGAAGATTAGCCGGGATGAGGACCGCGTGAACGTCCAGAAGCTCTTCCCCGAGCACGACCGGGAGCCGGGGGTCACCGGCGGTTACATGCTGAAGATTGACCGACAGGATCCGGGCGACAGCGGGTTTTTTGCAGCGGGGCAGAGCCTGTGCTACGTTTACCCAAAAGAAGTGGATATTGAGAAGCCGGAGCGAGACCCACAAGAGAAATATATCAACAGCTTCTTCAATCAGTTCGGTACGGCGCTGAACGGTGTAAATTACACCGACCCCGCTGTCGGCTATGCCAGATACATTGACGTGGATTCGTGGATTGACCATCACCTCCTCAACGTCCTTGCGGTGAACGTGGATGCCTTTCGTTTGAGCACGTATATGTTCAAGACGCGCGGCGGGAAGCTTGAGATGGGACCGATCTGGGATTTCGATCGTTCCATGGGTTCCACGGACGGGAGGGACGCCAATCCGAAGGTCTGGCGGGGTGGCGGCGACGGAACCGACTTTTTCAATTACCCGTGGTGGTGGCGGCTGTTCACGGACATTGACTTTTTCCAGAGGTACATTGACCGCTGGCAAGAGTTGAAGAAGGCTCCGTTCAGCCTCGGCAACATAAATTCGATCATTGACTCCATGGCGGACGAGTTGCGGGAGTCTCAGGTCCGCAACCTGGAAAAGTGGGGGCAAACCCCGCGCTACGGCGGATACCAGGGCGAAATTGACCACCTCAAGCAGTGGCTCGCCGACCGCGTTGATTTCATTGACAGCCAGTTCGTGTCCCCTCCGGTCTTTGACAAGGAGGGTGGACTGATTACTCCCGGCTTTACCCTCGGGATGACGGCGCCCAAAGGAGTCATCTACTACACGCTGGACGGCTCCGATCCCCGGCTATCCGGCGCAAAGGTCTCGCCTACGGCGCGGTTGTACCAAGAGCCGGTTGCCCTTACCGACACTGCGGAGGTGAGAGCCCGCGTCCTTGACCTCAACCACGTCAGCCTCACTGGCGGCGGCAATCCGCCACTTTCGAGCAAGTGGTCCGGCGTGACCAAAGCTCGTTTCTCGATTTACCCCGCGGCCAAAGCGGGGAACCTCGTGATCACGGAGATCAATTACCACCCCCTTGATCCAACCCCCGCCGAACTGGCGGTCAACTCCAGTTTCACCAGCGACGATTTCGAGTTCATCGAACTGAAGAATATCGGGACTTCAACCCTGGACCTGACCGACGTGGAGTTCACCGGGGGGATTACCTTCTCCTTCACGGCCAGCGGCATCACCACGCTTGCCCCCGGCGAGGAGGTTGTGGTGGTGAAGAACCTCGCGGCGTTCATTGCACGCTACGGGGCGCTTCCGAACGCAGCCGGCCAATGCACGGGCAACCTCGATAACGCCGGGGAAAACCTGCGCCTGGACGATGCCGCAGGCGAGGTCATCCTCTCGTTCACCTACAGGGATACGTGGTGTCCTCTCACGGACGGCTTTGGCTTCTCGTTAGTCATCTTGAACGAGTACGCTCCTCTTGACACCTGGGGCATCCAAGCCGCCTGGCGTTCGAGCACCGCCGTGAACGGTTCCCCCGGAGAAGACGACCCCGGCCCGTCGGACATTCCGGCTATCGTCATCAACGAAGCGCTCACGAACAGCGATCCCCCGCAGGTGGACGCCATCGAGCTTTACAACCCAACCGCGAAGGGGACACCATATGGGCATGGTGTCCCCTTTGACATTGGCGGCTGGTTCTTGACGGACGACCCCGGCACGCTCGGGAAATTCCGGATTCCTGACGGAACGATGATTCATAGCGGCGGCTACCTCGTCCTTACCGAACATGACTTCAATGCCGATCCGACCGGGGCGAACGGCTTCGCCCTTTCATCCCTCGGAGAACAGGTCTATCTCTTTTCCGCCGACTCAAGCGGGACTTTCACCGGATACTTCCACGGCTTCAGCTTCGGAGCCGCGGAGAGCGGCGTCACCTTTGGACGCCATGTTACGAGCACGGGAAAGGAATGCTTCGTTGCACAGGTTTCACCGAGCCTCGAGAAAGCCAATAGGGGACCCAAAGTCGGTCCCATCGTGATCAACGAAATCATGTACAACCCGCCTCTCGTTGCCGGACTGAACAATAACAGAGACGAGTACATTGAGCTCCGCAACCTCTCCTCCGAGGATGTCCCCCTGTTCGACCCGAATGTCCCCTCGAACACCTGGCGCATCCAGGGCGGCGTATCCTACAACTTCCCGCCCGACGTGAAGTTGCCCGCCGGGGGTTACGTATTGCTCGTGAGCTTTAACCCAATCACTGACAGCAAATCGCTGAGAGGGTTCCAGTACGCCTATGGTCTGGACGCTACCGTGAAATTCCTCGGTCCCTATACCGGCAAGCTGGACAATTCGAGCGGGCGAATCGAGCTTTTGAAACCAGATGCCCCGCTTTTCCCGCCGGACCCCGACGCCGGATTCGTCCCCTATATCCTGGTTGACGAGGTCGGCTATTCCGATTCCTCGCCCTGGCCCCCGGAGGCGGACTGCACCGGCAATTCTCTCCAGCGTCTCGTCAGCGGCGCCTACGCCGACGACCCGCTCAACTGGCAGGCGGCAAAGGCGACTCCGGGGCGAGCCAATGCCGAAGGGGGTGTTCTCGATGCTGATGGAGATGGGCTGCCGAATGATTGGGAATCCGCGAACGGGCTTGACCCGAAAACCGTGGAGGGCGATCACGGCGCATCAGGAGACCCCGACGCTGACCGCCTGACCAACCTCGATGAATACCTCAGCGGCACTCATCCCCGAGACCCGGACAGCTTCCTGAAAGTGGATTCCATCACCGCCGACACGTCTTCTGTCGTCGTGCGCTTTACCGCCGTGGCTGGAAAGAGTTACACCATCCTGTACAATGACAGGATTGAGGACGGCGCGTGGCTAAAGCTGGGCGATATTCCCGCCCAAACAGCCACTGGCATCGTCGAAGTGCCCGACCCCGGCGCCGGCAACACCTCCATGCGTTTCTACCGCCTCGTCACTCCGCAGTTGCCCTGACCTTTTGGTTTTAACCGCGGATGCACGCAGATACACGCGGATATTCACTTTTCCATCCATCGGCGTTCATCTGCGTTCATCTGCGGTTCCTGATCATCCGGTCAAGCTATCGCCCGCGGCTAAGCGTAGAACGCAGCGAGCAATCCTTTACCACGCCTTGTAGAACGTGGCGCCGTTCTGAGGAATCAGGAAGCGCGTTGTGAGCGTGTCCTGCCTCCACCAGAAATCGGCATCTATCAGGGTCTCAAACCCCTCGTTGAGGTCGCACATCCAGGATCCTCTGACTTTCAAGCCGCTTCCCTGAGAATGGACGGACCCATCGGGTTCGTAGGTGACCCAACGAATGGTCAGGGTATGCGAGGGCGCCGGTCCGAAATCTTCGATGAGGAACTTGCAGAACCGTCCCTGGCTGGTCTCGCACAGGATGATGCTGCCGGGGGTGAGACGATTGACTCGGTCGCTCCCGTTGATCGAGTCTGATGAAAGGGGCGCGCTGGAGATATCGTCTTTTGTGATGGCGTTGAAATCCGGCGGAATGAAGAAGACTTCCACCCGATAGAACTTCAGCCTCAGGCGAACAATCGTGTCTTCCTGATAGGCGATATCCCCATCCACCTTGTACTCGCCGGGAACGGGTTCCCACCTTCCCTTCGGGTCTTCTGCTCCGAGCAACCTGTATCTCCTCCCCGGGATGTAGGGCCACTGGATGAGAATCTTGTCGGCGGCCATGCCCCCAATGGCGCCCCGGAACAGCGAACCCGGGTCGCCGGGGTCGGAACCTCCGACCAACTCCGTGAGGTTGCTCTGCCAGTCGCCGTCGGTGTCCTCATCGCCGTCGGGCATACCATCGCCATCGGAATCAAACCGGAATGGGTCGAGCGTGACCCATCTCTCGAAGAAATCCGGCAGCCAGTCGTTATCGTCGTCGAAGTCCAGCCAATCGAGGATGCGGTCGTCGTCGGCGTCCTCGTCGAGGTCCACGAAGACCGTGTCGTGCTCGACGATGGAAACGTTGCCCGCTGCATCGCGGAATAGCGCATAGACCGTCGCGTACTTGGTTCCAGGCACGGGCGCCAGGGTCCACGGCATGGAGTCCGGCTTCGGCGCCCACAACACTCCCTTAAAGGAGGGATCATTGGAAACCATGAGGTGGGTTGTATCGGGCGACGCCTCCAACGTCAAGGTCACGTCCAGAGAGGTCGTCCGCCAATCCCCGTTGTTGATCTGCACCGAGCCGATCGGCGGGAACGGGTCGTTCCTGGCAATGCCCGAGAAGATGGGCGAGCGACCGCTCTGAGCGCCGCTCGACCCGTTGGCGACGAGGAAATAGAAGTACTCGATTCCGTCGCCGAGTCCTTTGTCCGGGTAGAGACCCTGGTACTTGGCAGGGTCAATCTCATCTACAAGGTCGAACTCCCTCGGAGAAACAAAGGGTCCCTTGTGCCGGAACAGGAGCAGCGATCGGTACGCGGGGTTGACCGGGAAGTAGATCAAATTGGTGTTTGGCTCGAGGGGTCCCTTCGCGCCATCCGGGCAGGTGAGTTCCCTTACAACGCCGACATCGGAAGGTCTGGGGAGCAAGTCATCGTCTTCGTCGCACGGGTCGGAACCGCGCTTCAGCTCGGAGAAGTCGGACTCGCCGCCGCCGTCGGTGTCCGGGTTATTGGGGTCCGTGCCCGCCAGGAATTCCTCGATGTTTGACACCCCGTCGCCGTCCTTGTCTTCGGCGGAGTCGTCCTCCCCGACGATAAGCCCATGGAGTCTCTCCCAGGCGTCCGGCATGCCGTCGCGGTCAACGTCCCCTTCCTTCTCGTTGTAGCGGACGGAGAAGGCGCGGTTCTTGACTCGCTCGAAAGGCTCGCCGAAATGCGATTTCCCTCTGGCTCTTACCTCCACGACATAGCTTCCCCGCTCCGTTGTGCGGGTGAATTCGTTGGCGTAGATGCCATCGTCGGCGCCTGCGTCGTTGTGATTGCCGTCGTCTCGGAGCTTGACACGATAAGCAGTGCCGTTCGGATGATGGACCGTCGCCACAACCGAGGCATCGGGAAGCGGACCCTTGTAGTCGCTGAGGTTGGCGACGATTTGCACGGGCAAGCCCACCCAGCGGCTGGTGTACTCCTGACGAATGTAAACGTCCAGGTCAACACCGTGGAGAATCCGCGCGGATATGGAGGCTACGTAATCGGTTGGGCCACCCTTCAGAGATTCAATGTAGATTGTCCACTTGCCCGGAATCATTTTGGGCAGACGGTACACCACGTGCGTCTCGGCTTCGAAGTACTGGATTCCGGGTGTTGTTGGCTTGATCAGATTGCCATCGGGGTCCTCGAGGACCACGTCAAGCTGGTCGCCTGGCTTGTCCCAGTTGACGGCGATCACGCCGTCCTCGGCGCCATTTTCGGTCAGCTCATAGGAGTGCTGCGTTTTCCCACCCGCGGGGATTTGAGCCTTTGCGTACCAGAGCCTCTGATGCCCGGCGATTTCCTCTTCGATTTGCTTGTAGACGTCGGCCAGGACGTTGGGCAGGGGCTCCCCGGCTGGGGCAAGGGCGCCGGTGACTGTCGTCGTTACATAGTAATATTCGCCGCCGGTGTCGTTAGCGATGGACTCCATCAGAGTATGGTGATCGCCCGGCCCCAGAGCGACGGTATGGATGACTGTTCCTTTTGCCAGAATGTCAGGTTCTACGTCCGACCAGAACAGGCTTTCGTTCTCCATTCCGTCGCTCAAGAGAACGATGATGTGCTGGTCGTCCGGTCTGCCGCGGGTGTCGAGTTGATCCTGCGACACGTTCACACCATCGCCAAGGCCAGTGGTGACCCAGCCGCCGGGGATAATGATATCTTCTATCTCCTGTTTTGCGTCCTCACGGCTGATGTCGTTCACATTGCTGAGAGCAAATTCGACCGTCGCGTCAACGTCCGGCTCGATGCCATTGCCGTGAAATCTCACCACACCGAGCATATCCCCATCGGCCTTCGTATCCACGAGGAGGCTGGCGGCGTTCTTGGCGGCGTCAATTTTCCCGTCGTCGAGCATGCTTCCGGAGCCGTCAATGAGCATGACCTGGTCACGCACGATCTTGCGGTAAATCACGGCGCCTTCTCTGGTGGTGGTGACCGTCCCGAGCGTTACGCTCAGGTTGAACTCCTCGCCAGCGGCGGTCTGGTCGGGCGCCTGGATCAAGAGCCAGTAGTCCCCCTGGACGTACGTGCCGTTGAGGATTTCGGCATCCTCTAACCCGACGCGTGCCGTGAAATCGGTGTAGTGCAGCCCCCGCACACTTGGGTCCCCCAGCTCCGTCAAGCCCATGACCGATACCTTGGCGACGAAGCGCTCCGGTTCGGTCTTTGTCCCGACGTACGCCGGGTGAGTATGGGTTGGAGATTGGATGACAAGCTTGGCGTCGCCAGCGGCGATGGTGTACTGGAAGGTCACGTCGTCATCCAGCCCACCGACAACACCCACGATGGACATGATGCGATCGCCAGTCCGGCTGAAGAAGGCGATGGCGAAATCTTGTCCATTGGACCTGAATATCTGGCTGACCCTGTTGGGGCTTCCGGGCGAGGCGGGGCCCTTCACCGAAACGGCGGCGGCGGTCAGGGGCTTGCCGTTCGTGGATTTGGCCTGAAACCCGACGATCTGGGCGTTCGCTGGCACCGTGGCGTCGTACCATTTCCCCGCCCAGCGAGGGACGTTATCGGGCTGGTTGACAACGTTCGGCGGCAGGGCGTGGCTCGTCCTGACGACGGCGCCGTAGAGGAGTGGATTCCCACCAGCGTCCGTGTCGTTATCGTCAATGTATGTATATCGGCCTCCATTCGGAAGACCGGAGACATCGAGGTCCTTCGTGTAGTTGGCGATCAGGAAGTCTATGAAGATGTCGCTGAGCTGCTTTCCCGGCTCAAAGTGGGCGATGGTCTCGTTCAGGTATTTCATGCCGTCGGGGGCGTGGCCGTCGCACCTTTCCCAGAATGTCCGGATGACTTCCGTGCCGACCGAAAAGTCCGCCGGATTGGCGCCGTACTGCTCGGTCAGGTAGTTCCAGAAGAGACAGGAAGAATAGCTGAGGTCCAGAAGAGGGCGACTGGGGTTGCCGAGGTAGTTGTTCACCTGGCCGAGGTAACGCGTGTTGGCGAAGTCGGTGTCCAGGTCGAGAAACGTCTTGTCCTCCATCAGGCGTGCGGTTCCCTCAATGTTCCATCTCCCCCAGGCCTGCCACTGATTGAAAACGATATAGTTGTACTGGACGTGGTGGAAAAGCTCATGGAGCATGGTGCTGCGGATCCACGGTTCCGGACCGCCTCGATTGTCCGGGGAATCCAACCAGATGGAGTCGTGCGGAGCCCAACCCCCGTCCCCACATGAGTAGATGTACGTCTCACTCGGGGCGGCGGAGAACTCAGGCGCGTCGAAACCGTAAAGAATGAATCGCGCGTGAGACGACTCCAGGGAATCGTGCGCATCATTGGCGTCTGCGGCTGACATGTAGTCGGCGTCCGGGGGCGGGCCCGGATTGTCGTCCGAGTACCACGTGACGTAGCCACTGGGCGTCGTTCCAGCGGCCGGGATTCGGTCGTGGAGCTGCGCCGGCTTAGCAGCCAGAGCGATTGCGGGGAGACAAACGAATGCAACTGCGAGCAAGAGCGGGCGAGTGCTCTTCATCGGGGCCTTCTCCTTCCGAGGATTCCATGTTGCTCCGGTCGTCTTTGCGGCGGGAAAAGCGAGGAAAGAAGTTTTTGACAAGAAGGGCTTAACAGGCACGGTCTATAGTACAAAATCTCTCGCTGGGGGGTCAATCCAGAATCTGCAGAATCTTTCGGCTCAAGCCGGGCCTCAGCCTCCACGGGCACCCCGCGCCGGACAGAAACGTGAACTCGGTCACCCCTTTCGCCTTTGACTTTGGGCGCCCCGCTGATGTACAAAATGGGTCGGTCATCACGGTGAAGGGACCGACCCATTTTAGATTCTTCGGCGATAACCCAGCCCGGGGTGGGAACACCATTTCAGGGAATGATTGCCGTTCCCACCCCCGTTAGGCTGCTCAGCTTCGCAGGGAGTTACGGCTGGGGGAGAACAAACGAATGTCACAGCGACGGCGCCGTGGTTCTATCCGCGACGCTGAGCAAGACCAGGAGGAGACTGTTGTGAAGAGAGCTTTTACCGGACCCGCAATGGCAGCAACAACTTTGCTGATGCTGTGCTTCTTCGCATGCTCGCTGCCCCTTCACGCCCGGCGAATCGAGGACCTCAATCTGACCGAAAGGATTGTGCTGACCCTCGCTAACTCCCTGGAAGGGGACGAATACCAGTACGGTCCGGACGACGTGAGCGGCCTCGTGGAAAAGGCCGAATTCCTAATAGACGAGGAAAGCGGAGAGAAGGGAGAAGGGAAGGGCGTCTATGCCTATTCGTTCAGGACGCAGATGGGCGGCTTTTTTGGGAGCGGCTACTTGAGAATAGCCTCTCCTTCTCGGCACGTCGAGCCGAAAGCCGAAGAGGGCTGGGAACTCCTCGGCGAAGACAGCGAGACCGGGGCGGGTGTGTGGTTCCGGAAGATTCGCAGGTCCGAAGCCATACGCTACAACGAGGTTCAGGCTTCCTCGAGAAAGGGTAACCTCGTCCTGACCGCAAGCCTCCGCCGTCCGCCGGATGAGACGGCAACGGAAGCGCGCAGGGTGATCCTTGAATACTTCGGCCACCTTCTCTCCAACGCCACGCAGTACGGAATCCTGTCTCGGATCGTGATTGAGCTGCTGAGTGAGGAGAAAGGGCAGGCACTCCCCGGCGGCGCCGTCGTGAACATTCGAGGCAGCGACGCGGACGAAACCGCCGTTCGCTTCCGGGTCTATGCCGCCGACAACAAAGGCGAGCCTCTCGCCAACGTTGACTATTACGCGATCAAGCTGAAGGGTGCTCTTGGCAAGTTCGCTCGCCTTGAAGGCGCCGCTTTCAATCAGCAGAAAAATCAGTACGAGGTGCACGATCCTCCAAAGGAGGGAATTGAGGTGGGCGTTGTCTTCCCTGCTCTCAATGACAAAGAATTCGCCGGGGCATTGGAGCAAGATGCGAAGATGAGAGCCGGTTTTGGCATTACATTGGACGTGGAGGCAACTTTTAAGCCGGAAGAGAAAGAGGTAGTGTCATGACTTCAAGACTGTTTGGGGGATTGACGAAAAAGTTCGCGCGAGCTGTCGCCTTGTGGTGCGGTTTTCTGATCTGCTGCTCAGTCGCCGTTTGTGCCCAACAGGCTACCGTGAATCCGGTAGGAAAATGGACACCGGTTGTCAGTGAGTTCCACATACCCGAAGCGCGCGCACGTTCTGGCGGAAGCATCGGACCTCCCTTCACCAGAGTTGAATCTCGTGAGCCCAAAATGTTATCCGCCTGGGAGGCTCTGAAAGACACGGTCAAAATCAAGCGCAGGCGGCTCTATGAGGACGAACCGGTCATCGGCGGCTGGCGACCCTGGGCTGACCCAAAAACACCGGAAGTCTCGGGAATCGAAGTCAAGCGCTCTGACAAAATCCCCGGTGACGCTGCGCCGTGTCTGCCGGTCATGGCCGTCGAAAGGGGAGGGGACATCCCCCTTCGTTGGAAAATTGACATCTGGGGGCGCTATCGCCTGCCCGAGCGACCGAAGCTCCTCCCCGCCGACGCCGAGTTCCAGCGGCTAATCAAGCAGAAAATCCAAGTTACGGACTTTTCCCTGGCGGTCTATAAACTGGAGGGAGAACTCAGTTGGAAAAACGTCAGAAATGCTGCCTCGCCCGAACCGTTCAAAATCATCGGTCAGTACAGAAGCGGACTGCACTCCTCCCTTGCCTTCTACGAGTCTCAGGAATACCGGCTTCCGGCGACTGCCGATTACGTGGGCGAAATTCGGCTCGAGGTCAAACTGCGTTTCCCTGAAGCAGAAAGGCAGGCGGAGACCGCCTACGAGGTCCCCGTCGAGGCGTGCCTGAGATTCATCTGCGGAAGCCGCTTCAGCATTCGAGTAATTTCCGACGAAATAAGACACGTCGAGTAGCGATAAAGGGATTTGAAGATGAAAACCTGCGAATTTTCTTTGGACAGGATTTACAGGATGAAGACGATGGGAGATTAACCGCGGATGCACGCAGATACACGCGGATATTCACTTTCCCATCCATCTGCGTTCATCTGCGTTCATCTGCGGTTCCTGATCATCCGGTCAATCCTGTCATCCTGTCAAAAAAGAGCGAAAGCGGTGTTTCGTGCAGGTCGAGGAGCGATAACAGGGTCCTCTTTGCGCCTTTGCGAGATGTCTCCTGAGGCCCGTTTTCTCTCGCCAAGACGCCAAGGCCGCGAAGTCTCGCCTGACCAAGGGATTTGAAGATGAAAACCCTGGTAGCTTTTTTTGTAGCTGTGGCATTGACCGGATTTCTGATAGGCGCCCTGAGATCCGAAGAAACCGGGCAGATGTCTCCAGAGGCTCTGGAGAAACTGGCCAAGGAGGCGGTGAAGACTTCTCTGGAGGCTCGACAGGAACTCGGCAAGAAGTTCCTCCCCAAGCCCGAGACTCTGGGTTCAGGCTGGCTTCTTCCGTGGCAACTGCCCCCGTCCGTCAGAAAGTGCGCTTCGGAAGATGAATACTGGCAGTCAATCTCCGGCGCCTTCGATAAGGACGACAAAGCCTTCTTCGGCGGGTTAATCTCCGTCTTGCTCGAGTTCTCGCCTAAGGAATTGGACGCCTTCCTGAACACATGGATCACGATGGCAACCAAAGAAATGCGCCCGAGCGAAGTGCCCGCAGGGTTGACCCCCGAGCAGTTCTGCCTCGCTCCGCTTCTCCTCATGCTCCGATGGGAATTCTCTCCCTCCCTGGCAAAGAAGATGGACCTGGTGACCGGCTACCTCGAGGACATGCAGAAGGTCCTTGCGGAGATGGCAGAAAGGCGGTTTGGCGCCGCCGGTGTCACCAACGCCAGCCCGATGAGGACCGAGCGGGACGTGATGAATGAACTGGTTGCGAAACCGGTCAAGGGCATGAGCGAGCAGGACTTAAGGAAGGAGATTCTGCAATGGGCTGCCGCCGTCAAGAGCGCGACCGCGATGACCTACACGAAGTGCGATGACTGGAATGCCCTCCAGTCGGGCGATGAAGCGGCTTTACGCAACGTGCATCTTCGACACGTGGTAGTCACGGTCACCGTCCTCGATCGCAGCGCGATGCCCAGAATGATTGACGATTTGAAGCCGAACGAAGCCGCGGACCTTCAGCGGAGATTCAATGCACGCGTCGGCAAGTTCCGTGATTTTTCCGTAGAGGTGTTAGAGAAGCAAAGGACGGCGGAACTGAAGAAGAAACTCGAGGAGGAAACAAATCCGGAGCGGAAGAGCGAGATTCAACAGGAGCTTGCAAAGCTCCCAGAAGTGATAGCGAAGTTCAAAGAGACTATGCCCCGAGTTGACTTCGAGGTTTACACCCGCGATTTCGGGGATAACTGCTACGTGATTAACATGAAGGGGGACTTTAAGCTCCCCGAACTCTCCTTTCCCGCCACGAACTTGCAGTCCTGCCTGCGGAACGGAAATGCCGTGGTGTTCATTGGTCTCGGAGGAAACTACACCCCCGAGCAGTTAAAAAAGGAGCTTGACCTGTTTCTTTCCGAGATGGATGCGCGGACGGCATTCTTCCGCGAATAGACCCCGCCTACTTGCACCGCGCTTGTGCCTTTTTCAGGCGGCCCGACGACCGCCCCTTGGGGGTTGAAGCGCGGCCAAACCGCCGGTTCAGGGATTCGTACGCGGCTATCTTGTCCATTCTCCTTTTGTGGCGACCCCGGCGGAAAGTCTCCTTGAGCCACACATCAACTATCCGCAGGACGGTTGCGTCGTTGAGGTAATTCGCGGCAAGGCAGAGGACGTTTGCGTTGTTGTGGGTGCGGCTGGTGCGGGCGACTTCCTTATTGAAGCAGAGGGCGGCGCGGATGCCGTGAACCTTGTTTGCGGCGATGGACTCCCCGATGCCTGTCTTGCAGACCAGGATAGCCCGGTCGTTCTCGCCCCTGGCGACGGACTCCGCTGCCGGAATGGCGTAATCGGGGTAGTCAACCGGGTCGGGTGTGTAGGAACCAAAGTCGGTTATCTTATGTCCTTTTGACTCCAGATGCTCCATGATCAAGCACTTTTTGTGAAAACCCCCGTGGTCGCATGCCAGCGCTATCCTCATAGCTCCTTGATTGCCCATTCGAGAGACCTTTTGATCATATCCTTGCATTTGATGTACGCATCCTTTCCCAGGCCAATGGGGTCCGGAATGTTCGGGTGATCTGCGTCGCTACGCACCGGATCAAATTCCCGCAGAAGCCGGACCTTCTTGGCGCAGCTCTTGAACCAGTCCGTGATTTGCCTCCTGTGGGATTCGGCCATGACCAGCACTTCATCCGCCTTCTCGAGCAGGTCCCAATCCAGCATCTTCGATCGGTGATCGGAGATGTCAATCCCTTCCTCCCTCATGACCTCCTTGGCGTAGAGGCTCGGCTGAACGCCCTCCGCGGCGGCGGTGCCTGCCGAAAGGATTTTGTAGGCGTCCGGACCGGCGAGTCTCCGTAAGAACCCGACGGCCATGGGACTTCGGCAGGTGTTGCCGGTGCACACAAAAAGTATTGTTTTGCTCTTCCCTTCGCCCATTTGAGAGACCGAAAGTCGCCGCTGAAACACCAGAAGGGTCTGTTGGACCCCCTGCTGGCATCCTCCGGCGTGTGGAGGGGCATTCTTGCTCTGGCCGGAGGCACTCCCGGACGAAAAAAGTGCCTCTCAAAATAACAGACTCCCCGCCGGACTAAAAGGCTTTTCTCACCTCGCGGGACAGAATTTTCGACAGAACGTCAACCGGTATGACGCCTTCCCGAATAAGAACTGGCTCATCACCGCACAGGTCAATCACGGTTGATTCCCGTCCCAGCTCTGTCCTCCCCGCGTCCATGATGACGTCCACTCTGCCGTTCATGGCGGCGATGGCTTCCTCACCAGTCACTGGGCTTTCCTGCCCGCTCAGGTTCGCGCTCGTCCCGGCAAGAGGTGTCCCCGCCAGAAAAATGAGCCGTCTGGTAACTTCGTCCGAGGGGATGCGAAAACCGAGCCGTCTTCCGATCTTCCCCGGAAGCACCAACGTCAGGGGTCCCGGCAGGAACTCCCTTGCCAATTTCTCTGCGGAGGGCGGCACGATGGCGTGCTTCTTCACCTCTTCAAAGGACAATAGGTAAATGCCCAGGGGCTTGGAATGGTCTCTCTTCTTCAGAGCGAAGATTCTTTCCTTGGCTGCCTCGTCATCGAACCGGCAGCCAACTCCATAGACCGTCTCGGTCGGGAAAACAACGACCTTGCCCTGCTTTATCGCCTCTGCGGCAGGGAAAATCTCGCTGTCATCCAGCTTGCCGCGGCGTATTGCAATAATCTTTGTCTTGACATGCTGCATAAGACTCGCTGGTGCCCTTGACTGAATCGTAACGATAGTCTTGCTGCGACAACCTTGTCAAATCGTTATCGGCGACCTTCCTGGCGCGTGAAGGTCGCGGACTGTCTCTCGCGGGAAAAGTCATGCGGAACAAATCAGTCGCAACGGAGGTCAAATTATCCTGTTGAGTCCTTCAATTCTCACGGGGAAGAGTGAAACGCCGTGAAATCCGTGATTGACCACATTATCGTTTTCGCTGCCGGAGCTTCCATTTTGGTCATCGAGCTTGTGGGGGCGAGGATGCTGGCGCCTGTTTTCGGGACGGGCATTTTTGTTTGGGCATCGCTTCTGACAGTTGTGTTGGCGGCGCTGAGCCTGGGCTATTTGGTCGGCGGGGTGAGTGGGTCAAAGGGACTGTCGCCCTGTCTGGCGTCCACGAAATTGGAATCATCCTGACCAAGATACATAACCAGTTCGGGAGAGTAAGCGTAGGGGATTCCGGCGCGGCGGATTACATGGCAGAGCTTTCCGTTCCTTGACTCCCCCGCACCGACATAGGCGAAGAGCGTTCTTGGAATAGCCGCGTCCAGGGTGTAAGGCCAGTCAACAGCTATCGAAATCCCCCGAAGGGCGGCCCCCTCCGGAGAGCTCGAAATCTCCCTTCCGGCTGGCCATTCCACAAAGACGCCCGGTCAGCCGGTAACCTCCTCACTGGAGGCGCCAGCCGCCGTCATCTCCCAGCATTCGCCCTCCTTCCAGTGCGGCGTATACTCGGGCAGTGTTTTCCCTTCCGGAAGCCGGAGTTCAGGATTCTTGTGCGCGACCTGCTCGAGGAGTTCGTCCTCCCCCTGGAACGTGCCGCAGGGAAGGCCCGGGAAATCAAACAGGCATTTCCGCAGCTTCTCCCCCGCGTCCTTCAGCCGCCCAGCTTCGAAATCTTCCCTCGCAAGAGCCGCCAGCGCCCGATAAGCCTGCTCCGACGCGGGACGCCCCGCAACGAGGCGGCGTCGAAGTGAAAGGGCTTCTTCGGGATTGCTCTGGCCAATCAGGCTGGCCAATTGAAGCATCGCCCAGGGGCGTTCATTTGACTGCGGATGAAGCTCGATGGTCGTGCGGTACTGCTTTTCCTGCTCACCAGAGGCCAAGTCGCCGTGGATTTGTGATAGAACCTTCGGGAAGTGATTTCCCTTTGGAAATCGGTCCACATACTCCTTGAGGAGCTTTTTCCCCTTCGCCTTCTCGGTATCTGTGCGGTGATCCCTGCAGAGCTCCGTTGCCTTCACGTAGAGGAATTCGCCAGCTTCCGGCTCGTCGCGGTACTTCTCCATCGCGCTGTCCAGAGTTTTGAATCCCTCCTCGTCATCTCCGAGTATGAAGTATCCTTCCGCGCTCCTGATTAGCTCCTGAACTTCCATTCCTTTCTGCTCGTTCTCGGCTTCCCCTGCGGCAGGCAGGCGCCAAGAGGACCGGGGACGCAGACAGAATAAGCATCTAAACCCTGTCTGCGTCCCCTCCGGGTATCGCAGGCGGCTGGACGGCGACGCCGCCCGTACCGCAGGCCTCTCGCCTGCATTCCCTCCTTTGCCTCTGGATGAAGATGCAGGCGGGGACGCCTGCGCTACTGAACCTCGGCGCGCCAATCACGCGCTCGTGCCCGAGGCTCCTCTGCGGGTCGCGCGGAGTTCCAGCCGAGCTTGCGGACGCCGAAGGGGACACCATATAAGCATGGTGTCCCAACGCCCGCGTCCAACGTCCAATATCGTCAGACACCCTTTCGACCAGTTTGTTCCGAAGATTTTGACGTGGCGGACGAGGCGGTTCGAGACTGCGGGACGCGTCGCCTATCAAGGGAGCAGATTTGGGCCACGGGCTGAAACAATCCTGCACTTGCTATGGGTGATAGCGCCGTCCTTCCCCTCACTACCCGACAATCCGTCACGAGGACTTCGCGTTTTTCTTGAAAGGGAACGCGGCGGCTATTTCAGAGCCTTTCGCGATACCGGGCCCATTTGACAAGGATGTCCTTTATGGAAGCGCGGAGGCGGGGCGGCAAGACCGGATTTCGGTAGTCATCGGTGGCTTCGCGGACGCTCTTTTCTGTGAGGCAGTAAGCAGCCAGTACGAGGGGAATCACCTCCTGGGTATTCCCCTGCACCGCCTTTTCGATATCGCGTTTGAGCATTGCCAGATACCAGGCCCCGATCTCAATATTCTCCTTTGGATACCACAGCTCCTGAATCAGCCGCGACTTGCAGATGTTGCAGAGCCCACGCACGGGGTATTTGATCCCCGCGTGGGGCCGATGCGCCCTATTAATGCAGACGTACTCGAAATCCTCCTTCGGCCTCACGGCTTCCTTGTACGCCATCACTCCTTCTTGAGGCACCTGGAGCAACCCCGCCTCGCCCTTCTCACCCATGGTGTAATAGTTGAAACGTCCCCTGGCGTCCATGATAGCTTTCAGGAGGGAGGGCGGAACGTTGTGGCGGTACGCCGCATCCATGAGCAGTTTGTCGTAGCGGCTTACTCTCCAATCCTCATAGGCAAAAAAAGACCCAATCGAGAAAGCCAGGATCAACACGCAAAGCGATATGAGGACAGCCAAACGCATCGAAAATGACCTTTTTTGAGCGAGCCGGGTTCCGCAGCCGTACGGCTACTGCTCGGCTTCTTTGGGCGACCCCGCTTCCTGGGCGAAGTGAGGCCCGCCGCCGGACTTCAGGAATTCCCAGAGCACCGCCAGCAGCGTCGCTTTGTCAGGAGTCTCAATCGCCAGAGCCCTTTTTCCCGCCCACCCTAACCAGAGTACCACGTCGTCTGATGTGAGGTAGGCGGAATCTTCCGCCACAATCTCCTCGAACTTGGTCTCCTTGTACTTCTCCCTCAGCGTCTCCAGGTAGCGAGAAACGAATTCCTCTCTATCCTTCTCCGTATCCCACGCTGTCGCCCAGACAAGGAGGGTTTTCTCTTCGCCCTCCGCGCGATAGACGCGGAATCTATCTCCGCCCCACCCTCTTGACGGCTTCATCGCTCGTATGGAGCCTAAGAATTCGGAGAATAGGATACTTATGTTGAGTTCTCCCATGACGTTGTCCTCGAGCAACTCCCATTTCTTGCCCGCGAGAGAAAAAAAGTCAGGCAGGACAATAGGAATTGGCTTGTCCCGCCCGTCGAGATACTTCTCCGGGTGAAGGATTTGCTCGGTGGATTGCGGGAGGTCCCTGTACGCGCGATCAACGGACTGCCAACCTCCCTTCTGAAGAAGCGCCGTGATAAATCGGCTTCCTTCCATGTAGGGGAACAACATGTTCTTTCTTATAACAGGCGGCGCCTGCATGAGTTCCTTCTGCCCAACGGTCGTCGCGGTCAGCAGGTCCGTGAGTCCCAACTGGGCGCCTTCGCTGGCGTACTTTGTGAACACAACGGTAGCGTCGCCCTCCACAAGGGTCAGGGCCGCCATTGCGAGGTCGTCGTTATCCTTCAGCTCGAGCGGGAGAGTGTTAAGGTCAAAGTTCTGGTCCTGGAGGGCGTGAGTCAGCTCGTGAATCATGATGATTTTCCGAAATCCCTCCGAGAAGGGAAGTCCCTTTATCGAATAGAGCTTTTTCTTCTTCTGGTCGTAAACAGCGGCAAGCTGCTCGCTGTAGAGCGCAAGGACGGTCTCCTTCAGATTCAACCCGGGCTTGATCAGCCCCAGCTTTGCATAGGCGATCGTAAGCTTCTCCAGTTTGTCAGAAGGGAACTCCTCGTTCAATTTCTCCTCGATCAAGTCTCGCACGCCGGACTTGTCCAAAACCTGATAGTCCACTTCTTTTTGGAACTTCAGGCCGCGTATCCGCGAGGCAGCCTCCTCCAACTCCCTTTCGACGCTGACGGCTTCCGGCTCGACCGCAAGAAGCAGGCGGCCTTGCCAGTCCGGAGAACAATTTTGACAGGATAACAGGATTGACAGGATTGTCCTCTTGCGCCACATCCTGTTCATCCTGTAAATCCTGTCCAAAGAAAATTCACCCCTGAAGAAGCCCTTGGGCTCGCTCTCGGAGGCAGCCCTGCCGGCCCCAGCCATCAGAACGCATATCGCGAAAAGCAGAGACACAAACATCATCTTCAACCTTCTTCTCCCGCCTCTAATTGTATCACTCCTGTTTCCCCCCAGCGCCGAGACGGCGCCGGAGAAGAATTTTGACAGGATAACAGGATTGACCGCATGATCAGGAACCGCAGATGAACGCAGATGGATGGAAAAGTGAATATCCGCGTGCATCTGCGTGCATCCGCGGTTAATCTCCCATCGTCTTCATCCTGTAAATCCTGTCCAAAGAAAATTGACCTGTCGAACCCGAAACGATCATGCCTTGAGGATCGAGGCGACTTTTTTCTCATATTCCATGATCTCACTATTGCCTGATAGGACCCCTATTTCCAGGAAAGTGCTGAGAGTCTCGCCCTTTTCAAGTTCGACAAGAGTCCCCGCCTCCCTTTCCCTTGGGCGGCCCCTTAAGAGACTGTTCGAGGGCTCCATTCCGACCACGTACGCTCCCTCCCCCATCATTTTCCACTCCACGAGGTGGGGCAACGTGTCCGTCTTGTACCTGACGTACAATCCGAGTCCGAGCGCATCGTTGATAAGCGCGGTGCAGGCATGCCCCTCCGAGTCGGCTTTCATCTTGTGGAAATAGACTTTTTCCTTGTAGCCGGGGACGGGGGCGGACATGACATTGTGTTCCTCTTTTCCTTTCTCCGCTTCTGCGTCTCGTGGTGTTACCGCGATGGAGGTCGCCACCAACCGAGTTCGGGCGTCTACGAGGGGAAAACCAGCGTTTATGTGGTAAAGGATTACGAAGGGCGATTTCTCAAAGCCTGTGTTCTCGACGAAGTCTTCCAAGGTCAACCGGGACTCGCCGAACCTTGTGGAAATCTCTCGGGTGAGGGTCAGGTTCTCGCCGAAGAGGACGGCTTGCCTCACAACTCCCTTGACCCGCATCACATATTCATCGCCCTCCCAGGATGCCTCCGTGCACACACCCCGCGCCGGAATCGTCGAATATCGCCCGTGAAGCCCAAGGCTTTCGCTACCGTCCTGGCACGGCCCCCCCGCATGGGTCAGACCGCAGGTCGTCAAAAGGCCACCGTGAAAAGTCCTCAGCCAGCCGAGCCCTTCCGGCTCGTAGAAAGTTGGGGCAACTTCTCCGACGGGTGACCTCCAGACCAACGACATTCCGCGGAAGCTCGCGGCGGATATATCCATTCCCCGATCCGGCAGAACCGTGAACTCGAAGCCTGTCCCTGTCCTGAAATCGTCCGCTTGGACGCCTTTTTCTGGTCCGTCCGCCAACTCGTAGGCTCTTATGCCGCCGATTTGTGAAAGATTGCCTACTCTCCGCAGGAGTTCCCGCCTTGAGTAATTTTTTCCGAAAAGTCTGGGCATGTCCTCTTCCTTAACCTGTGTGGGGGAGTCTCGACTGAACCGCAATCACAGATATTTTAGCAGCCGGCTCGCCCGAAGCTGTGCAAAACAGACTGTCGTGCCGTATAATGTATAGGAAGAACCGAGGCCGGTCAAGCCGGGCCTGCTGTTTAGCTCGTGGGCCCCGGTTACCCGAGAGGCCATCTATGAGAAGTAGTGCCTCAGTTATGGGCGGCGACCCCCCTGCGGGGTGGGGGCCCGTCAGTAGGAAGGATGGAACCGCAGATGAACGCAGATGCACGCAGATGAGAAACAGGGGAGGGCTGAGTCGCCCCGGTGGGTCGGACTCTTGCCGGGTCGTTCCCCGTAACCGAGGGATTACGATTCAGTTCCCAAAACGCCCTTTCGTAGAAAGAATATCTGTGAGAAAAACCTTCAGGACACTGAAAATAGCCGCTGCAATCCTGCTGATAGGCGCCGTCTGGGCGTGTTTTGCGAATCACGGGCACTCAGCCACCACGCGCCGCCCAACTGCCGGGACCGAACGGGTCGTTTACCTTGTCTCCGACCTGCCGACCTTTCTTCACTACCTCAGCATGTGGGACGGCGATCGCCGCTTCCCAATTTTCATGGCCCGCGACCGGTACTTCGACAGATTCGTTCGAGCTTACAAGCCGGATAAGGTGCTGAAGGTGAGTGCCAAGGAATTGGGCCGCGTTGACCACGACCTCCTGCGCGCCGCAGTTTGTGCCGCGTGGGGGGAGGAGACTATCGAGGACTTTCCTCGCGGCGTTTCCGTGAAGGAGTGCAAAAGGCGCCTGGACATACCTGGGAAGAAACCCGCTGGCATAGTGTTGACTCACACGGACGCCAAACAACTCCCAGCCGCTTTGGCTTTAGCGGCGGCTCACCGCCAAGTTCTCGACTTCTTGAACGTCCCGTCTTCTGTCCAGAAGGTGAAACTTGCTGGCGCCATGTCTTTCGAGCAGAAGGAGACCGTCAGAAAGGCAGTCATTGAGACCATCGAGCAGTGGGGCTACGAATATAGAAGCCTCGGCGACGAAATGGATTTCATTACCCTGGCTCTCGACTTCCCGATCGGCTATATGGGGACGGATTCCGCGACGGGCACGCAGCAGCGGCTCTGCCTTGACGATGGCATCAACCGGCTCACCCCGGACGGTTCCCCGCCCTCCGGCAGCGAAAATAAGAAAGACGAGAAGGACAAGGCCGAAAAGCGGGGGCATTGCTATGCATACGTGGGGAGGCTGCTTGAGGCGGAAGAGGGGATGTCCCTGTATCAGGCTATGTGCAGCATTTTTCTGGACACGCGGAACGCCCTGTATTTCGACCGGTGGCCGGAGAAGTGGGGGCTTCGCTGCCAGGAGGGAGCGTGGGTCATGCAGACGAGGCTTCATTCGACCGTCGTCAAAACGAATGACTCCTCGATGGCAAAGTGGCGGCAGCTCGTCGGGAAGCTCAATCCCTTCGGCTTCGTTCACGTCAACTCCGCGGGCGGAGCAAAAGACTGGGGCGACGGCAAGGTCTCTGACATCCCCGAAAGCATCCCGACCATAGTCTATTTCGCCCATAGCTTCTCCGCGTCCGACCCTTACGACGAGACGACGATTGCGGGAAAGTGGCTTCGCAATGGCGCCTACATCTATTTCGGGGCGATGTCGGAGCCGTTCGCCCAATCCTTTAATATGGCCAGGACGGTCGCCGTTTCTGCCGTCGCTGGTGAACCTCTTGGCAAGGCTTTTCAGGCGAAGGAAATGCTCCACCAGCGATTCAGTTTTCCCTGGAAGCAGATTTACATCGGAGACCCTTTGCACCGGATTGAGCTCGGCGATGACAGAGATGAATCGCAGACCTCCCGCAAGTTCCGGCAGGGGATACGCGCGATACGGGAAGCGGACCTTGGGACCGCAATAGAGACTCTGGAGGAGGCTCTGGAAGGGGCGGAGAACGCCGCCGAAAGGCAGCTTATCTGGCAAGTGCTGAACAAGACCTTCCGACTACGTTTTTTCACGATCCGAACGGGAAGGGCGCCCCCAAAATCCCATCTCGACGCTTTCTTCATTGACTCGTGGTATAACGACACGCACTACCCGAACGGCGAACCTGCCGCCGCCGTTGCTCTGAACTCGAGGTTGAACCTGTTTCTGATCGAGCTCTTGCGCCTCTACGAAGGTCTTTACCGGACGATCGAGAATAGGCCGCGCCTCAAAGAGTTTTTGGCGGCCGAGATCGAAAAAACGAAGAAGGAGGCGACCTTTGCGAAAATCTGGCTGTGCGTGGGGCCGTTCACGGAGGCCGAGGAAGCCAGCGCCGACAACCCATTCCGTCCTGAAAAAGCCCTTCGGCTCGCCGCGACCTGGGATACAACCGCTGGCAAAATCGGCTGGCAGGCGAACATGGTCAACCCCGAGAACAATTACCTTGACCTTGCGGCGCTTTACAAGGGCAATAACTCCATAATCTATGTGGCGTATTTTCCGGTCGTGCAGAGGGACAAAAGCATTGCGGCTCGGCTGCACGTCTCCGCCACGGACCGGGCGGAGGCCTGGCTCAATAACGCCACGGTCGCTTCCGTCTCAGGCACGGGCGATCAACGAGGGAAGGAGGAAGCCGTTGACCTCGAACTCAAGCCCGGAGAGAATTTGCTTCTCTTGAAACTGTTCAGAAAAGGCGAGCGTTGTGGGCTTACTGCGAGGCTCACTGACCCGAAAGGACAGTACCTCGAGGACGTTTCATACTCAGACGTGGTCGTGAAGCTCAGCGCAGCAGGGGTACAAATTGACCCCGAACGATGGCGATTGGGGAAGTGACGTGGTTGCGAGAAGTCGAACCTTAGAAGAATTTTGACAGGATAACAGGATTGACAGGATTGTCCCCTTGCGCCATATCCTGTTCATCCTGTAAATCCTGTCCAAAGAAAATTCACCCTTGCGGAATCATCTTACACTCTGAGAGGGCGATTCAATCATGCTGGAGGACCTGAAGAAACTGATCTGCAAGCTGAACCTGGAACTCCCGCGGCGGGGGCTTGTCGCATGGACGAGCGGGAACGTCAGCGGAAGAGACCCCAAAACCGGTTACGTAGCCGTAAAGCCGAGCGGCGTCCTTTACGAGGACCTGACGCCGGAAAAGATTGTAATCGTTGACCTCGAGGGGAAAATCGTGGAAGGGAGGATGAAGCGCTCCGTGGACACCGCCACTCACCTTTACATCTACCGCCACATGCCGCAGGTGAACGGCATCGTTCACACGCACTCCAACTACGCGACAGCCTTCGCCGCTCTTGGGCGCCCCATACCCGTCTATCTGACCGCCATCGCCGATGAGTTCGGCTGTGAGATACCGTGCGGCGGCTACGCCCCTATCGGGGGAGAGGAGATTGGAAGAGAGGTTGTAAAGGCAATCGGCGATTCGCTGGCGGTTCTGATGAAAAATCACGGCGTTTTCACAGTGGGCACCGATCCCCTCAGCGCTGTGAAAGCCGCCGTAATGGTCGAGGACGTCGCCAAGACGGTCTTCCTGGCCCTGCTCCTCGGCAAGCCGGACGAGATTCCGCCCGACGAAGTGCGGCGGTTGCACGAGAGATATGTTCGGAAATATGGACAGGTGGACGACTAATCCCCTAAGATGAAATCGGGTGAATTTTCTTTGGACAGGATTTACAGGATGAAGACGATGGGAGATTAACCGCGGATGCACGCAGATACACGCGGATATTCAGTTTTCCATCCATCTGCGTTCATCTGCGGTTCCTGATCATCCGGTCAATCCTGTTATCCTGTCAAAATTCTTGTCCGGCGCCGTCTCGGCGCTGCGGGGAAACAGGTGGGTTGACTGATTCGGTTTTCGGCGAAGGTCGAAGGTCGTGCAGCAAGAGAGAAAGAGTCCTATGAGAAATGGCAATTTGAGGTTCCCTATCACCCTGCTGATGACAGGGTTGCTGGCAGTAGTCGTGTTCGGTTGTCGGAAGGACGAAGGGACGTCAACAGCGGAACCCGAAGAACCGGGAGCAGCCCCAACGGATAAAGAGGGCATCGCAGCTTATGAAGCGATTTTGCCCGCAGGCGCCGTCCCTTCAGCCTGGGAACAAAGCGGCCCGGTGAGAGTCTATCCGGGCAAGAAACTTTATGACTCGATTGACGGCGCCGCGGACAGGTTCTTCCAGTACACCTTCCGCGAGCAATATGTGGTCGGCAACGCATCGAAAGACCCGGGAAAGAACGTTGACGTTGAAGTGTATGACATGGGCAACCCGGAGGATGCCTTCGGCATTTTCTCCTGCCACGATAACATCATGTCGCAGCGGGCGAACATCGGGTTGGCGGGGGTGGTCTCGGAGGTGAACCTCGATTTCTGCCAGGGGAAGTATTTCGTACGCCTTCAGGCAAAAGGATTCGAGGGCGGAGAAGCGGACAAGCCGCTGCGGGCGTTTGCGGAAGCTATGGCAGGAAACATCAAGCCTCCCGCTGAACTCCCCGAACTCGTCCGGTGCCTCCCTGAAGGCCATGTCGCCGGAACGGTCCTCTTCTTCCACACCGGTCAGACTCTGAACGAGAAGAGGTACATCGCCGAGGAGAATGTCTTTCAACTCGACGAGAAGACAAAGGGCGTCCTGGCGGCTTACAGTTCCGAGGAAAAGAAAAGCGAGGACTTCAGTCTGAAACTGGAGAAGGACATTGTGTTCTTGCTTGAGTATTCGGACAAGGACAAAGCCCAGTCGGCGAGGACAAGTTACATCAAGCACCTTCAGAAGGTGGTCGAAGACTCGCGTGCTGAGGGGCAGCCCGAAAGCGGAAGACTCCAACTCATCGGTTTTCCGCAGGAACCTTTGGAGATTTACCAGCTTTATAAGGGCGAGGGAGCAGAGAAACATGTAGCGAGCATTGTGCACGTCTTTCGGAACTTCGTTTTCGGCATCTGGGAAGTCACGACGGAGGAAAAAGCCAAAGGTATCCTCAAGAGAATTGCGGATGACTTGAGGCGCTGATTCCAAAAGGAGAAGTGGAGTCATGTCGGGCAAAATCAGCAGAAGGGAATTCGTGAAGGTCGCTGGCGCGGCGGGAGCAGGTTTCTATACATTTGGAATTCTCGGTTGCAGGAAGAAGCCCAGGGAGCTTCATCCCCGCTCTGTGCGACCGAATTCTCTGGGCGACAGAATCTTCGTCGGAAAAGGCGATGACATTCGGTCCGTTGTGCGAGCGGTCATCGAGAAGATGGGCGGAATGTCCTCCCTGGTTCACAAGGGGGACGTTGTGGCTCTCAAGCCGAACATTGGCTGGACAACCCGCCCGGAACTCGGCGCCTGCACAAACCCGGAGGTCGTGGCGGCTGTCGTGGAGCTTTGCTATGAAGCCGGCGCCAAAACGGTGAGAGTCTTTGACAGGGGCTGCCGCGACGACCGGATAAGTTACCGCCAAAGCGGCATCGCAGACGCGGCGAAGAAAGCAGGGGCGGAAGTTTCGTTCGTGGACAAAAGGCGTTTCTACGAGGTGCCCATAGGAAAAGGGAAAAAACTGAAAAGCTGGCCCATTTATGAGGATGCAGTGAAGGCGGACGTGCTCATAAATATCCCCGTCGCAAAGGTTCAT
>CAZFAP010000043.1:0-1461 GCA_964516325.1 uncultured Verrucomicrobiota bacterium
GCGCTTTGGCCGGCAAGCGTTACCCATTGCGGTCACCCACTCAAATACAGCCACATCCTGTTGTGGGGTGTGGGTGTATTTCAGGGGTCGTATTGGGCCTTTTCAGGGCCTGCCCTTTGGGGCGGTCCGGAGTCAGAAGCGCAACAGGGCCGGCCCCCGTGTCGAGCCAGACCCTCGCACCCGAACACAAGCGCCGAAGGGGCGCCTTAGCTTAGCCCAGGCGCCCCGCCCTGGGTCTCGCGAACCGCGAGCCAATTCTCATGCGTTCCAGTTCACCTTGTGAGGTCACGCCACTCAAAATCTTTGACAATGTCCCTCGCGAGACTACAATGGCACCTGTTTCGCGCGTGCAGGCGTTCGAGGTCCGACCGTCGCGTGCCGGCCAAAAAGTATCTCAGGAGGTCAAAATGAAAAGGAGCCTTTGCGTGGCGTTCATGATTGCTCTTCTTACACGATTTGGGATGGGAGAACAACCTCCCGCAACGCCGGAAAGTGTCCCAAGCGGCGACAAGGTGCAGGGAGTGATTGACGAGGTCGAAAAGGAGTGCCTCAGCGGCCCCGGCTACGTCTATACGATCGGCTCAGTAAAGGCAAAACGTTTAGCGGAACTGGTTCGTCAGGCGAAGCCGCGTCTCGTCGTGGAGTGCGGCACGGCAATCGGGTACTCGGGGCTGTGGGTCGCGCGGGAACTCAAGGCAGCCGGCAAGGGGAGACTCATTACCATCGAGATTGATCCGGAAACCGCGAAGAGGGCGGAGGCGAACTTCCGCAAGGCGGGTGTCGCGGACGTTGTCACCCTGAAGGTGGGGGACGCCAGGAAGCTCGTCAAGGAGATTGAAGGGCCGATTGACTTCGCGTTCATTGACTGCAATGGGCCGAATTATCTCCCCTGCTTCAGAGGGCTGGAGAAGAACCTTGCCCCCGGAGCGACGGTCGTTGCAGACAATGTGGGCGTCTCCGCGGGGCAGGTGGCGGACTATCTGAAGCTGGTCCGCTCGAAATACCAAAGCCGCGCCGAGTGGTTCGACGTCAATTTGCCCTGGTGCAAACGCGACGCCATGGAAATCACCGTCATCAAAGAGCCGCAACGATAGGCTGACCTGATAACAACCGAAAGAGAAAGGAGCTGCCATGCGAGGATCACTGCTTTTGATTGCGGTTGTCACTGCGATGAGTTTCGCAACAACGGGATGTGTCTGGAGCGAGGACAATGTGCCTCCTCCCGGCTTTACTTCGCTGTTCAACGGCAAAGAGTTCTCCGGCTGGAAGGTGCCCGAAGGAGACGGCGGGCACTGGAAGGTGCTGAACGGGGTCATTGACTACGACGCGGAAAGCGAGGCCAAAGAGGACCGGAGCCTCTGGACGGTGCGCGAGTTCGGCGATTTCGTTCTCATCGTGGATTGGCGGATCAAGGAGACGCCTTACGTGAATCCGAATGTTCCCTATATCCTGCCGGACGGC
>CAZFAP010000043.1:1471-29037 GCA_964516325.1 uncultured Verrucomicrobiota bacterium
AGGAGATGCGGCTCGCGCTCCCCGACTCGGATTCCGGGATTATGCTCCGCGGGTCCGGGAAGAACCAGATCAATATCTGGTGCTGGCCCATCGGCTCGGGCGAGATGTACGGGTATCGCACGGACCCCGACCAGCCCCCGGAAGTTCGCGCCGCCGCGACGCCGCGAACTCAAGCCGACAACCCCGTCGGCGACTGGAACCGCTATGAGATCACGCTCCGCGGCGACCGAGTCACCGTCGTGCTGAACGGCAAGACGGTCATCGAGAATGCGCCGATGCCGGGCATCGCGCCGAAAGGCGCCGTCGGGCTCCAGCACCACGGCGGCAAACGCGGCGGAAAGTGGGTCGGCCCGCCGAGCTTGCTTCAGTTCAAGAATATCTTCATCAAAGAGCTTGACAAATAAGGCATGAAGCGACACCGAGACAGCTCTCTGGACCTAAAAGGGAGGACTCCGAACATGAGACAGGAGAGAATGAAAGCCAAGCCTGACGAATTGACGATCTCTCGACGTGAGTTTGTGAAGGGGACGGCGGCCGCAGCGGCACTGACGGTTGTGCCGCGGCATATGCTGGGCGCATCATCCGGTACACCGCCCAGCGAGAAGGTCACCATCGCGGCGATCGGCGTCGGCGACCAGGGTACGAGGGACATGAAGTCGTTTCTCGACAGGTCTGACACGCGAATTGTCGCCGTCTGCGATGTGGACGCCAACAACCGCAACGCTGCCCGCGACACCATCAACAAGAAGTATGACGACCGGGCGTGCGCGGCCTACAGCGACTTCCGCGAATTGCTCGCCGCTCAGAAAGACCTCGACGCGGCATTAGTCGTCGTTCCAGACCATTCGCACGCCGTCATCTCCATGTCCGTCTTGAAGGCTAGTAAGCACGTGTACTGCCAGAAGCCCTTCACGCACACCCTGTTCGAGGCGCAGAAACTCGCCGAGGCCGCTCGCCAAACCAAGCTCGCCACGCAGATTGGAACCGGCAATCAGGCTGGCGAAGCGCGGCGCCGTTTGCAGGAATGGATTGAGGACGGGGCGATTGGCGGAGTGCGCGAGGCGCATATCTGGAGCAACCGGCCGTTCTGGCCCCAGGGGATTGACCGCCCCACGGACACGCCGCCAGTTCCGCCCACGCTCGACTGGAATCTCTGGCTCGGCCCGGCGCCGTATCGTCCTTATCACCCCGCCTATCTGCCGTTGGTCTTCCGCGGCTGGTGGGATTTTGGGACGGGCGCCCTCGGGGACATGGGATGCTATGCTTTCGATACGGTCTTTCGCGTGTTGAAGCTCAAATACCCGACGAGCGTCGAAGCCTGTGGCTCGTGCTTCGCCAGAAAAATGTGGGATCGACTCGAGATGAACCCGGAGACGTTTCCGCAAGCCTCGCTGATCCGGTGGGAGTTTCCGGCTCGCGGGGAAATGCCGCCCGTTGTAGTGACGTGGTACGATGGCGGGCTCAGACCTCCAAGACCTAAGGAACTCGAGGAAGCTCAGCCGATGAGGGACGAAGGAATGTACTTCGTCGGAGACAGGGGGACAATCATGACGGGCTTCTCCGGCGACAGTCCCATGCTGATTCCGGAAGCGAAAATGAAAGCGTACAAGCAACCGCCGAAAACCATTCCGCCATCCATCGGACACCACAGCGAATGGATTCGTGCGTGCAGGGGCGGCGAACCGGCTGGGGCGAATTTCGAGTTCTCGGCAATTGTCACCGAAGCTTTCCTCCTCGGCAATGTCGCTCTGCGAGTTGGCAGCAAGAAGCTGTACTGGGACGGTCCTAACTTCAAAGTGACCAACGCGCCGGAAGCCAACCAATACCTGCATCGCCAGTACAGGGAGGGATGGACGTTGTAGAGAGATAGCCGCACGGTTCCGCATGGCATTGAGCAGGGGCGCCGGTCTGAGCCGCTCTATGCATCAAAAGGCCAGGAACGCCTTTCAACGGCGCGAGTTTCGCAGATTCGGTTGAAGTCGGTCATGCTGGATGCGTGCTGACGCTGGGGCGTCGTCACGGGGAGGCTGCCGTCTGCGACCTTCTCGAGACCCAGAAGCACTCTCCGACGGCAAACCTCATGACCGATAACGCACCGGTTTCGTCGTCCCACCATCTGCCATCGTACGGTTCGCCCCAACGAGCAACGAGGTACGAGGTTTCATAACTTTGAGTGCTCGCGTTCCATTTCCAGAGGACGTCGGCTTCCTCGGCGCTTGCGCCGCCCCATAATGCGCACCCTCTATCGCCTTCCATACTGTGCTCTGCCTTGCCAGGACACGAGCTGATATGCGCCAGACAGGTATCGAATGTCATGCCGGCGGATGTGAGGTGGTGGCTAGGCCTCACTCAATTCTCATATGCCGTGAAGACGGCCCGATGATCCAATAGGGAATCGGAGATTGAGGGGCCAAGCACCGCAATGTGCGCCCTGTTCTGTCTCGATGCGATAGAATTTCATGACATGCCCCGGGTCTGAATCCATCCACCTGGTTGATACGTTCTGTGCCTGGATTGTTGCTTCCTTCTCGCACAGCAGGGCCACCAGGTCATTGCGGGGCTTGATTGATGGGACGACAGACACAAGAGGGCTCCGATAAGCGCAGGAAACGCACTCAAGCTTCTCATGGTATTCACCCCACTGGAAGGTTTGTCCTCCGCGACTTAAGCCGTGGCCGCTTACCGGTGTATTTAGCACCGACAGGATGCAAAGGCAAGGGACTTTCCGCGGCGAGTGAACATCGCCACCCGCAGAGGACCGCTTCAAGGGCGGAGCACCCAGGAAAGCAGGGTTTGGCCCGTCGAAATCCAGAAAAACGCCCGCGATAGTCCCGTCAGTAGGAACGATGCAACCGCAGGTGAACGCAGATGGACGCGGATGAGAAACAGGGGAGGGCTGACTCGCCCCGGTAGGTCGGACTCTTGCGGGGTTGTCCGCCCATAACTGAGGGATTACGCGATAGCAATCCCTTCGTCTCCGGTGGTGAGCTGCACTCGGCTCGACCAGCAGAGAGTCGGGAGTCCTGTTGTGGCATCGGCATCTTGCCGATGAACGGCCACGGGCGAGACGCCCGTGCCACGACGTTGGCCCCTGACGTTGGAGGCACGCTCGTCCCCGCGGGGCCAGGCGCCCGCCGAGAGTGAGAGGTCAGCCCGCCATATCGTCCGTTGATGCCGATCGGTTAGAGATACTGAAGTGTTCTGGGGTAATCCAGCGGATTTGCTTCTTTTCCGGCAGCCAACGCATCGGGTTCTCAGGTCAAGGGATGGTTGAGATTGGAATCTACAACTTATGGGATTGCAGGCGCTTACCACCACAAGACCCTGAGATAAGGAGCTGAGCCGTGAAGAATCATTGCGAGCTCACCGGCCTGCGAAGAGGAGCACCCTTTTGTTTCCAGCAGAGTTCCTCGGCTGTACAATGTGGAAGGGAGGGTTTCTTCTCAAACTTCGTTTCGGGCCGATTGCAAAGGACGGGATTTTGTTTTACCCTTAGGCTCATCTGGATGGGCTGCGAAATCTTCGTTCAAGGGAGGAAAACATGCATAGGTTGCTTCTCGCTGCTCTGGTAGTGTGGCTGACATGCTCGACGGGAGAAGTCGGTGCCGCGACGCTGGAAAGCCACTCGCTTGCGGTTGCGATTGATGAGGCTGCCGGGCGATGGGCGTTGCTGGACAAACGCTCCGGGGCGCGGTGGCCGTCTAACGGGACCGCCGGTCCCGGCGCCGCGGACTGGCTGGAGGGCAACTTTGAGAAATCTGAAATCAAGGAGGGGAAGTCCATACGCTTGCTCAAGCGGAGCGGTTCGGCGGTGGTGTTTTCTCTCGCCGAGGAAGGGAGCGCGCTCGAGCTTCGGTACGAGAGCGCGCCGGAGGGCAACATTCGGGTTCTCGATGACGCGTTGGGGATCACTGACGTCGAACGCGGCTACATGATTGTCCCCTGCCGGGAAGGGCTGATGATTCCGGCGGATAGTGGGAAGACTTTCAAGCGAGTGTTCGGGAGCTCCGAATATGAAGGCTGCCACATGAACATGCTCGGCTTTGTGAAGGGTGGCTCCGCGCTGATGGCGACATGGGATGACGCCTACGTTTTTCCGGAAATTCAGAGCACGATGCCGAGCAATCAGCCGTATCGCCAGAGACTGACTGCGGCGTTTGACCTCCGCCGGACCGCAAGACTCGTGCGACTTTGCCCGCTGGGAAAAGGGGATTTCAATACCGTAGCGGCGGGTTACAGGTCTTATGCCGAAAGACGCGGCCTTGCGGTAACGCTACGACAGAAAATCCAGCGCGATCGGCACGTCGAGCTGATGGTCGGCGCCGCAAACGTGAAGCTGTGGACGTGCCTCGCACGCCGAATGAATGAAGAGAGCACTCAAGAGGAGTCCGTCAAAATCCGCTGGACGTTCGACGAGGCAGCGCAAATCGCCGAGCACCTACGCAGAGACCTGGAAATTGAACGCTGCCTGTTCATCATCGGGGGATGGACGGAAGGGGGTTACGACTGCCGCCATCCCGACAATCTGCCCGCGAATCCGGAGTGCGGCGGCAACAGCGCACTGGCGGACGCGGTCAAACGGATTCAGACGCTCGGGTACGTCGCTTGCCTCCACGACAACGTCCAGGACATGTACCGTGACGCGAAAAGCTGGAGCCCGGATTCTATCGAGAAGAATCCGGATGGCTCGTTGATCCAAGGGGGACGGTGGCTGGGTGGGCGAGCCTATATGGTCTGCGCACCGAAGCAATTCGAACTGGCAAACCGACCACAGAACTTGCCAGCGATCCGTGAGCTCTCCGGGGCCTGGAGTTATTTCATTGACACAACCTACGCCGTCGGACCGCGTGAGTGTTATGACCCGAATCATCCGATTGGCCGAAACGATGACATCGCATGGAAAATTCGGCTCAGCGACTATGCCAGGGAAATGTTTGGCATCTTCGGCAGCGAATGCGGCCGCGAGTGGGCACTGCCGCACAGCGACTTCTTCGAGGGACTTGTCGGCGTTAGCGGCCGCTACTTCCATAGCCTGAATCCGGAGGAATTCGGGGCGAAAGTCATCCCCCTCTGGGAGATGGTCTATCACGATTGTCAGATATGCTACGGCAAATATGGCTACCGCGCGGGTGACGCGGCGGAATACGTGGCTCACCATGTTCTGTGCGCCCGGCCGCTGCACTACCACTCGTTCCCGGATCACCTCTACTGGCGGTCCCAGTCGGGCGAAGCCGAAAGGAAGAAAGACGCTCCGTCTTCCGATCGCGCGTGCTACACACGGAGCGATGGGGGGTGGGCGGAAGGGATGCATCCCGTGGATGTGTTTCTGAAGAACACGCACGAGGTGCTGGGACCGCTTCAGAGAGTCACGGCGCACGATCGCCTGACCCGGCTCGATCTTCTTACAGACGACGGTGCGGTGAGACAGGCTATCTATGGACAGGGGGACGGCGCAACAAACGTCACCGTGAACTTCGGCACGAACGAGGCTCGGGTGACGTCGTCGCTCGGAGGAGAGGTCGCTTTGCCGCCGTGGGGCTTTCTCATCGAAGGGCTGCATTTCGCGGCCTTTCATGCGCACCGGTGGGGAGGAGAAGATTACGGCGAAGGGGCGCTGTTCACGCTCCAGCCGCTCGACGGCAAGAGCCTGAAGGAAGCCAGTCGCGTGCGGGTCTTTCATGGTTTCGGACCCGCGACGATTCGGTGGCAGGGCAGGCGCCACGACGTCCATCGCCAGGACGTGATCCAGGCCAAAGACTGAACTCAGATTCGGGCCCCCGACAGATGAAAGCTCCCTGGCTTTCGAGGGCGGTTGCGTTTATGTCCGCACGCGGAACAGCGATAGCTCAGCGCCCCGAGGGGCGACGTGCCGGGCTCTCGCAGAGGACCGGTGTGCCGCCGCCACCGAACAACATGCCGCGAACCAATGACTCAAGAGGCAGGACAATAGTCATGACTGGATCGAAAGCGAACCGTCAATGGGTGAAACGCGGGTTTCTCTTGCTGGTCACGTTGGCAATTGCGTCACATGGCAGAGCGAATGGGACCGAAGAGTCGGCCTGGGGAACCTGCTGGTTTCCGTTCCAGCCCGCGATGGACGACTTCGCGCCAAACATTCTGGATTGCAGCCGTTGGGTCGAAGCCCCAACGGGGAAACATGGTTTTGTGACTGCAAAGGGAGAGCGATTCGTTTTTGAGGATGGGACGTCGGCGCGCTTCTGGGGAGCGCAGATCGGCTTTTGGCAAAAAGAGCAGGTGGAGTATTCCGTCAAGCGGATGCGGCGGCAGGGAATCAACATCACGCGGTTGCACGGTCTCGGTTTCCTGATTGACCGCAACGGGAAAACATCGTTCGACTATAGCAAAGAAGGTTTTGACCGGCTTGATTACCTTATCGCCAAGTTGGGCGAGAATGGCATCTACCTCATTCTGGATGTCCACTATCCGTTGTCTTTCCGGTTCAAAGCCGGGGACAACATTCCGGGTCTGCCGGAAGGGGGCACGGCGCCCTACGCACAGTTCTTCAACGAGAATGTCGCCGCCATCATGCACCGGCGGATGACGGATATTTTCACTCATTTCAATCCCTACACGAAGAGGCGGTACTGCGATGACCCCGCCCTCGCGATGGTGGAGGTCCTCAACGAGGACTCCCTCTTCTGGGGCAGTGGGGTTCAGCCGCCACTCAGGGAGGAACTTGAGGAGAAGTTCACCGCCTGGTTGCGGAAGAGGCACGGCGACGACGCCGGGCTGAAGAAAGCCTGGACGGTGAATGGCAAGTCGCCGTTGCAGAAAGGGGAAGGACTCGGTCCGGGGCAGCGAATTGGCCTGATGGGCAACTACGAATTCACGTCCGGGCAGCTCCAGCGCGCTCCGGAAAAGCAGGTCCGCGGGCAGGATCAGATGCGATTCTTCCTCGAACTCGAGGAGAAGTACTGGGCTGACAGCCGCAAAGTCCTGCGCGAGGCGGGAGTGAAAGTACCAGTCTGCGGCACCAACTGGCAGGGCCACGGGTTCACGACCCGTGTCCACATGCTTGGCCAGTCGAAGTTCGATTACATAGACCGGCACGGCTACTGGGACCATCCGCAGGGAGAAGGTCAGTTGAAATGGCGACTGGCGACGGAATTGTTTCACAACCTGCCGATGGTCAAGGCGGTCAACGGGGACCAGGACATGCTGGTTTATCTCGGCATTGGAAATCTCGTCATTGAAAAAGCGTGGGAGCAGGTGCTCGGTTTGCCGATGACGATTAGCGAGTGGAACACATGCCTTCCGAATGAACATTCATTGGAGGGGACGGGTCTCATGGCGGCGTACGGCCTATTGCAGGGATGGGACGGCTCGCTGCAATTCGGATATTTCAGCTCGGACTGGGGCACCGTGCTGGGGCCGGGCGCCTTCGATATGTTCGGCAACCCGCCCCAGATGCTCCAATACCCGGCTGTCAGCACCATGTGGCACAGGCAGGACGTCAAGGAGGCAGAACTTGTGGCGGAATCGCTGTACGATAACGAGAGCATCTTCGATTGGGTGGACGACCGCAAGCCAGTTGCAATTGCCGCAGCGCTGGTGGGCAAAGTGGGCTGCCGTTTCGTCGAGGGGCGCCGCCAGCCGGTTGTGAAAGACATTGCCAGACATTGGGACGCCAGGAACCTCGTGGCTCGCTCAATCACGGGGGAGTTGACGTGGAATGCCTCCCAGGGAGTGGTTCGTATTGACACGCCGCGCACACAGGCGGTCATCGGGTTTCTGTCCTGCGAACCGCACGGATTCGCCGATGTCAGCATCACCAGCTCGACGAGATTTGGCGCCATTTACGTGACGGCGATGGATGGATATGAGCCGATTCGGTCCGCCCGGAGGCTCCTGGTGAGCGCCATTGGCCCGGCTCGAAACACCGGCATGGAGTACGAGAAGACGGCGCAGAGGTCCCGGCTGGGGACTCCATACTGGCATCTCCGCAACACAGGAAAGGCGCCGGCGCTCCTGGAGGCGGTTGTGGGGCAAATCGAGGTCCGCACAGGCGTAGGAAAGCAGTTCAGGGCCTGGACACTCGATGTCGTTGGCAGGAGAGCGCAGGAAATCCCGGTTTCTGCCAGGTCGGGAGCGGTCCTTCTAAACATGCGGCCCGAGCGCAAGACAGTCTATTACGAACTCCTGGCCGAGTGAGTCCTTCCGCTCAAACCAGCTTGTCGGCAAACGCCCACAAACGGGAAGGAGTGTTCCCTGTTGGGGCTTCCGGTGGGTGGGCCGACAACCATGGCCGGCGCTCATCTCGCGCGGGCCGATTCCAGACCCCGAGATGCCGCCTCGCGGACGTGTCGCGCCTCGCCGGGGGCGGATAGGTCCCGGTAAATGGCCGTCGCCTCGTCCTTCTTGCCTTCTCTCAGAGAACGTTCCGCGCACCGCAGCAGAGCATCTACGACCGTCGGGCGCAGTCTGGGGGAGGCTTTGGACCTTGCCCGCGCCAGCGCGCTGACAGCCTCCGGTCCGCCAATCTTCCCCAACGCCGCACAAGCGGCGCCGGCAACCGCGTCATCCGGATCGCTGATAAGCTTGATTAACACACCGACCGACTCATTGTTGCGCCGTACGCCGAGCGAGTTGATGACACCAACGAGAGTCTTCCCTTTCGTCTTGCCCAGAGCGTCACGAAGGACGGCATCAGCGGCAGAGTCCGGAATCCGTTCCAGCGCAATCCGCGCCGCATCCGACAGCTTTTCATCGGTCAAGAGCTTCGCCAGGGTGGGCACTTCCTCGCCGGCGCCGATGATGCTGAGCTGCTCGCAGACAAACTGCTTGCAGTCCGCGGTCGCGTTTGCGTTGAGGAGCGCGCTCAGTTCTTTTCTGAGGTGATTCCGTCTTTCGGGATTGTTATGCGAACGGCGCATGTCGTCAGCTACTGCGATGAGGCCTTTGCGGCTCTGGCCGTACTCGTACGTGGCGATTTGCTTGAGGGCTTCATCCGCGTCCATCTCTGTCTCCTTCTATGTCATGTGTCGCACATTCAGCAGTCGGGGTACTGTCCCTCGTGCAGCCTTCCCGGGGCAGTGCTTCTGTTAGAGATGCCACGGGCTTCGCATGGCGCGCGAGAGATAACGATTCGCTTCGTCGTCGTTGATGAAGCGTTCCTGCTCGGGCTCCCATTTCAGCTTCCGCCCCGTAAGAATTGCGATGAGGCTCAAGTGGCAGATCGTCGTTGAGCGATGAGCAACATCAACCGGGGCCACTGTTTGTTTGCGAGACTTCACGCAGTCGAGGAAATTCCGGATGTGGCTCTTGTCTTCGCCAAGATGGACCTCATCGGGACCGACGACCGATGTGAGGAGCGACTTGGGGTCTGCATCCGCCTCCCAGCGTTTCACCGAAACCCAGCCTTCGCTCCCCTCAAAGCGAACCGCCTCCGGCGCCTTCGTGGTATCCGTGAAAATCATCTTGACGCCGTTGGCGTACGTGTACTCGACATGCCAGTTCGTGACCGTATCGCAGAGTCCATCCTCCGGGAGCACGCCCTGTCCCTCGATCTCAATTGGAGTGGTGTGATCGGCGCCGTTGCCCCACTGGGCGATGTCGAGGTGATGGACTCCCCAACCGGAGAGAAAGCCTATGGTGTAGTCGGAGATGAAATACCAATAGGGCGTCTGGCAGCGTTTTTCGGTATAGGGCGCCCAGGGCGCGGGACCGAGCCACATGTCGTAGTCGAAGCCCTCCGGCACTGGCATGGGCGGCTCAATTCCCAATGTCCCGCCGGGGGGCGTGCCCACTCTCATCGTATGCAGCTTGCCGATTCTCCCGTTGCGAACGAGCTCGCAGGCAAAACGGAAGTTGCGGTCGGAGCGCTGTTGCGTGCCGTGTTGAAAGACTCGTCCGCAGCGCTTCACGGCATCGCGGAGTGCCTGCCCCTCCGCGATGGTGAGGCTCAGGGGTTTCTCGATGTACATGTCCTTGCCGGCTTGCGCGGCTGCTATGCCGATCAAACAGTGCCAGTGATCCGGCGTGGCGATAGAGACCGCATCAATGTCGTCGCGAGCCAGCAGTTCGCGGAAATCCCGGTACGTGGCGGGACCCTTGTACGTCGCTTTCTGGAGTTGGTCGGCGTAGTGCATCTCCAGTCCTTTTCTCGCGGCTTCGCGCCTCCTCTCATCAAGGTCGCAGACGGCGACCACCTGGACATCCGCGTTCGAGAGAAACCCTCGCATGTTGCCTGTGCCCATTCCACCGACGCCGATGCAGCCGACTGCTATCCGGTCGCTGGGCGGTGTTGCACCCATGCCGAGCACGCGACGCGGCACAATCGAAAATGCCGTCGCGGCGCCTGTTGCCCTCTGCAAAAACGCACGCCTCGAAATCCGATCGGCGTTTTCATTCATAGCATGCCCTCCCAATCCCAATGCTGTGTTACCGAGAACACGTGCTTCCAGCCTCCTCAGGGCTTCCCGCCTTCACCGATTGCGGAAGGTGCGAATCGTCCCCTTTGACGCGATAGGCTTAAGGCTGCCCGTCGAGCACCCGACCCGAAGGGAGAGTATTCCTGAGAGTCAAACGGCAGGATGCAAGGGGGCTTCCGCATCGTCTTGTCCACCTTTGTGTTCTGCTCAGACCGGCCCATAGCGCGGACCCAAATTCTTTGCAAGCTCCTTTCCGTACCCCATCAGCGAAGCGCGCTCGTCGTCGGAGAGCGGCTTATAGCTCTTGGCGAATTCCACGTTTTGTCTCGCCTGCTCGACGGTGTACGGGCCGACGACCGCGACGCTGACGCCCTCGAGGTCGAGGGCATAGGCGAGAGCCTGCCGGAGATAACGGGGGTCGGTCGCGCAGCCCATGTGGCCTTTCCCATGGTTGGGGAATCCCCCTTTGATACCCGCATAAACTTTCATTGCAACGCACGCCGTGTTGTGTTTTCTGGCGACGGGCAGCACCTTCTCTTCAAAATTGTAGATGTTTCTATCCGCGTAGTTCATGACGCACATGAGTACATCTATCTGATCCGTCTCGAGCATGCGGACGAACTTATCGGGACTGTTGTGCCCCGTGATGCCGATGAATCGGATTACGCCTTTCTCCTTCTGCTTGAGAAGATATTCGAGGGCGCCCCCTGTCCCGAGAACCCTGTCAATGTTCTTACTCCCGACGCTGTGAATGTGAACGAGGTCCAGGTGATCGGTCTTCAAGGTGCGCAATGACTCATTCAGAGACCGTTCCGCTCTGTCAGCGGTTTCGGTCGAGACCTTCGTGGCCACGAACAGGCGATCTCGCCGTTTTGGGATAAGATGCCCAAGCATCTCCTCCGCCTCGCCGTAAATCCGGGCGGTGTCAACATAGGTAACGCCAAGGTCCATCGCCTCGCCAAATATCCGGACTCCCTCCTGAACCTCGACGGGGCCTTCCCCAACGGGCGCCGTGCCAAGACCGAGCATGGAGACTTTCTGCTTGGTTCTGCCGAGAACCCGCTGGGGCAGTTCGGGGGGCGACTCGCCGAAGCTATGCCGCGAACCCCCGATGGCAATTCCGGCTCCGAACAACCCTATCGTCTTCAAGAAATCTCTTCTGCTGGTTGCCTGATGCAGGCCCATTCCCGATCGAGCTGAAGACCTTTCCATTTCTGCCTCCTCTTTTTTGCCGACAAGACAGACCATCGCTGCAAGCGCCATCTAAGAACTACTCTTCGGGAGGGAACCCGTCAACGAGAAACATCTCACGGCCCGGGACGGGAGCGCGGGCTGTGGCTGTGTTTTGGTGGGTACAGGGATGAATCCATCGGTCGAGAAGCGCCCGCTGAAGGCGGGGCTGGAGGAGCGCATGGTCCTTGGTTGACCACGAGCTGAAGCAGGTGACTATGGCGCCTCTGTCGCCACGGAATCCGGCAAAGCCCCGTTCCACCCGGCTGTCGCAACTACGAGGACCCTCAGCCGCGCGACACGGACCCGAGACCCGCGGGGCGAGACGGCCCGACGAACCACTGAAGCACAGCCACACCCGGAGCCAGGATCTATTTGCGGACGCCAACGGAAATTGATAGAAGAATGGCTGCTGAATGAAATTGTGTGCGGATGGCTTCAGACCATGCGTCGCAGAGAAGAATATGCAGCGCATTCTGTCACTGCAGGATGCTATAAAAACAGCAGTGACGCCGCCGGACAGGGGTCTGCGAGAGGTCTCTCCCGCGGTCGTCTGTGCGGAGGCAGACGCCACAAGGCGCTTGCCCGCCTCGAAGAAAATCCTGGCGGCGCCTACTCGATCTCATCACGAGAAGGTATTTCCACATGATTGTCTTGCACGCCGGAGTTGATGACAACCACCTGCTTCTGTGGGGCGAAAAGCCCCTGGAAGGGGAGAGCGGCGCCAGCGGGCATCCGGGGCGGAAGCCGAGTGTTCCCGGCGCTGACCGTCTTCCTTATGACGCGGGGGGCAATGGTCTTTCAGCGGCTCTCCTCCAGGCTGGGGTGAGCTTCAAAGCGGACAAGAAACGATTGAAGGCGGGAATCGTCTGGCTGCCCACCGTGGGCGACACGCCGATTCCTTCCAGCTCGCTCATCGCCGAATCACCGGAATCCCTCCCGAACCCAAAGCTCGCCGCGTGGGCAGTCACCCTGTTTCACATTACTACCGAAGAGGCGATTGAATTGTTGTGCCTCTGCGTGGGGAAGAAGACGCTCGCGTCCGGTGTCATCATCGGCGAGGACCTTGCCTTCTGGGCGACAGCCCTGCGGTTCGCTGGAACGTTTGTGGCACGGCAGCAATTTCTCCCCGGGGTGGCTGAGGCGGATGGGGTCTATCGGTCGCGCTGGGAGCCGGTCTTTCTGGGGGGCGATGCGGAGCGGCTGTCGAAGCTGGCTGGCGCCATGCCCGTCGTGGCAAGAGCGCTGAGCCGGGAGGCGAAGACGCCTCCGGAGGCGCCTTCTTCGCGGGCGGTTGCCAGCTTCATTTCTGGCGCGGTTGATTATCTCGTTCGCTCAACAGTATCCCCTGGACGGCTAACAACCGAGCCGAGACGCGGGCGGAAGAAAGAGTCGCCCACTTTCGACAGCATTCATGACCAGTGGCTGCACTCGCTCCGGTCGCCGGATGGCGCCATGGATGGCGACGAGGCGGAACTCGCTCGATTTGCCGCTCAGGTTCAGGAATGGCGGCGCCCGATACGCGTCTCGACAGCCTCCCCGTTCCGGCTCTGCTTCCGCCTCGAAGAACCGGAGGGGGAGGAAGAAATGGAGGAGGCAGAGCCTCGTGCTCCGCAACTTCGCGGGGACAAGTGGTACGTGCGCTACCTGCTCCAGGCGGTGGACGACCTCAGCTTGCTCGTTGAAGCAAAAGACGCCTGGGGCACCGGGGGACGCGAGTCGTCAGTTCTCAAGCGGCGCGACTTCGACCCACGGGAATATCTGCTCTCCTCGCTGGGCCAGGCTTCGGGGTTGTGTTCGCACATCGAACGAAGCCTCAAGACTTCCCATCCGGGCGGCTACGACCTGGATGCCGCCGGCGCGTACGAGTTCCTCGGTGAAAGGGCGCTGGCGTTGGAACAAGCCGGATTCGGAGTGATGCTGCCCGCCTGGTGGACAGGTCGAGCAACGAAGCTCCACTTAACCGCCCGCGCCGTAGTGCGCAGCCCAAAGATGCAGGCGGCGAGCGGGCTGTCGCTGGACAAGGTCGTTCGCTTCGATTGGGAAATAGCCATCGGCGGAGAGAAGCTCTCGCTCGAAGAACTCGAAGCGTTGGCAAAACTGAAGTCGCCGCTGGTAAGAGTGCGCGGCCAATGGGTGCACATGAGCAGTGAAGAGATACGAGCGGCGCTCGAACTCTGGAAAAAGAGAGCCAGGGATTCCGCAACTGTAGGCGAGATCGTCCGGATGGGCCTGGGGGCGACCAGGGCCATGGGGTCAATCGCCTTCGAGGGCGTGAAAGCGACGGGTTGGGTTGGCGATGTCCTGGCGCGGCTGGAAGGGCGCGCTGCGTTTGAGGAACTGCCAACGCCGGACCGGTTTCGGGGGACGCTGCGCCCGTACCAGGTGCGCGGCTACTCGTGGCTGTGGTTCATGAGGCAGTGGGGGTTGGGTGTGTGTCTTGCCGATGACATGGGACTCGGCAAAACGATTCAGGCTCTGGCACTCATTCAAAGGGAGTGGGGATCGGACGGGAAGCGCCCGGTGCTCCTTGTTTGTCCCACCTCAGTGATCGGCAACTGGCAGAAGGAAGCCGCCCGTTTCACACCGAACCTGCCCGTGATGGTCCATCACGGCGTCACGAGGACGAAGGGCGAAGCGTTCAAAAACGAAGTCCAGAAACACGCTATCGTCGTCTCCAGCTACGCGCTTTTGCATCGTGACATCGAGGTTCTACAGAGCGTCTCCTGGGCGGGGGTGATCCTCGACGAAGCCCAGAACATCAAGAACCCGGAGACCAAACAGGCGAGAGCCGCGCGCTCTCTGAAAGCGGATTATCGCGCGGCGCTCACGGGCACACCCGTCGAGAATAACGTGGGCGACCTGTGGTCAATCATGGAGTTTCTCAACCCCGGCTTTCTCGGTACACAGGCGCAATTCAAAAGGACGTTCTTCATTCCCATTCAGGCGAATCGCGACCCCGAGGCGGCGAAAAGCCTCAAGCGCATGACCGGCCCCTTTGTCCTCCGCCGACTCAAGACCGACAAGTCCATCATCGCCGACCTGCCGGAGAAAATGGAGATGAAGGTCTTCTGCACGCTCACCAAGGAGCAGGCATCCCTCTACGCTGCGGTCGTGAAGGAGGTCGAGGAATCGCTTGACTCCGCCGAAGGCATCCAGCGAAAGGGCATCGTCCTGGCGACGTTATCGAAGCTCAAGCAGGTCTGCAATCACCCGAGGCAGTTCCTGGGGGACAACTCCCCCGTCCCCGGTCGCTCGGGGAAGCTCGCACGCTTGACCGAAATGCTGGAAGAGGTCCTGGAAGTCGGGGACCGGGCGTTGGTCTTCTCGCAGTTCGCGGAAATGGGGCAAATCCTTCGCCAGCACCTTCAGGAGACATTCGGGCAGGAGGCGCTCTTCCTTCACGGCGCCGTCCCGAAGAAGCAGCGAGACCGCATGATCGAGCGATTTCAAAGCGACGATGACGGCCCGCGAATTTTCATCCTTTCTCTCAAAGCCGGGGGCACTGGTTTGAACCTGATGCGCGCCAACCACGTGTTCCATTTTGACCGCTGGTGGAATCCGGCGGTGGAGAACCAGGCTACCGATCGGGCCTTTCGCATTGGCCAGACCAAAAACGTTCAAGTGCATAAGTTCCTCTGCGCCGGAACGCTGGAGGAGAGGATTGATGAGATGATCGAGCGCAAGAAGGAGATCGCAGAGCACGTCGTCGGAACGGGGGAAACCTGGTTGACTGAGCTTTCAAGCGCGGAACTCAAGGAACTCTTCACCTTACGCGAGGGGGCGGTGGCAGAATAAGGTGGGCAAAAAGAACAAGGACAAACGCGATGCCCTCTGGGCGGAAGCGACGAGGCGATGCCGTCTTTCAGTGGAAGAGCTCAGAATGGCGAAAGAGATGGGACTTAACCCACGAAGTCTCATCAAGAATATCCCCAGCAAAAGCGAGCCGTGGAAGGCGCCGGTCAAAGACTGGGTGCGAGAAATGTACCGAAAGCGACAGGAGAAAGCGGAGAGGACGAAGAAGCGGCGTGCCGATTCAGGGGACACGCCATTTCTCAGGCAACACGAGGAGTTCCATTTTGATCCCAATGGTCTGCGGCCGGGAAGGGTCGTTGTACTGTTCGACCGCAGCAGCACACGGGATACCGGCGGTTCGCAGGGTCAGATTCCACTGTGAAGGAGCAACAATCATGTCCTGGCGATGGCGAGATTTCGGTTACTACAGGTACTTTCCTCCGTCGAGGCCGCGAGACGCCAAGGGAGGCATCAAGGCGCAATCGAAGCGAGGCGACTTCGGACAGAGCTGGTGGGCGAAGCGCTGGATCGCTGTGCTGGAAAGTTTCGACATAGGACAGAGGTTAGCCCGGGGACGATCGTATGCCCGCGGCGGGCAGGTCCTTTCCATCAACATCGAAAAGGGGCTGGTCACAGCCAGTGTTCAGGGTTCGAGGCCCACACCCTATGAGATCAGCATCAAGGTCAAAGCTCTCACGCAGGCGGACTGGAAGAAACTCGCCAAAAACCTCTCCAGTCAAGCTCTCTTCGCCGCGAAACTCCTTGCCGGTGAGATGCCCCAGGACATCGAGAAAGGATTTCAAGAAGTCGGTCTGACCCTTCTCCCCAGTCGCCTCAACGACCTCAAGACGGCCTGTTCCTGTCCGGACTGGTCGAACCCCTGCAAACACATCGCCGCCGTTTACTACCTGTTGGGGGAAGAATTCGACCGCGACCCCTTCCTGATTTTCAAGCTCCGTGGGACCAGCCGAGAAGAATTCGTCGAACTGCTTGGCAAAAGCGGCGGGAAATCCGTACCAGGGAAAGCAGGCGGCAAACCAACCGCCGACCAGTCGCAGGTCGAATCGCCGTTGCAGGCCGAGCCGCTTGTCCCGGACGCCTCTGCCTTCTGGCAAGGGCGCGGCTTGCCTCCCGACCTCTTCGGTGAGGTTCGCGTCCCAGGCGTGTCGGCAGCGTTACCCAAGAGGCTCGGCAACTTCCCCTTCTGGCGGGGGAAGGAACGATTCCTCGAAGCCCTCGAGCCAATTTACGAAGGGGCCTCTCCACTCGGCATGGAAGTGTTCCTTGGCGCCTCCGGCATCAAGGCGAATCGTCAGGAGTCCTGACCCAGCCATAACTTGCTCCTGTTGCGCGCAACCCGGAGGTTTGTGGGAGATACACCGCGCACCGCTGATGATAAATCTGCGGAGCCTCAATTTCTGGCCACACCGAGATGGGAGGCCACGAGGAAAACAAGAATCAGCTGCGGTCCTAACCAGTTGCTCCTATTCGACGATCCTTGAAGCGCCTTCCCATCAGAGCGTTCGCAAATCCGACTACCTCAATCTCATCAGAACCTCCTCGGTCGGCATTACGTCGCCGTAAAGCCCAAAGATCCTCGCAAGGTACAACTCGTGTTCAAGGCGGTCAAGCGCAGCGGTCCCGTCCCATACAACAACGACGTGAAAATCCATCTGCATGAGGTCTTCTGCTGTATTACCTGCGCATACGTCTGTTGTCACACCAGTAATAATGACATTCTTAATCCCCTTGGCCTTTAACACATCAACTATGTTCGAGCCAAGAACCGCGGAGTACCTTGTTTTATCCATCACGATATCGGTGTCGCGTACATCAAGAGCCGGACACAGTTCGAACTGGGGGTGATTCCGCTGTAGCGCTTTCAACGGTGATTCGCGGTCCTTGCCGAGGTAAGATCTCCTTTCGAAGTACGTGAGCATACCCACATCCTCGTTCACCAAGTACCTAAGAAAGATAACCGTTCCCCGTTTCTTTCGTAGCACCATTGCGATTTTGTTTATGTTGTTCACAATGAGGCGTCCATCAGGCACCTCAATGGCTGCCCCGGGGTCCAGGAATGCCCTCTGCATGTCAACCACAAGGAGCGCGGTCGTCCCGCCCTCAATAGTGTCCAAAACAGGAATCGGGCGTTGAGCGTTCTTCGCGGCATCAATCGCGATCTGCCAGCGTGTGGACGCGATACGCGCCTTCTCAGACCCAAAACTGGCGATGAGCCCGCGGTCTATGGCCAGCTTAATAGAGTAGGGCCCATGGTGGTCACGGGAACTCACCGCCGGCGCGGGGGCCTGAAAACGGGAGCCCGTTTGTACGGCCCTGCAACCAGACACGAGAGTGCTCAGCAGGGCTAAGACGCCCAGCGCCATGGCAAACATGCTCGGTTTCAGGCATGCTCTCACCCGTCGAGACCCTTCACTCCGGGCGTTCGATCAGATTAGCTTTCGACCAGACGAAGTCGAAAAGGCGGTCGAAGAACTTTATTACGTCCCGATCTTCACTATAATAGCCCTTCGTGAACCGGACAAAATCCTGCATGGATAAGTCCTTGTTCTGCTCTTCGATATACTTTAACAGGTGGTTATAAATGTAATCGCCACTAAACAGAAACATGAGCCTGCTTCCAGCGTAAGGACCTTCGACATTCTGCTCTGGTAGGCTGGAGTCGTCACACTCGATGTAATCCTTGACAAGGACAAACTGGAAAGGTATCGACGCCGGCGCTTCACCAATCTGGGGCCAGCTCTTAATTCTGAAATACCGGTCGCCAACCCGTTCGTGAAGGTCCTTAACATATTTAAGCTGCTCTTTGACCTGCTGCTGAACCACGCTTTCGACCTTGTGAGACGTCCCTTCAACTATGCGTGACGCTTTCAGAATGTTGGTGATCCAAGTGGTCAATTGCAGCCCATCGTGTGTTAACATCTTAAGCTTTGCGTAAATTTGGTCCTTAATCTTGCCAGAATTGTGATCCTTGAGTAACCTTAGCAAGAAGTCGTGCCACGTTTCGTACGAAGGGCCGTGGGCCTCCTTCATTCTGCGGTAATAAGAAGGGAATTCAGGAATTATGTCGTCTAACCCCACCCTCCCGAAAGCAGGAATGACCGTCACAAACTTTATGGTGAAGTGCCTCTGTTCGTCAAGAAGTCGCTGATGAAGAGATTTCAGGCGCTCGACAAAGCCAGCGAGGTCATCGGAGAAGTTCATAATAGAAGACATTGCGAGGTTTGCCTTTTCGTACGACTGCCCAGAAATGTTCTGCGCCCTCTTGGCAGAATAATCTGAGCGCGAAGCATAGTACGCAGATATGAAACTTATGAAGAAGCCGAGAATTGCCAGCAACGTTATGTCGTAGTTATGGTACGAAAATACGACTATCAGGAAGGCGACGACGACGAGGAATAAAAAAGGATGAGTCCCGACCATGTGAAAGAGGAACGCCAAGGTATTTCCGGACGAGAAAGTGACTCTGAGATAGTCCCGGAAATCGCGGAACGATAAAGCCTGATTCTTCTCTCGCTTTCGTATCAGATTCGGCTGCTCCCAATACTTCTCTCTAAACTCATGCACGGTCAGCTTCTTGAGGTCGCGATTGATCCTGAGCCAGACGTGAAGAATGCCGCCCGTAAGAAGCGCGACCACCAAGAAGATGTGCATCCGCCATGGCAACTGCCTGGGCTTGGACCTCTCCAGCAACCTAATCACCCTATCGAGCGAGTCGATCTTCTCGGACATTGCCTGGGCCCCCATGAAGCGTTTGCTCTCACATCCCGCGCCAGTGGACAGCTTTCCTTTCGACCGCAACGAACCCCTTGTTCAGCACATACCCGAGCAAACCGGCAATGATGACCGCGCCATACATCTCGGGCACCCTGTAGGTCAACTGCGCCTCGAAAATTCGGTGGCCGATTCCCCATGTGGTCCCAATGAACATCTCGGTGACAATTATGACCACAACTGCGAGCGACAGACTTGTTCGCATGCCCACAAAAACCTGGGGAAGGGCATCCATTAGTATTACCTTCCGGAAAATCTCGCCAGTATTGGCCTCCATCAAGGACACAACGATTTGCCGTGTTTTCTTACTGTTTCTCACCCCGTAAATTGCGTTCACGATCACGATGAGACTGCACGAGAAAACCGCTGTGGCAATTTTAGCCGCGTCGCCGATGCCGAAGAAAAACATCAGCAATGGGAAGACCGCCAGGGCCGGGAGAGAACGAAGGAAATCAACAACGACCTCGAAGGCCGCGTACACTTTGCCATAGTAGCCCATCAGCAGCCCTATAGGCGTTCCTAAGACCGACGCGATGAGAAAGCCAGTCACGACCCGCAAGAGCGAGGAACCGATGTCGCGCCAGACGGCCAGGCTGAAGAGCATTTCAGTCAACTTCGCTATTACTGCGTGCGGTGGCGGCAAAAATAAAGGATTGATAACCCTTGACCAGAATACAAGATACCAAAGCACGAACATCGCGAGGGGGCCATACAGGATCTCCTTCTTCACTACACCTCCTTCTGCACGACCTGAAGGCACGCCTTCTTAATGGCAAAGAACTCGTCCGTCTGAAACAGCTCGCGACTTCTCGGCCGACCAAAAGGCATGGTCTTCACTTCTCTTATAGTGGCGGGAAGTCGCCCCAGCAGGACGAGCCTATCCGCAAGAAAGATCGCCTCTTCCAGATCGTGGGATATGAACAAAATGGTCGCTTTCTCGCGCTCCCAGATCTCCAGCAGAACCCTTTGCATGAACGACCTGGTTTGGTAGTCAAGCGAGCTAAACGGTTCATCCATGAGAATAACGTCAGGGCTGTAAATCAGTGTCCGGAGGATCGCGACGAGTTGTTGTTGTCCCCCGCTAAGTTGGTAGGGATAGTTGCCCAACGGCAATTCAATTCGCAACTCCGAGAGCAGGCTCATCATTTTCCGTTGTGCTTCATGAATTTGCCCCTTCCGTTTTTTTAGAGTGTACGGGAAAAGAATATTCCTTCGCGCAGTGAGCCACGGCATCAGCGAGTCGCTATAGTTCTGGAAGATCAACGCCGTTCTTGCCTCCTCAGGACCTTTCTCGTCAATAGAGACTCGTCCGGTGTCGAAAGGCTCAACCCCGGCCAGAACCTTCAACAGAGTCGTCTTGCCACACCCGTTAGGGCCGAAAAAGGTGACAAGCTCGCCCTCCGCTATGGTGAGGTTGATATCATTCAAGACCAGAAGTCGGTGGTCGTCCCCGCTTAATGAACGGTACGATTTCGTCAAATGCTCAACTTGGATTTTCGCCACGGCTACTCCAGGTCGCCCTCGGTCAGGTATAGACCGCTCGTGTCAATCCTCTTTTGGAGCACACCCGCCTCGTAGAAAATGTCGGCCAACTTCTGCAAAGCGGCCTTGTCAACCTGTTCAGCCTTCACTTGATCCCAGAGGTTGACTTTTTCAGCGATCTCAGGTTTTGTGCCAAGCCATTTCGCCATGATTCGTCGGGCTTCCGTCTCATTGGTCTTGATGAAATCCGCTGCTTTGTACATTGCATCCCGAACCTTCCTCGCAGTGCTGGGATGCTCTTTGACGAACTTCGACGAAAGAACGTAAGGGAAACCGTACAGCGGATTGACCACATACTTGCAGATCGGGTTCTCGACCAAAACGTCCGCGAGGTTATTCTGAAGGGCTGTGATTGCGAGTTCGTCGTATGTCAGAAGAGCCTCAATCTGTCCCGAATCCAGACCGGGAAGCTGTGTGTTGGGAGGCATTTCGACTGTGATGGTGTCTTTCTCGTCTATAAACTGCCGCAGAATTAGTTTCAGCAAGGTTTGCTGGGCTGATCCAGGATAACCTCCGACCTTCTTGCCTTTGAGTTGCCCGATCGTCTTGATGGGAGAGCCTTTCTTCACTAAGAGATAGTCCGACCAGACCTCCTTGGAAGTCGCCTTCACCATGAAAATCTTCATCAGCCCTCGTTGGTTCTCCTCAATGTTCAGCAGAACGTTCAGGGGTACCGTCGCATTGCCGACGATGCTGCCGCTCACTACAGCGTTCGCAGCATCGTTCGCGGAAATGATTTTCTTGGGTACTACCTGAAGACCCTGCTCCTTGAAAAAGCCTTTCTCCATGGCGACGAAGAACGCAAGGTTGCTTCCGAACGGTTGATAGCCGAACGACACCTTCTCAGGCTGCTTTCTGCCGCAACCAGCAACCAAAAGAATGAGCAGAAAGAAAACGACGCAACTCAGAATAGGCTTTCTCATGGTTGACCTCCTCCCAGCAAAACGCAAGTCCCGACGCCCTCGTGGGATATGTCGCGTAACACCAGCACCTCACTTCATCAAATGCTCCACGGATAGGTGCTTTCCAGGCTCAACTCCGCTGTCCTTCTACCAGAAAGCATCGTCTTGGGCAAGCAAAAAGGCGCCGAGGAGTATGGCAGGGGTGGGCTTCGCTGAGTCACCCTCTGAATCCAAACCTGAGGCGGTGTCTGCTGGGGCATCGGGACCGACTCTCGCCGGGACGCCGCGGTAAAACAGTTTCCGTCGCTTCCCTTCTCCCTTCATCTCCATCCTCCTCGGCTTGGCGAATGTCTACCTCCCTGCCCGGCGCCCAACGGGCGGGCATCCTCCTCGGCTCAGTCCATGTCAGCCTCACACACAGGCTGAACTTGCCGGGAAATATCCCTCAGACTACTGCCGCCCGGAAGATAGCTTGACAGGACCGTTAGGTCCATACAACAACACACCCCACCGACCCTCGGTTCGCGAAGCCACCAGTATGCCGCAGTCCCAGTAATGGAGACACTTCCATCATGTGGGCGTGACGTTGACAGCTTTTTGCGCAGTTACTGATTCTGAAGCTTCAATATCCACTCGATCATGCCGCTCCGTATCTTGTCCAGGTCGCCGGAAGGGTCGAGCTGTTCGAGCCACCGCTCCGCTTCCGCCGCCAGAGGAGAATACGACTGGCGGGCTTTTTTGATCGCTGCCAGAAGAGTCGAAAGATAGCGAACGTCGTCCACCCCTTCGCGGAAACCTTCCCACTGGACCGTGTCAACAACCCCTTCCTTCGTCGGATACGCGAACACGTGGTCGCGGTAGTGATTGTGGTCGAAATCGTTCCAGACGTGCCCGAAGGAATGCTGGTAGGCGTAATCCATGGCGCCGTCGTAGCCAGCCCGCCACAGAAGCAAACCAAAATTGCGGCGATAGGTCTCCGGTTCCTCGACGCCGACTTGCGGGTTGGCGTAACAGAAAATCTCGCTGCCGACGCGGTGATATTTCCTCGCTTCCTCGCGGTCAGGAGCTCCGGCGAAGACAGCTAACCCAAGTCTATCGCCCATGGCCTCAAACGTCCCCTTGTAGCAGGCGACGAAGACTCTTCCCCCGACTTCTTTGACGGCTTCCCAGGCGTTCTGCTGGGCTTTCAGCCTTTCTCCGGTCGCCTCATCAATTCCATAGATGTAAACCGGGCCGTAACCGTGCGCGACGGCAATCTCGATCCACTTCCTGACGCCGTCCTTCAGAGCGACAAGCTGTTCCGGTTGTGTTGGAGCACCCGTGCCAATGCCGAGAGTGTAAAGCGGCCCTTTGGGCAATCCGGCTTTTTCCCTCAGCTCGAACATTTGATTCAGCAGATTCGGGTCATAGGGCTGATAAACCGTCGGATAGGGAACCCCGTGGGCTTTCATGTCCCGCATTTCCGCCTCGTACTGCGTGGGAGATTTCCGTTCAGAGCTGATGCTGCCGGGTCCATCCTGCCGGAGAACTCCTCGATAATAGATTGAGTACCGAAGAATGGACTCTTCGAGCTTGAAGGGCAGCACTCGCAGACGAAGCGGAACAGGCGCCTCGCCTCCGCCCTCGACTGACAGACGGACCTGCCCCGAATAGTCGCCCGGTTGAGCGTCCTCCGGGACATGGATGGTCAGCCAGAACTGTTTGACGGTTCCGACCGGGACATCCACGGGCTGAAGCTCATGAGCGTCGTGCGGCGAAATGGTTTCCAGAGCGGTGCTGTCTTTTCCGCTTATCAGGATAAAAGACTCCTCGCCGGAAGAGCCGACTGACCTGATGCAGTTTTCCTTTTTCTCAAAGTCCGTGCGGACGAGCGAGTCGTCTTTCAAAAGGAGTTCGGGCGTGAGAATTCTCTCGTTCCGGAAATGGATGTCCCGGCCGGACTGATACCAGCACTTCACGACGTATGGATCAACTGCGGCGGAGGGGATAATCCCACCGGACTTCTCGTCTTTGAGGTCGCTGGTGGATAGCTTCAGCGATTTCACGTCCTTCAACCCCCGGACAACAAAACTCGCTGGCTCGTACTCCCCCGGACAGGCCGCTGCGGATACATCGCTATCAGCAGTCGCAGGAATTGACGGCGCCTCGGGAAGAATCTTTGCGTTAGTGATAGGTTTTACGATATACACTTCCAAGAGCGGTGTCTGAGCCGCAGGTTTCGCCGCGAGGGCGGCTGTCGCTCCAGGGAAAAAAGCGAGGCAGGCAAGCAGCGGTGCGGATTTGTTTCGTTTTGCGGTCATGGCATCCTCCTGTCGAGTTGGCTTTTTGCATCGGAACGGCGCCGGCGAGCGCGACATACGCAACTCGTGCATGGGACCGGAGCGCGTTTCACTGAAGCCCCGGCGGCAGCTACGCCACCGGACACACAGTTTACCATCTTCTTCGCCGGTCGGAACGCGGCTTTTGAGATGGCGTGCCGTATGAAGTTCTCCAGGGCCACAATCATCGTAAATCCAGCCTCTGGTCGGGGGAGCAGCACCCGCGACGTGGAGAGATTCCGAAGGGAACTGCGGACCTGCGTCGAACACATCGAACTCGTCTGGACTCGACAACAGGGGGATGCGGTGCGTCTTGCGAGGGACGCTGTGGAAACCGGCAGCGACCTGATTGTGGCGGTCGGAGGCGACGGCACCGTGAATGAGGTCGTCAATGGCATGGCCGCAGCCGGGCGCCGAACGAGGCTTCGGTGCACCCTCGGCATGGTCCCCACGGGAACAAGTTGCTCCCTGGCGAAGGAGCTTGCGATCAGTCCCGGTCCTGCCTCCCTCAAGGTCATTGCAGAGGGGAGAACGAGAACGGTGGACCTTGCCGCGCTAAAGTGGCTGACGCCACAAGGGGAAATGAAGGAGCGTCTGGCAACCACGGTAACCAATTTCGGCTTTGGCGGGGCAGTGGCGAAATTGGTCGGCACGCGGTCGAAAAGACTTGGCGCCTTTCTCGCCTTTGGCACGGTGGCGACAGCGCAGTTTTTCCGCTATGAGGCTGTGGAAATGCGCGTGGAAATTGATGGAACAGAAATCGTTCGCTCGCCCCTTCTTTGCACGATTGTGGCGAACACTCAATGGGAGGGAGGCGGAATGCGTGTCGCCCCGCAGGCAAAACCGGATGACGGCCTTCTGGACGTTGTCATGGTGGACGACCTGCCGCTGCTTTCTCGGCTGAGGCACTTCCCAAAGGTCTATAAGGGAAAGCACCTCTCTCTCGATACGGTAAGACACGCGAGAGGGAGAAGAATCAGCGTCAGCTCGGCCTCGACTGTCCCCTTTGAATTCGACGGAGAGCCTGCGGAATGTCGGGAATGCCGAATTGAAGTCCTTCCCCAAGCGCTACGCGTGCTTGTACCCGCATGACCGGCTCGGGCTTCCGCCGAGTGCGTTCCCCTGGCGGGACAGGATGCCAGCAGTGCGCGCCACACATGCCACCAAAATGACACCAGAGCCTCGCTCACGGGTGCGGCTACGTTTCAGTGGTGAGTCGCGGGATCGGCGGTAGTTGGGCACGTAGGGATGGGGGGAGAGGCCTGTGTCGGTGTACCGCTGGCATCCTGCCGGCTGTCTCGGGGGCATCTTGCCCCCGCTTCGACTCCCCCAAGGCGAAACATGTTGCCGGGCTGGGTCCCATGGGAGGGCGGGACGCCCTCACGACTGCCGCCGGGACGGCAGCGTTACGCTTCTTGGGCGCCATGGGAGCAACGCCCCAAGAACCACGAGGTGTGCCACTCAAAAGTAGCCACATCCTCGCTCACATCGCCCTTGACACTGCCCCAGAGCTTGACATAATGAAAGGCGCATAGAGTGATACTGTATTTCGCGAGGAACGGTGCACGGTTTTTGGGGGCTTAGGAATGGCCGACTCCACAGCGCCGCCGGCAAGGCAGGCAGCCAGGCGCATCGTGCTTGACATGGTGCCGCAGTGCAGCATAATCACAGGCAGATAGAAGCCCGCACGGATTTGCGGACAGGTATTGGAGAGGTACGGCAGAGAGCCGAACCGGAGAAAGGAGGCGGGAAATGAGGAAGACGTTTGAGACAATCTTGGGAATCGTGGTGTGCTTGGTTCTCGCCTCGTGCGGGGGACGGCGAGAAGCCTTGGTCCAGGCCGGGGAAGAACTGATCAACACCATCGGCATGAGGTTTCGGCGCATCCAACCCGGCTCTTTCATGATGGGGTCGGCCAAGGGCCACTTTACCGAGAAAGACATCCACAAGGTTACTCTCACCAGGGGTTTCTACATGGGCGTCCATGAGGTGACGCAGGAACAATGGCAGAAAGTAATGGGGTCCAATCCCTCCAATTTCGAGAAGCCGAGGAATCCGGTGAACAATGTGAGCTGGGACGATGCGCAGGAATTCGCCCGGAGGCTCTCTCGGAAAGAAAATGTCACCTACCGGCTGCCGACGGAAGCGGAATGGGAATACGCCTGCCGGGCAGGGACAACAACGGAATACTACTGGGGCGACAAGTTCGACGGGCGGTGCGCCTGGAACAAGTTGAACTCTGGGGGAAAAGTACACCTTGTGGGGCTCACAAGGGCGAATCCCTGGGGCCTCTATGACATGCTCGGGAACGTGGGGGAATGGTGTGAGGACCGGATTTTTTTGGGGGGCTATTCAGACCGGGGGGTGGTTGATCCGAAAGGCGATATCATCGGGCGTGGCCGCGCCATCCGCGGCGGGGATTTTCACGAGGAGCCGGACAAGTGCCGTTCGGCCGACCGCCCCTGGGAGTCCCCGTCAGGCTCGGGCGCCAACGTGGGCTTCCGCCTCGTCAGGACGCTAAGCGAGACCCGTGCGGGCGATGTGGAGGATGTTCCCCAAGCGACCCCTCGTCCCCCGGGTGACGAACTTGTGCTCACGCTACCGGGCACAGGGGAGGTGAAGTTGACGCTGCGCCGCATTCCCGCTGGCACTTTCATCATGGGATTGCCTATGGAGCAGACTCGCCGGGAGATTCGCAGCTTCAACATCCCTGGACCCGTTCCCGATCAAGGACCCACCCATGAGGTGACGCTCTCGAAGCCCTTTTACATGGGCGTGTACGAAGTCACCCAAGAACAGTGGGAAGCGGTGATGGGTGCCAATCCGTCCCATTTTGGCAAGAAGCCCACGCATCCTGTGGAAAAGGTGTCCTGGGATGATGTTCAGGCGTTCATCGAAAAGCTGAATACCATGGGGTTGGGCACGTTCCGCCTGCCGACAGAGGCCGAGTGGGAGTACGCCTGCCGCGCCGATACCACAACCTCTTTCTACTGGGGGAATGACCCTGACGGCGGCATGATCGCCGACTACGCTTGGTTCGACCGGAATTCGCGGAGTAGCACACACCCTGTGGGCCAGAAGAAGCCAAACGCCTGGGGGCTGTATGACATGGGCGGCAATGTCTTCGAACTGTGCCAGGACTACACGGGCGACTATCCCTCAGACAGCCAAACAGACCCGACAGGCCCCGAGAGCGGCTCCGACCGCGTCTGCCGCGGCGGCTGTTGGCACTACCCGTCCGGGTGGTGCCGCTCGGCGTTACGCGACCGGCACTCGTCGTCCCGCGGGTACGAGTGGTACGGCTTCCGCCTCGTGAGGACAATCGAGTAGTTTTTGCCGTCTGTTTCGCTCGCTGGCACGGCTTTCCCGCGTCCCGATGGGGGCCGCGGAGGCCTTCGCCCCCGTCGAGGCGCACACCTATAACATGAGTCCCACTGACAAACGGACAGTCCCAGGGATCATCTTCGAGCACTTCGACTATATTGTGTCGGAGTGGCAGAGGTTCCAGGAGGCAAACGATGGATAAGGCGCACGATGTTCAGAATGTTGCGATTGACGGGACAATCCTGCGTTTGCGAAGGGAAGGACTACGAGCT
>CAZFAP010000044.1:0-28971 GCA_964516325.1 uncultured Verrucomicrobiota bacterium
GACGCCCACACCGGTTGCCGTGCCTTCGGATAGTCCCGCGCAAAACAGGCGGCCAGCTCCCCAGCCTCTTGAGAAGCCGTTCGCGTTCCTTCAACAACTGACTATACGATGGTTTTTCTTTCATACGAAGCAGTATATCATGCTTCGGAATACTGTCAAGAAAAAAATCAAGAAAACCCAAAAATCCTCTCCCCCGGCCGAGACTGAGGCATTACCGAATCAGGGCAGAAACGGGTTGACGGAAGTGTTTCGGTCTGTTACAGTCTGCGGCACGTTTTCGGAAAGATGAGCCGGGGAACCGAACCGGATAGTTGTTCGTAATAAAGAACGTATTTCGCTCATAAGCGGAGGAGTGTCCTTTCACGCAACGGTCTCAGCGGGAAAAGGAAAGGTATGATAGAGGTCAAGAGTCTTACGATGCATTACGGGTCCACGGTCGCGGTGGACAACGCTTCATTCAACGTCGAGAAGGGAGAGATTCTGGGTCTGCTCGGCCCGAACGGCGCCGGAAAGACGACCATCATGCGGATTCTCACCACCTACATCGTGCCGACCTCGGGGACGGCTACCGTAGGCGGACACGATGTGGTCAAGGACCCGATAGAGGTCCGCAAGATGATCGGATACCTGCCGGAGACGGTTCCGCTGTACAGCGACATGCAGGTATGCGAGTACCTGAAGTTCGTGGCGAAGTCCCGCGGAATCTTTGGCAAGAAGCTCAGGGAGAGAATGGATTGGGTCGTGAAAGCCTCCGGAATCAAAGGGGTGTTCAAGAAGGGAATCACGGAGCTTTCCAAAGGGTTTCGGCAGAGGGTTGGGCTGGCGCAGGCGCTCGTTCACGACCCGGAGGTTCTAATTTTGGACGAGCCGACGATCGGGCTTGACCCGCTGCAAATCGTGGACATTCGGACGCTCATCCGAAGCCTGTCGCGAGAGAAAACGGTCATTTTCAGCACGCATATTCTTCAGGAGGTGGAGGCGGTCAGCGACCGCATCGTCATCATCAACGAGGGCAAAATCATCGCGGACGGGACGCTGGACGAACTGGAGAATCGGGCGAAAAAGTCGCGACGATTTGTGCTGACGGTTGAGGCATCGAAGGGGGCCGTTTCGGATGCGCTGGGAAGGATTGCCCATATATCCGATTTCAGACTTCTCGATGAAAGCAATGGGACGGTCACCTTCGAGCTGATCTGCCCACTGGGAAGAGACATATGGGAGGAGGTTGACAGGGTCGTCAAGGAAGAGAAATGGCCGCTGAAGGAGCTCAGGGAAGATAGAATAACGATGGAGGAGACGTTTATCGCTCTGACGAGGGCTTCGATGGCGGAGTCGCGTAAGGCTGGTTCGCAGGAGGAGGCGAAGGGATGATGAAGAACTTCTGGGTGATTTTTTGCAGGGAGATGAAGGCATACTTCAATTCTCCCATCGCATACATATTCGTCATCGTGTTTGTTGTGCTGACGTGCGGGCTGTACATGGCGTCGTTCTTTCTCGCGGGGCGAGCCGATATGCGGCCGTTCTTCGGCCTTTTGCCGATCGTGCTGATGGTGTTTGTGCCCGCAGTAACGATGCGGCTCTGGGCGGAGGACAAGAAGATGGGGACGATCGAGCTACTGCTCACATTCCCCATGAAGAGCTGGCAGATTCTTCTGGGGAAGTTCATTGCGAGCCTCATCTTTGTAGTAGTGGCGCTGGCTGGGACGGCGACGCTTCCAATAGTCGTCTCGGTTCTTGGGAATCCCGATCCGGGCCCCGTCGTGGGGGGGTATCTTGGGGCGTTGCTTCTCGGGGCATTCTTCCTTTCGGTTGGTCTGTTCATCTCCGGTTTATGCAAGGACCAGATTGTGGCGTTCATCCTCAGCATCATTGCCAGCTTTTTCTTCTTCTTCATTGGGACGGACTTCTTCACCGCTGTCATAGGTGGTTGGATCGGCGGATTCGCTTCGTTCCTACAGGATTACGTCGGGCTGACGCGGCATTTCGAGGGGATTCAGCGCGGGGTCGTTGACGTTCGGGCGCTGATTTACTTCCTCAGCATGATGGCTCTGTTCCTTGCCCTGAACGCCATATACCTGGAAGGACGCCTCCGACCGAAAGCGAAAGCCATTTTCACCGGCGCGGTCGTGTTGCTCTTGGCAGCAACGGTAATGGTGAATGTCGTGGTGGCGGGCTTTCGTGCGGGAAGATTCGACCTGACGGAGGGAAAAATCTACACGGTGTCGGAATCGGCGGCGAAAGTCCTGAAGGGGCTCAAGGACCAGGTTCAGCTGAAGTTCTACGTTTCCCCCAAAGACAAAATGCCCGCGATGCTGAAGACGATCGAGCAGGACGTCACGGACAAGCTCGAAGAATTTCGGATCGTCTCCGACAACGTGCTTCAGTACAAGGTCTATGACCCTTCGGATGACCCAGGGCTGGCGGACAAAATCCGCGAGAAGGGAGTCCAGCCCTTCCTCGCGCAAACTGTGGACAAGGACGAGATGTCCACGAAGCTCATCTATTCTTCGATCATGATTAGCTACGCGGAGAAGAAGGACGAGATTATCCCGCAGGTTACCCCCGGCAACTTCGACAACCTGGAGTACGAACTCATATCGAGGATTTTCCGCCTCACGCTCCCCGAAAAGCCGGTGGTGGCGATGTACGCGCCGCTCGAGGAAATGGACCCGCAGATGATGCAGATGTTCATGAGAATGGGGCGGCAGGCGCCGCCGCCGAGGGACAATTTCAATTTCTTGGAGGAAGGGTTGAGGCGGGAGGAGTTCGACATCACACGCACCAAGTTGGCCAAGGGCGACGGCATTTCGGAAAAGGCGAAGTGCGTTCTGGTAATCAACCCGGTCGAGCTTAATGAAAGGCAGAGGTACGAAATCAACCGCGCCATGGTGGAGGGCAAAAACGTTTTCGTCGCCGCTCAGAATTACACTTTTGATTACCGTCCGGCCGGAAGAGAAGCCATTTCCGTCATGCCGCAGGAGGTGAAACCTCAAATCAACGAGCTGATCAAGAGCTACGGTGTGACGGTGGACGAGCAGTTCCTGATGGATCAGTCGCAGGCGGTCCTCTCGGTCCCGACAGAGCAAAGCCTCGGCGGATTCATCCGAGTGCAGGTGAGCGCGCCGGTGAAGGTCCCCACGCAGATCGTGGTCAAGGACGAGAACATGAACCGCGAGGTTTCCATCACAAACCGACTGAGCCAGATACTTTACCTGTGGGGGAGCAAGCTCAACGTGGATAAGGACATAATCAAGGAAGCGGGGCTGAAGCATTCGGTCCTGATGACCTCCACGGAAAAGAGCTGGACGGTGCCGTTCCATGCCAGTCCCTTGGCCAGAGAGGACATTGCCCCCGTTGCTGACAAGTACGCGGGCAAGCAGCCGCTGATGGTCATGCTTTCGGGGCAATTCCCCGACGCTTTCAGAGGACAGAAGCGGCCCGAATGGCCTCCGCCGAAGCCCGGCGAAACGCCGCCTCCGTCCCCGTCGGAGCAGGAGGAAGAAGCGGAGAAGCCTTTGAATCCGAAGCCGGGAAAGCTGATTGTCATGGGGTGCGCGGAAACCTTTACGAATAGTTTCCTTGGCGACGGCGGGAATGGGCTTCTGGCGAGGAATCTCGTCGATGCCTTGGCGTTGGGAGGAGAACTGATTAACATACGCAGCAAGTCATTCACCGATCGAAGCATCCGTGAGACAAGCCCCGGGCAGAAGGTCTGGTATCGTTTTCTGACCATGGGGCTTGTGCCGGTGGTGTTCATCGGACTCGGAATCACCCGGTACATCCTGATTAAGAAGGGAAAGGAGCGGTATCTCCGAAGCCTGGTGGCCGCCGGATAGCGTGCTGGTTTTGCAGGAAGAAATGGGTTTATTCGTCGCGAGGTGAGGCAATGAAGAAAAGCACAGTCATAACCATCATCGTGGTTATTTTCGCACTCATCGTTGTCCGTGGCGTTCAGGAGATTGTGAAGAACCGTCAAAAGGCTCGCCCTGGAGGAGATTTCGTGAGCATTCTCCCGGAGGACACGAGGGCCGCGGACATTCAAAAGCTGGAGATTTACCGAGGGGAGGAGAAAAAGGACGCCATCGTCCTCGAACGGAGCAAGGACGGCTGGGCCGTGCCCAGCCGATTCGGCGCCAAGGGCAACGAGGGAAACATCAGCAACCTCCTCAACGACATCAAGAAGCTCAGTGGAGAGCTGAGGACGAAAAAGGCTTCTCTGCACGAGGACTTTGGCATCACAGCCAAAAAGGCGGTGCATATCTCGCTGTACGATAGGAAAGGGAAGTTGTACCAGGACCTACTCCTCGGGAAGAGAGGCGAGCGAGGGACGGAGGGCTTTGTCCGCCTCGCGAGCAGCAACAAGGTCTATCTCGCCGATAAGAACCTCCTCAGCAACCTCGGCATATACGGGGAGACCGACAACCCCGACGCGAAGAAGTGGCTCGAACTGAAGATGCTGGATAAGAAGAAAGAAGAGATGGCCAAGGTGGCGCTCGATATGCCGGGCAAGCAGGTCGTGCTGGAGAAGAAGGAGAAGAAAAAAGAGGAGAAGCCGGAGGAAACGCCGGAGGAATCCGAGACACCCCCGACACCCGAGGAAAAGAAGGGAGAAAAGAAGGAATATGAGTGGGTGCTGGCAAGCCCTCCGACGGAATTCCAGTTGAAGGAGCCTGCGGTCAATTCCCTGGTCTCGTCGGTATCGCAGCTTAACGCGGAGGACATCGCTGACCCGGCGAAGATGAACGAGTACGGGTTCGACGCTTCGATGTACACGGCGACCATTACCATGGACGACGGCAGCATCGAAACGCTCCTCGTCGGGAAAAAGACGGATAAGGACAACAAGCGGTACGCCAGGCTCAAAGACGGGAGCACCATTTACATCCTCCCTCAATACACGGTTACCGGCGTCTTCAAGAAAATGAGGGACCTCCTCGAAATCAAGATATGGGACCTCAAGAGGGAAGAGGTCGCCTCGATTAGCCTGCAAAGACCAGAATACGAAATCGTCATGGAACGCCGCGTGAGAGCGGAGAGCAAGGCGAAGGAGAAAAAAGAAGAGAGGGATTACGAATGGGTTCTGGTCAAGCCCGAGACCCGCTTCAAGCTGGAGGATTACAGGACGACAAGCATCCTCAGCAAACTGGTCAAGCCATCGCCGGATGATCTCTTCTTGACGGGCGAGCCGCAGACCTATGGACTCGACTCTCCGGAGTTCAAAGCCGTCATGACGATGAAGGACAACTCCGTCCACACTCTCCTCTTCGGCAAAAAGGTCGAGGATGGAGAGGAGAGATACGTCAAGTTCGAGGGGAAGGACCACGTCTATTCGTTTTCGAAATACGACTTTGAGGGCCTCTTCCCGAAGCTGCCGAAACTCGTCTCGGTGGACGTGATGAGAGACCTTCAGAAGAACGACATCGTCTCGCTGAAGTATCACACTCCTAACGAAGATTTTGCCGTCAACCGCAAGGAGGGGGCGCCTGAGACCGATACGAGGAAGTGGTCTGTCAAGACGGAGAAGGAGGAGTCGGATGCGAGGAGCAGCGTTATTGACGATGTGCTCGATGCGGTCACCGGCATCAGGGGCGATGACTTGATTGACATCGTCTTCGGGAAGTCGGATGCGGACTGCGGGCTGGATGCCCCGAGCGAGACGCTCAGCATATCCACCAGGGAAAGTCCGGATAAGTACGTCCTGCTCTTCGGGAAGAAGGTCTCCGAGGAAAGCCCCGACCGTTACTTCAAGATTAAAGACCAGCCAGAAATCTTTGTATTTTCCGGCACGACGTTCAGCAGCATCTTCAAGAAGGCGAAGGACATCGCCGTCGAGAAAGCCATCAAGCCGAAGGAGCCCGGCGAGAAGGCAGAGAAAGCGGAACCGACCGCTCCTCCGAAGGAACCGGAGAAGACGGAGCCGACCGCTCCGAAAAAAGAAGCCGCCCCTGCGCCTGAGCCGGAAGGCAAGAAAGAGGAAAAGCCTGCTTCACCGGAAGAGCAGAAGCCCGCTCCTGAGACGCCGACCGAAAAAGCCCCTCTCGAGAGACCCAAGGAAGAGATTCCGGCCCCTCCAATCCCCGAGCCTCCGACGCCGAGAGAGCCTATTCCGCTCCCCTCGACGCCCGAGAGCAAATGAACGGGCGGCGATAAGTCCCCTAGGGAGTCCGCGCACATTCCTTGCTCGACAGAGACCGTTCCCTCGCTAAGTACACGAATTCGTAATTTCCGTCGCATATGAGACGGCGTGGGAGGCTTTTTTTGACACGATAACAGGATGGCCAGGATGCTGAAGGCCACCAAGCAGACCAATGCCGAGTATCCTGTAATCTTGCCCGAAAGCGCGTGATAGAACGTATGAGCCAGAGCACTACGCAGTCTCCTTCAGAAGCTCAATCGCGTATCTCGGGCAGAGTGACAAGACCGTCGGGACAATCTCCCCGTTTTTTGGACGGGATGAACAGGATGCACGGGATAGAGAGGATCATCCGGCTCATCCTGTGATCCTGTCCCATTTTCTCTTTCTCCGTCGGACCGAGTGCGCCCAAGGGCAAGGGCATCTGGTCAAAAAGACTTCTCCCTGTTCGATACGCTACGGAATCTGCGAACTGGTGTAGGCAGCATTGACTACAAAACCTTGACATTCGGGGCGGCAAAGGGTGAGAATCTGACCGATAGCCTCTCGAATGAGACGCGCCTGTAGCTCAGCAGGACAGAGCACGGGATTCCTAATCCCGGGGCCGCAGGTTCAATTCCTGCCAGGCGCAATTCGCCGAGAAGGCAAGCTCCACGAGAAGCAGTGTGCGGCTTGGCCCCGCATTCCGCCAAGTCCGGCGACCCGATTGCAGCCCCATACCGCGCGCGGATTTGCCTTGCGTTCGACCTCGGTGAGGTTGGTATCCCACCCACGCCCGTTCGATCGCCACGCCACAGACACCAGCTCTCGCCCTGAAGCTCAGGGCCTCCGCCGCCGGATGAAAAATTGGTTGCCGCACCGGCCCCGCGTTAATACTATAGGCCTGTCATCAGAGCGGTCGAATAGCAGGAGGCGTTACGTGTATTGCCGACGGGTTGAGCTTGTTTCCAACGAGAGAATTTCGGAAAGGTATTTTCGCATTGCGTTTGAGTGCGAGGAGATTGCGCGAGAGGCTCGCCCCGGGCAATTCCTGATGGTGCGGTTGGTTGACCCGGCATGGGAATACCTGCTGAGCCGGCCGCTGAGCTTGTGCAAGGTGGAGGGAGCGCGAATCGAGCTTCTGTTCAACGTCATCGGGAAAGGGACGAAACTTCTTTCTCAAGTACGGAAAGGGGACATGCTCGAAATCCTCGGTCCTCTCGGAAAAGGGTTTACGATTGAACGTGTGGCTAAGCCCATTCTCGTCGGAGGAGGGATGGGAATTGCGCCCCTTCCATTTCTCGCTTCGGAAATAGCCAAGAGCGGGCGAGCCGCAGAGATGGCCGTTTTTCTCGGGGCGAGGACGGCAGCCGCGCTGTGCCTCCAGGAGACTTTCGCCGCTCTCGGCGCCACGGTTAAGGTCGCCACGGACGATGGCAGCGCGGGGCACGAGGGGCCGGTGACCGAGCTTCTCGAAGAGGAACTGAATCGCGCCGAACAAGACCGAGCTGCCGAGGTGCGTCCGGGCAGGCGCGGCACCGTTTCTTCAAGCGGAGGCAGGAAAGCCCGTCGGATTGTGTACGCGTGCGGACCGACCGCGATGCTCAAGACAATCGCCCGTCTCACGCGAGAACACGGCGTCGGATGCCAGGTTTCCGTCGAGGAGCGGATGGGATGCGGAGTCGGAGCGTGCATGAGCTGTGCCTGCAAAACACGCGCCCGCGAGGGACGGGAGCACTTCAAGCGGGTCTGCGTTGAGGGGCCCGTTTTCGACGCGGAGGAGCTTGTCTTCGATGAAGACTGAGGTGAAAATCGGGTCCATCGTGCTTTCTCGTCCTGTGATCGTGGCTTCGGGGACGTTTGGGTATGGCGAGGAGTACGCGGAGCTGCTCGATTACTCGAAGGTCGGTGCCATCGTCACGAAGGGAATCACGCTTGAGCCGCGAGAGGGCAACCCTCCGCCGAGGATAGCGGAGACTCCAGCGGGAATGCTCAATTCCATCGGGCTTCAGAATCCGGGCGTCAAAGTTTTCGTGCGGGAAAAGCTTCCCTTCTTCCGCGAGAGGAGAATCCCGTGCATTGTGAACGTAGCGGGGAGTTCCGTCGAGGAGAATGTCGAAATCGCCAGAATCCTCGACGAGGAAGAGGATGTCGCCGGGATAGAGTTGAACGTGTCGTGCCCCAACGTGAAGAAAGGGGGCATGGCTTTTGGAAAAAATGCGGCGCTTCTCGAAGAGGTCGTCTCAGGGGTCAGAAAAGCGACGAGAAAGAGCCTCATCACCAAACTGTCGCCGAACGTAACCGATGTCGTGGAAATGGCAAAAGTTGCGGCGGGAGCGGGAAGCGACGCCCTTTCGTTGATCAACACTTTCGTCGGCATGGTTATAGACATCGAAAAGAGGAAGCCCGTCCTGGGCGGGATAACCGGCGGGTTATCCGGTCCAGCCATCAAGCCCATCGCGGTGAGGATGGTGTGGGAGGTGTGCCAGAACGTGGACCTGCCCGTCATTGGCATGGGCGGCATATCTACCGCGAGCGACGCGATTGAGTTTTTCATTGCGGGTGCAACGGCCGTCGCCGTCGGGACAGCTACGTTTTACCACCCGGACGCCGCGGCGACAATTTCCGACGGGATTGTGGAGTACATGTCGGCGCACGGCATAGAGGATATTCACGAACTGATTGGCAGCTTGCGATGCTGAGTGGAGATCAAACCTCCAGTCGGCAGTTTCCCCATTGCACGAAGTTGATAAGTAGAGCATGAAGAGCTTCTTTGAAGAGAACCTCAACCCCCAACAATTAGAAGCGGTGAAGCGGGTGGATGGCCCGCTCCTGGTCGTCGCCGGCGCCGGGAGCGGCAAGACGCGGGTAATCACCTACCGCATGGCGTATCTGATAGACCAGGGAATTCCGGCGAGCCGAATTCTGGGCTTGACCTTCACGAACAAAGCCGCCGACGAAATGAAAGAGCGAGTGCAGCATCTGGTCAATGTGGCGCCGCTTGTGTGCACCTTCCACTCGTTCGGGGCGAGGATTCTCCGAAGCGAAATCCACCATCTCGGCTACACGAAAAGATTCGTCATCTACGACGAGGATGACTCGTTGCGGGCGATGAAGGAAGCACTGGAATCGCTGAGAATCAAGAAGGACTTTCTCTCGCCCAAGGAAGCATTGACTGCGATCAGCGATCGGAAGAACGAGGTGGCGTTAGCCCGGTCTCTTCCCCTGAGAAAGTCATCGCAGGAAGCTCAATTGCAGGCTATTTCCGAAGCCTACCATGCGATTCTGAGGCGGAACGACGCGGTGGATTTCGACGACCTGCTTCTTCTTCCGCTGAGGCTTTTCGAGGACCATCCGAGCATTCTCCAACAATATCAAGACCGCTATGCCTACGTCCTGGTTGACGAATATCAGGACACGAATGCCCCGCAGTATCGCCTTATCAAAATGCTGTGTCGAAACCACAAGAACATCTGCGCGGTGGGTGACCCGGACCAATCCATCTACCGCTGGAGAGGGTCCGACATCCGCAACATCCTCAATTTCGAGAAAGACTTCCCCGGCACCCAGAAGATTGTCCTGGAGCAAAATTACCGCTCGACGGGGCTGATACTACAATCGGCAAACTCGCTGATCCGACATAATGAGCAGCGCACGACCAAGAACCTCTGGTCGGAACTCGGCGAAGGAGAAGCGGTCGTGTACCTCCTGGCGGATGACCATGAGGAGGAAGCCCGAATTGTCCTGCAAATCGTTCAGCACCTGGTGGCAGACAACAACTTCAGGCATCGCGACATTGCGGTGTTCTATCGGACGCACTCCCAATCGAGAGCCATTGAGGAGCATCTCCTTTCGGAGGATGTGCCGTACGCGGTAATTGGCGGCCCCGGCTTTTACGGCCGAAAGGAAGTAAAGGACATCGTTGCCTATCTCCGAGTCATCGCCTGGCCCGGGGACACCATCAGCCTTATGCGAATCATCAATGTGCCTGCACGCGGGATCGGCAAGGTGACGCTGGACAAGCTCGCCACGGCTGCCAGAGAGAAACGGCTTCAGCTATACGAGGTCGCCAAGGAAGTGGATTCCGTCGCGGGCATCCTGTGGTCGGCCAAGCAATCGGTCTCGTCGTTTGTGAAAATGATCGAAGAATTGCGCGAAAAGCTTGGCACAACGCCGCCGCACCAGCTCACGGAAGAACTCATCGCACGCACCGGCTACGTCGAGATGCTGAAAGACGATTTTCCGGAAGACGCCGAAGACAGGATAGACAATTTGCGGGAACTGATGGACAGCATGAAGTCCTTCTGCGAGAACGAACCGGGTTGCGGGCTTGAAGATTTTCTCCAGCGAATCTCCCTCGTGTCCGACATAGACACCTGGCAGGACAAGGAAGACAGAGTCAGCCTGATGACGGTCCACAACAGCAAGGGGTTAGAGTTCGAGGCGGTCATCATCGTGGGACTTGAGGAAGGAATCTTCCCTCATGCAAACTCGCTCGATGATCCGGAGAGGTTGGAGGAGGAGAGGAGGCTTTGCTACGTCGGGATTACCCGGGCGAAGAGGTTCCTTTATGTCACCGCCGCTGAGAGAAGATTGCGGCACGGACTTTTTGTCGAAAATGAGGAATCTCGCTTTATCTCCGAGATGTTTGAAAGGGAAAAAACGCGGGACCGCGAAGAAGAAAACTTCTATGCCCCACGCCTGAAGGTCAGGAGGAAGACGCCTCCGCGAAGCCAAAGTCAGCCTCCCCTCGGCCTCAGCGAAGGAGACAGGGTAAGTCACCCAACATTCGGCGAGGGAACGGTGGTCAGCGTCGAGCGGGAGCGCAAAGAAACCTTCGTGCACGTGCTTTTCGACGGGGATGGAGAGCCGAGGTTACTCTCGCCAGAATTCGCCAGGCTCAGGAAGGTTTGAAGGAGCTCTGGCAGGCTAAAAAAGCATCGTGCTGCCGCCGCACGGGGGAGACCCACCAAAGGAGATATTGCACGTCCGCTCGCCGGAGAGGATACTTGCCTTGCCGGCCACTGCTCTGCCGCAGTCAGGGCAATAGACTGCACCGCACTTTGTGCACCGATGCCACCTATTGACCACGCCGGGGAGGATGGCGTGAACCCTCCCGCACTTGACGCACCTCTCGCCCATGGTTTCGTCGTGCGGCGTTCAGGGTGCGAATTCCGACGATGGGGCGCAGCGGCAAATGGGGCCTGTTGCGGCGACATGACAAAGTACCACCCCTCTCCCGGCACCAGTCAATGCCCCCGGTGTCGTGTCGCAGTTGGCCCGCCCTATCAAGACTCTTCGAGGTTGGCCAATCGGGCTCTTTTCAGGCTCTCCCGTGCTTGTTTTCTTCTGCGGTCCGAAGGTTTTTCAAACCGTTGCGCCCGCCTGAACTCCTTCATGATACCGGCCTTCGCACACTTTTTCTTGAAAGCCTTTATGGCGCTGCCGATATCCTGACCTGGGCGCACCTCAATCTTCGTCATAAAAATCACTACCTTCCGGGCAAGATTATTTCCTCTTCAACAGAGATATATTCTTTTTTAGCGTTAGTTTACCTTTTCACCAACACCGTGTCAACGGGGAAATCACATGCCCAGCTCTGGGGAACAAGGGGGCAATGGGCGGGGCGCTCAAGGTGTTTCAGGGGGGAGCGAGAGTGCGGGGGAGGGCAGAGGATAGGGGGTTGTGGCGCTGGGGTGGAGTGGGTATAGTAGAACTGATTTGCGGCGAGGCATGGAGCACGCCCCAGCGGAAGGCTCAGGAGGTATTCAGGCGGATCTGACAGCGTGCGGCCTTAAGGGGGTCGAAGGCGTCGGCTGGGGTGCGGAAATAGCGGAAGCACTCCAGGAGGCGTCGCGCGAGGTTTACTCGGCGCCTGCGCACTGGAGCGGGAGGCATGCCTATTCGGCAACTACGCAGCCTTTGCTCACACCTCTGCCCCGGCCCTCGGGAAACATCCTCCCCCACGAAAATAGAGGGCCTGCAGCGCGGGCCCGCAAGGGTCCGCGGTGTGTTCGCACGCTGCCAGTATAGAGAATCGTCACCGGTGATAAATTCGGACGTCGCCGATGAGGTCGGGGGGCCAGCCGAAGGAGGAGCGGCTCAGGATGGATTCGGGGGTGATGGGCCGAATCGGGAATCGCTTGATGAGCCGAAACTCCGACTTACCTCGGAGGAGGTTCGTGTAAAAGCGGAGGTGGCCGGGTAGCCGCGTGTCGAAAAGAATCAACACTCGTTGCGTGGAAACCACTGCGGAATGTGTATGAGAAGCAGCGCCAGCGGTCAGCTCCCGCAGCGATATGTTGCGTTAGGTCAACGCGAAGACGGGTCCGCCACCCGGGTCTTGCGAAAAGAGTAATGACGTATCCGGCTGGCATAGCGATGGTTAGGTGCAACCACCCCCAACGGCTCACTTCTTGCTCCCCGAGCGATAAAAAGACTGCGTTTGTGGCACGCCAGCCTTTTACGCCATGGCAAAGCGCCCGAAAGCAGGTCAGAATGTTAAACAGGAGGTGAAGGACATGAGAAAGCTCATTGGGTTGGTCAAGAACCGGAGGTCCTGCGGCATTGCGCCCCTTGTGCTTGTGTTGGTATTCGTGCTCGCGGGGGCGACGCTGGCCTCCAACATGGGGTTCAAGCTGAACTACGGGATTATCAGCGCCATAAACAGCCTCTTCCGGCCGCACGGGTACGACAGAGAGGGTGGATGGACGGGGGAAGGGAGCGGAGTGTCATTCTCGCTGAGTCTGCCGGAAGGAGAGTCGAATGCCGCGCTGCTGAACTTCAAGACCCCGCCGGGGACAATCTCGCTGCCGTATTGGTACGAGGTGAGGCGTCCGCGGGCGGCGGGTCGGGTGCGGAATGCGGCGCCCCCTGTGGGAGGAAACCCGTATATGCGGTATTCTGGGACAAATTTCAGCTATGACTTGAAGGAGCCGCTGAAGTTCGCGAGCACCGACGGGGTCGCCCAGGTCTTCATCTGGTCTAAGCCGGAGGGAAACCCGATGGTTCGATACAGTGGGACAGGATTCACTATGCAGAGCCCAGCGGGGCCAGTCGAGTGCTTCGTCGGCCCGAAGGAAGTCTCGATCAACATAGGCGAGTGGCAGTACACCTGGACACCTTCTTCGGAAGGGGGCCCGTGGAAGCTGGTCGAATAACCCGAGGAAAAGTCCATTCTCCGTTTACCTTGGCGTTGAATTCCGTGGGGTCTGCCAGGCGAGAAGACTATTGTGGCTGAGCGCGACGCCGGAGGAGGTCCTGGCTCGCCCCGCCACGGCGGCGGAGGCCCCTTGTGCGCCGCGCCCCCCTCCTGTCCACCCCCGGGCAGGTGCCATTCCTGTTCCCGGCTCTGGACCTCAAGCAGTGCCGCGGCCGGTAGGCTCGCTTACTCGGTTGCCTGACCGCTGATCAATCCAGCCAAAGGACGCCAGGGTCAACTTCGGCGGTAGATTCGGACGTCGCCGACGAGGTCGGGGGGCCAGCCAAAAAGGGAGCGGCTCAGGATGGATTCGGGAGTGATGGGGCGAATCCGGAATCGCTTGACGAGCCGAAATTCGCTCTTGCCCTGAAGGAGGGCGGTGTAGAAACGGAGGTGCCCCGGTTTGCCGTGGACGACGTAGCTTTCATCTTTCGGGGATGAACGAAACGGGGAGGTCAGGGAGCGGATGTAGCGGCGGTAATACGACTCGTGGACGACGAGGTATTCGGCTTCCGGGAGATCGTGGTCGGTGTAGCCCTCCGGGATCGGCATGTAGCGGCTGAAATGGACGGGTGCGGAATCGCGGATATTCTCGCGGATGTAGTCCCATGCGGCGGCTCTCGTTTCCTGGGCATACCAGTATTCATTCCCTGCCGCGTTGACGAAGCAGTAGGCGACGGAGGCAAACCCGACGGCTCGCCTGAGCCTGTCTTTGCGAATGAGCGTCAATCCCCCGGCGGCGAGAGAAGCGAGGCCCGGTGTGAGGACGACCATGTGCCTTGTGGCCACGAAGCCGAAAGAGAAAACGACGAGGCAATAGAGAGCCAGGGGAAGAAATATCACCCAGAAGAATTGGCTGCGGAGGACGCTTGTGAGGCTCGCTTTAGCATTCGCGCGAAGGGAGGCTCTAAAGCTTTTGATCCCCCGCCCGCCGCGCCAGCACATCATCGCAAACGCCGGCGAGCCAAGCCCCGGAATCAGCGCGATGAAATAGACGAGCGGGTTTTGGAGTCGGAAATGTCGCTCGCCTGCTCGGACGCTCGCCGTGAATACATCCTTTGCGGCTCCCAAATAATCGTGCCATGAAAACGAGAGGCCGTTCACGAACAGCACGGTGAGGACGACGAGCGGGAGCGCCATGCCGAGCCACTTCGCTCGTCGAGCGTTCACGCAGGAATAGACGAGGGGAATCAGTGAGAAGACCGTGAGTTTGGTGGCGATGGAAAAGCCGCACGCCGCGGAGCAGAGAATCAGCGTTGCAGGAGAAGGTTTCCGCAGAAAGTTCAGCGAGAGAACCATGACCGCCGCGAGCCAGAAAGCGTTGGTTACGTCGGCAGTGCAGAAATGGCTGTTGGTGACGTGCAGGCTGCATGCGGAAAGGAAAAGAGCCGCCCAGAAACCTGCCTCCCAACTCCTGAGAATCTCCTTTGCGAGGAGGTATGTGACGACGATGGTCAGTGCCGCATAGAACACGGAGAGCCCTCGTCCGAACACCATTAGCCGGTCAACAGTCGCGGGATGGTCTGAGAAGAAGAGTGACATGCCGAGCAGCGCCCAAACCTGTCGCGGGAAGCCGCGGACGTACGCGTGCCCCGGGTCGTATTCGGGGACGGAAGCCTGGTAGGCGAGCTTGGCAATGTTAATCTCGTCGGTGTTAAATTGGAAGACGTTCCGGTTCAGCCCGTACTGCAACCCCCACCTCAATCCCCAGCACCTCAGCGCTATCCCTGCGACCGCCGCTCCGACGAGGACATAATAGAAAATCCGTTTGCTACTCGTTGGGTGGGAACTTTGGTTCTTCGTCATCGCTCCTCGCGCGACTCGTCACTACGCTTGGCAATCCAATCGCCCCGGCGGCAGCATCGGATTTCACTTCTCCAGGAAACCCTGAAGTTCCGCGCAGCTCGAGAAAGCCTGGTTGGGATTGTCGCCGTGAGCGGGTCTGCTCACGATGCGGATGCCGTGCGTCTCAACCAGCGGAAAGCTGACCGAGAATTCTTTCCCATCGGGAATGCCCCGGTGATCCGTAGCAGTCGTTGAAGGATATGAATCCAACTGCGCGACTGTCTCCCATTCGCCGTCCGGCTTGCGGAGAATCTGTATCTTCGGCTTGCCCTGGGAAGCATCAAACCATCCGCCGTCGTGGAAAACCTTCCCGTGGGCATAGACGACGCGGTTGATTTTCACGGGCTTGTTGAGAGTAACGGCATACCAATCCTCCTCCGCCCTTTTCCCGTCGAATGTCACGCGGAAAGAGGCGGTGTCGTCGTCGGCAATCTCTCCCTCCACATTGCCCTCTCGCGAATAGCTCTCTCCGCCGAACGAGAAAAGCGACACGCCAGCGGCGGAAAAGGAGCCGGACTCTCTCAGCCAGACCTTGAACGTGGAACCGTCCGTGCCAGCGTCGGCGAAAGTGGTCAAAAAGAGTGTAATCGGCTTCAATCCCGGTTTCTCGCCCGATGATACCAACTCGACGGCGGGAACAGCAAAAACGGTCTTTCCATCCCGCTTCTCGACGCGGAGTCCAGCGGCGCCGCTGTCGTACTTGACGGCGACACGCTGCAAAGACGAAATCCCCGGGTTGAGGGCAGCATCGGCAGCGAGAACCGAGGGACCGTACGCTACAGCCACAAGCCCCTTGTCGCCGTGCTCTCCAAGAATCATTCTCGGACTCATGTCCAGGTCGAGATTCACCGAATATCCTTTCTCCCACGTCCCGGTGATGCGCGTGTAATCTCCCGGCTTCGGGAAGCCGATGTTCAGTCCCTTGCTGCCAGAAATCATCGCTCGTCTGCACCACGAAGGAATGCGGAGATACAGCGTGAACTTCGTGGGCTTTTCCGGAGAGACCTTGAGGACAATCTTGCCGCCGAATGGATAGTTCGTTTCCTGCGTGATCTCGACCTTTCCTCCGCTGGGCACCTCGACCACCGCCGTCCCCGGCGCGTACAGATTCACGACGATGCCGTCCTCCTTGATTCCGTATGCGAGAGTTGGGATCAGGGCGACGCCCCGCGGACCGCTCGAAGTGCAGCAGCAGATGTCCGCGGTGTAGGGCTTTTTCCCCTCGATGGGCGTGAAGTAGCAGAAAGCCTCGCCGGTCGGCTTCTGGGCGGCGAAAAGGTGGTTGTAGATAATCTGCTCGACTACATCAGCGTATTTCACTTCGCCGGTCAAGCGCAGCAATTCAAGGCTGAGCTGGAGCCAGGTTACCGTCGCGCAGGTCTCAGACAGGGCCCCGGTTCTTGGAAGATAGTGGTCTTTCTGGAAGTGCTCGTCGAGGCTCGTCCCGCCGGTGATGTACATTCGATTCCTGACAATGTCTTCCCAGGCGATTTGCGAAGAGCGCAGATACTTTTCGTTTCCCGTGCAGCGGTAAAGCTCGCAAAGCCCGACGAGGTTGGACATCATCTCATAGGCTTTGCCGTTCGCGGTTTCCTGGACGGAACGCTTTTCGAGGAGCGAGAAGATGATTTTCGGGCCGTGGGGCTGGTCGTATGCTTTCACCAGATACTCGCAGAAGTCGAGATATTTCTTCTCGCCGGTTGCATTGTAGAGGAAGACCATTGGCTCCATGACGCTGGTGGCTGCCATCCCGACGTGGGTCCCCGACTTGATGATGTCCCGCTTTTCCGGCCCGAAGGTCTCTGTCAGAAGATCGCCGACGCGCCGCGCACCTTCTAAAGCGGCTTTATCGCCGGTGAACTCGTGGTAGCTCAGCAAGCCGATGAGGCAGTACTTGTGCACCCAGACGTCCCAGCTCGTCCATCGCTCATCCTTCGTGTACGTCCCGAGGTATCCGTCGGGCTCCTGTGTGGCAAGAAGCTCTTTGACCACGCGGTCCATCTTGTCTCGCAGCGAGGCGTCATTTGTGTAGGACCAGGCGAGGCACGAGGCGTGAAGCCATTTCCCGACGTGCTCCCCGATCCAGGGATGACTTCCCGGACGCTGCTTGAATCCTCCGAGAATCGCCCCCTCGTTCGCCTTCAGCAGCCAATGCCTTTCGTTGTTGACCATGCGGTCATCGAGGAAGCCGCTCATTCTCACCTGCGATGGAAGGAGCGGCCGCTCTTTATCGCCCACGACAATCTTACCCTCGGCAAAGGCAGCGAGACCGGCCACGATGAAGCCCAACCCACCCAGCAACGAGATTCCGACCTTGAGCATCTTTCGACTCTCCTTTATTCACTCGCAAACGCCGCAGCTCCCCGGCAGAAAGCCAGCGTTTCTTTGACGCCCTTTCGTGATTTGGTCCCCGCGCAGCCGACAAAACCTCTGTCTCGTCTTGAACGACCGACGGAATTCTCATTTCTCCGGCGGCTTTGGAGGAGCAGGCGGCTTTGGAGGAGCGAGCGTTTTCTTCGTGTATCCCGACGGGACGGCAAAGACGGACGGGTCTATCTTGTCGTAGGAGACCTTCTTGACCTTCGATTCGGTTATCTGCGTCTTTTCCGCAAATGGCAGCGGCATTTCGATGATTGTGAGGTATGGGTACGCCTTTCGCTCCTCGAAAGCGGCTCGCATCTTCCCCTGGAAGCTGAGGCTCTTGATGTCCTTGGTCAACTCGAGGAATTTCTTATCGAACTCGACCATCGCTGGGTCAATGGCGATTTTGCTTGTTATCCAAACCACGACGTCGCTTGGTCCCGCCTCAAGGATCAACTCCTCGCACGGATACCCGTCTATCGTTTCTTTCTCCTTGGTCTCCCGAACAGAAAGCTCGGTTTTCCTCACTTCCGCTGGAAGCTGGGCTTCCCGCTTTTTGATCTCCTCAAAGGTGCTGACGAAGTAAGTCTTCTGTTTTGGGTCGAGGACGGTAACCGTCCTGGTGTTGAGGTCGGTGATGCTGATGAGCCCGGACGGCTCATCGGTCTTCATCTTGTCCTTGGTCCACTGCAACGTCTGCGTGAAGATGCTCTTCTTGCCGTCCACGCTCGTCGTAACTTCCTTAACGACCGTCATATCGCCAGAACACGGTGATTCCAGTCCAAAGCAGAGTGCTGCCACAATCGAAATCACCGCCCCCGCATCTATCGCCTTTCTGATTGCCATTCCATCCTCCTTTTCGTGAGCCTCTTCCCGCGCCCTTTGAAACAACTTTTCTCCTGACTTATTCCTATCGTTTGGACGCCGGGGCGCTCACTTTATTTTCTCGATCGAGATATTTCCATTGCTCGTCCTGAGTTCGATAGAATACTTGCCGTCGCCAATCTTCCCGGAGATTTGGTTCTCTCTTATCGTTATCGGAAACTCGCAAGAGAGCTTCCCATTTCCCGCGCTGGCGGAGACACTCGCTGACGCGTCCGGGGGAAGCTCGCAGGTCATGCTCCCATTGGAAGTGCCCGCTTTGATGTTGGCGCGGGCATCGTGGAGAAGAATGTTTCCGTTTGACGTGCGGCACCGGACATCGCCCCCTATGTCCTTGACCGTTATGCCGCCGTTTGATGTTTCCACCTCTGCCGAACCGGAGACTCGCTCGACTTCGACGGCGCCGTTGGACGTTCCACCGACGACCTTTCCGCCGATGTCCACTGCCGTTATGGGGCCGTTGGACGTCTCCATTTCGGTGTTCCCGGCGATTCCCCTCGCTTCGATCACTCCGTTGGAACTGTGGAGGTCCAGGCTGCAGTTTTTCGGGACGACCACTTCAAAGCTCACGGCGATCATCGCCCGACGGCGGTAGCCTCTTGGAGGCACGACGGAGACTCTTGCCCCGTCAGACTCGGTGCGCGTCTCAATCTTGGTGTTTTCGCAGAACTGCTTCGCCTGCTCCTCTGTTCTCGAATAGACGGTCTTCTCGGCGGTGATCTGTACTTCCGTCACATCGCCCGAGCGGACCTTTATCGCTCCGTTCTGAGTTGAGATGCCGAGCGTCCCCCCGCTTGGAAGCGCCACCGTGAGCTGTTCCGTCTCCGAGTATTCCGCGGGGAATCTGCCGATGCAGCCAGCCGTGAAAAAGGCGAGGATTGTGAAAAGCACAGCAAGCGATAATTTTTTCATGGATTGTACCTCCCAAGACTTCGGTCAGGCGTTTCAAACCACCCAACGTTGAAGCTGAGCCGCGGCAGCGTTTCGGCTTCGGTCAACGCCCGGGCGTTCTCCTCAGGATCACGCCGGTCCCGTTTGCTCAAGGATTGCTGCTACACTGGCCTTCAAGACCGGAGGATCCTCTTGTACCGTCAGCCAGACTTCCTCCAGATTCACCCCAAAGTAATCGTGAATCAGCTTGTCGCGCATCCCGGCGATGTCTTGCCAAGGGACGTTGCCGAAGCGTCGGCGAATTTCGCGCGATAGCCGCTTCCTGGCCTCGCCGATGATCTCGATCTGCCGCATAACGCCATCCTGAATCAGGGGTTGAGCGAGGAACTTCTTCTTCTCCACGCCGCAGGTGTACTGTTCGATCCGCGCCATGGCGTCCAGAATGTGTCTCAGGTAGACGGTATCGTCACGCACTGTACAGCACCTGAAGCTCGCTCAGGATGCGCTCCCGTAAGTATGCGCTGATCGCCGGTTCCGTTAGTAAATCCACGGGGCGGCCCAATGCCTCGGAAAATTGACGCTGGATGGAGACAACCGTCAGCAGGCTCTTTGGGCGGGAGAATCGGGCTAAAAGGTCAACATCGCTGTCGTGCCCTCCCTCACCGCGCGCGAACGAGCCAAAAACACAGAGCTGAACAATGTCGTTCCTGTGACAGATTTCAGCGAGCTTTTCCCTGTCGAAGCGAATCCCAGCCATACACATCTCCTTCCGTTGCGCTTGCAATCTAATAAGGTTACACAAAATCGGTTCCACGCAAAGAAGAAAAAAACGGGACCTCTGATAGGTCCCGCTGCGTGTCTGGAAAGCGGCTTGCTGGGGGTCCGCATTGTACCCAGCGCGGCGGACCCCTGCCCACAGGGCCAAGCTCGCTAAAGAATGCCGCGCTGCCCCACCCAAATCATGTCGCCAGCCAGGATGATAAAATCGTCCGGCAGATCCCCTTTCAGGATTCCGACGCAGTCAATGTAGTACCTCTGGGTCAAATCATTGGTTTTCCGAATGACTACAACGCGCCCCTTGTCAGCGTAGTCGGTGAAACCGCCTGCCGCGGCGATGGCCACGAGGATAGTGGTGGTGCCATGGAAGACGTGCGATCCGGGGTCCCTCACCTCCCCCAACACATCGTAGCGGCCAGCTTGTTCTTTCGCTTCGAGGGGTTTTGCGTCTGCTTTGCGCGGCACGGTTATGGTATCGCCGGCTCGAAGCCCGAGCTGTCCCGATAACGCACCTTTCCGGATAAGGTCGTAGCTGAAGATGTGCTGTATGGCGGAGCCGTCCGCGGCTCGCATGAGACTGATTCGTCTCAAGTCTGCCTCATCCGTAAACTCCCCTGCGGCTTCGATCGCGCGGAGGGTGGCGCTTCCCTTCTTGAGCTGTTTCTGCCCGGGCTTCTTCACTTCTCCCTTGACTTCAACCGCGATGGTCTCCTCCGGTTCGAGCTTCGGCAGTTCCTGGACCACCTCCCCCTTTCCCGTCTTCGAGGGCACCCACACAAGGTCCTTGGCCTCGATTATGAAGTCGTCTGGCGCCTTGCCCTCAAGGATAGCTTTGCAGTCTATGACATGCTTCTCCGTAGAACCGTCCGTTTTGCGGAAAACCGTGACATGCTCCATATCGGCGTTGTCCGTGAATCCTCCTCTTACCTCGATGGCTTGCAGAACGGTCGCTTTGGGACCAGAAACGCCGGTCATACCGACCGTTTTCACCTCCCCCTGGACATCCGCCCAGCCCCGGAGCTCCAGCTCGCTGACATCCACCGGCCTCGCCCACCATGTCACCCCCACGATTTCAGGCTGCCTCACGGGTGTCGTCCGCTCGACCGCCGCTTGCTCCTGCCGTGCAGCCTGATGGGCCGCCTCGTAGGCATCAATCCTTGCCTGGAGTCTGTCCACATCCAGTGCCAGGACTCGCTTCTCCGGGATTTCCCGCTCGAGTGACGCGATTTTTGCGCGGAGGTGCTCCATCTTCGTCTTGTTGGCAGCCAGATCCGTTTCGCACTCGAGGGTTTTTTCGGCGATTGCTGTGCTGGCGCCCAAACCGCCTTCGCTGGCGAATTGCTCCTTGGCCTTGTCCAGATCCTTCCGAACCCGCTCAACGCGCTGCTTCAGCTCAGCCGGTTTCGCCCTGAGCGCCTCGTAATCGCCCTTTGCAAGGTTCAGGGCATCCTCGGCATCTTTCACCTCCTTATTTGTCGTTAGCGATCGCTCGAACAGCGCCCGGATTCGCTGAAATTCATCCTCCTTCTGCTTGAGGATAATGGCACCCTTCGCCAGCGCCTGCTGGTAGCTCGTACCCGACATCTCGTCAAGCTCGACGGCAAGGTCGTGGGCTGTCCTCTCTAAGGCCGCCAGCTCTTCGCTTGAGATCGAGTTCTTCACCTGTGCGGCCCTTTTGGACAGAACCGAAAGCTTTGTCTCCAGTTCGGCGTTCCTCATCTCCGCCTGAACTAATTGCTCCTTATAGGAATGCAGGCTGCCGAGAAGAAGGTCGAGCTCCTTTGCAGAGCTATAGACCCCGGCCTTCGCCCGGACAGCGAGGAGCTCCTGCGCCAGATTCCTCACGACGCCCTCCAGCTCATCCACCTGCCTCCTGACCGGCTCGATCATTCTTCTTCTTTCCGCCTCGTCGTAACCGACGATCGCCGAGACAGCCATCTCCGCGGCTCGGGTCGCCCATGCGACCCCGGTCTTCTCATCCTGCGCAGTAAGCATGAGGGTTATGGCCCCCTTATCCGGGACGGCGCTGGCGTATAGGTGGATGTCTTCCTTTCTTATTGTTGGATTTTCCTTCCTCAGCTCCGCAACGAAGCGTGGCGTAACCTCTTCGTTGAACACTCGTTCGTAGATGCTCAAGCGCTCAGCATTCGCTTGCGGGACAGCTACCTCGGCGCTGGCCCAGTACGCCATGGCCTTTCGAATCGCCCGCGGGGAGGGCTTCGGTTCCTCCGAAAGCGCAGCCACAGTGCTTCCGAGCAACAGAACTGAGGTCAGGACCAAACGGATATTCGCCCTTTTCATCTCTCCACTCCTCCTTTCAGTTGAGCCGCGATAGGATTTTCTGAGCTTCCTGACCGGCCGATGTTTCCGGGTACAGGGACGCCACCTGGGCGTACCTTTTGGCTGCCTCTTCGTTCATATTCAGGATGTCTCGGTAATTGTTTGCCGCGGCAAGCGTTATGGAAGCGTATATCTCCCGCATCTCTCCCGCCGTGAAACCAGCCGTGTTCTGCTCAGGCATGCGAAGACTCCGAACAGCCGTTTCAAGCTCCTTCAGGCGCTCCTCAATTCGAGCAAGCTCGTCTTCCCTCGATGGAGCAGCCTTTTCTTGCTTCACTTCCTCTCGGACGCCAGTCAGACTCTTGTCGTGGGGAGTCTCTCCTCGTCGCAGAACCGCGAAGAAGAGAGCCGCTGCGACCACCACCACCGCCGCGACCACAGCAATTGCGTACCTCACGGTCATGACCGAGACAAGCGGACGCCGAACTCTCCCGGCGCTGGCCTGTCTGGCTTCTCCGACCGCAGCCGCGCGCTCCCCCTCCACTCTCTGCCAGAAGGCCGACACGAAATTCTCCGGTGGGTGTGGCGCTGGCTTCTCGCATGAGCTTCCGAGGGCAAGACTCAGCGTCGAGTTGAGCAGTTCAGCCTCCTTCTGGCACGCCTTACACGCCTCGATGTGCCTGCGCACAGCTTCCGCCTCCGATGCCGCCAGATCGCCATCGAGAAATGAGACGAGCTTCCTTCTGACCTTCCTGCACTTCATTGCACAAGCTCCTTCAAGCGGACTTTCAAAATCTGCCGGGCGTTGAAAAGCCTCGACCGCACCGTCCCTTCCCTGCATCCCAGAACCGCCGCAACTTCGGTCGGCGAATGTCCCTCGATGTATCGCAGGGTGAAGGCAATTCTGAGTCTCGGCGGAAGAGCCGCAATCTCGCGGTCAATTCTCTCGCCCTTTTCCGCCTCGATCATAGCGACGGAACCGTCCCTCCGATTGCCCTTCGATTTTTCGGCAATTACCTCTGTGGAAACCAGTTCCAGAGGGTCTTCCCGGCGATTCTTCCGCCTTCGCCACTCCGAGCGGCAAACGTTTATGGCAATTCGCGTCAGCCAAGTCGAGAACCTCGCGTCCCCGCGAAACCGCTGGATGTTTCTGTACGCGAGCACAAAGGCTTCCTGCGTTAAATCGTCCACGCGGTCGGCGTCCGTCAGGCGAAAGACGAGCCCATGCGTCCGCTGATAGTGCCGCGACAGCAGCTCCTCGAACGCCGCGCGGTCTCCAGCTTTGCTTTCTTCGACCAGGTCGAAATCCGGGTCAACTTCCGCCTTGACCTTTGGCATCAAATCGCCCTTGGGCTTCCTTTTGTTTCAATGGATTAGAGACTTCAAACGCCTTGCCGTTCATTTTCTGCTGGTGGTGCCCTATCCGGTCCAGAAGGAGAAAATCGGACAGGATAACCCCGCCGAGGGGCGGGGGATGATCCTCTCGATCCCCAGCATCCTGTCCATCTCGTCTGAAAAACGGGGGCGGCACAGAGGTGGTCCTGTGACTCTCCCAAAACCACCTCGCCGAGCCTATGAATTGGAGCATTTACGAAGGTGCCAGCGCCCCAACGTAACACATTGGCGCGACCGAAAGAAGATTGAACCATCCGCCTCGTTTGCGCCCCATGAATTGGAAACCTCCCCTGCCTCGCGGGCTTACCCCGTGCACCGCGACGGACAAAAGGGATGGCCTACCCAACGGCCTTGGGTGGTGCTAAGCTATGGCAATGAAGAAACTCGCCCTACAATGCATATTAAGGAATATTCCCCCTGATGTTTCGTAAGTTCTGTGAGAAGATAGGATAGGTTTGTCTCTTCTTGATGTGCATAAGGCTCCTCATCGAAGAGAATGTGGGAAAGACTCAGAGGAAGGAGAACTGAAAAAGGATGAAAGACTCTTCAAGTAGGCTCGTTTTTGGGGTCATTGCGGTTTGTTTGCTCGTGCTTGTCGCGTGCATTCTATTCGGACCCTTTCGGAAAGCGGAGCGAGAGCAAGAAAAGCCTTCGGAAGTCGCTCGCCCCGTCGTGAAGGATTCTGGCGAGGGTGCGCCTCGGGAAGGGGCGCCCGTGCCTATCCCGCCGTTATCCCCGGAAGAGAAACCGGCGCCGCCCAAGCCGGAGGAAGTCAAGGAATTCGACATTTCGGGAATCGTCCTGGACAAGGTCGGAAACCCACTCGAGGAGGCAACGGTGAAATGCGCCTTCTATTCCCTGGAAAACTTCTCCACGGAAACTGGCAGGGGGATCGAGGAAAGTAAGCCGGTCGAGTACAGGACAAAGGCGGATGGCAAGTTTGGGTTCGCCTACCAGGAAGGCAAAAGGTACGTTCTCAACGTCGAGAAGGAGGACTACATTCCTGAGTACAGGAACATGGCGACCCCTCAGAAAGACATGGTTATCACGTTGACTCTGGGCGGGGCTATCGAGGGGAAGGTCATTGACGCCGTTACATCCGAGCCCCTCGATCAATTCCGGATCGTCACCTCCGAAGACATTGGGGGCGGCGCTCTCCTGGGGATTTTCAGCAAGAAGGAGGAAGACATTCATCTCCCTTCCGACGGGAAGGAATTCAGCAACCCGGAAGGGACGTTCCGACTTGCGGGGTTGCAGGAGGGGAAATACAGGCTTGTCTCCACCGCCAAGGGCTATGCGCAATCCTACTCGCCAGAGGTCGAGGTCAAGCTGGAAAAGACGACCTCGGGCGTGGTGATTAAGCAGCAGCCCGCAGGGAAAATCAGCGGGCATGTGGTGGACACCATCGGCAAGCCGATTGAGGGGGCAACGGTCGCTCAGAAGAACCCGCTCCACTCGACCGTCTTCGGAGAGTTAGGACTCCCGCAGCGCAAGATTCTTGCCTCGACAAATGCGAAGGGGGAATTCGAGATCGGAGGGCTTCCCGCCGGGAAATTCACGCTCCAGGCCCGCCATCCGGACTATTGCCCGGCAGAGCAGGAGGTGAAGGTGAGCAAGGGGGAAGCGACGGAAGGGGTCGAATTCCAGCTCGTTCAGGGAGGGAGGATTTCAGGGGTCGTCCTGGCGAAGACAGACCTGCAACCCATCCCCGGGGCGAGTGTCAGAGCAACTACAGGCTCAACCTTTCTCATCCCGGCGATGGGGGGAGCGGAAGCCAAAACGGACAACAGCGGGCTTTTTGACCTGATCAAGCTCGAGCCGGGGACATACTCCCTCACTGCCTCTGCATCGGACTTTGCCGAAAAGACAATCGAGGACCTGAAACTGGCTCAAAACGAGGCGGTCGCCAATTTGATAATCGAGCTTTCTCAGGGCGGCAGCCTTGTCGGAAAGGTGGACGACTATTCCGGGAAACCGCTGCCGAATATCATCGTGTTCGCGGCCGGCCCGGGTGGACAAAAGGTCGGCCAGACGGACAAAGACGGCAATTACGCTATCAAGAATCTGAAGGAGGGGACGTATGTCGCGGGAGCGGCCGAAGTGTCAGGAGTCGGTGCGATGGGCGCCAGCCGGTCCGATTCGCATTTTGTCGTTATCGAGAACGACAAGGAGACCCGCTTGGATATTGTGGTCGGCGGCGCGCTCCGGGTGTATGGGAAGGTGACCCGCAAGGGCGAGCCAGAGGCGGGTGTTATTGTGGCGATCGAAACCTCCCCCAAGACCGTCATGGCCACCAAGAGCACAACCTCTGCCAACGATAACACTGAGGAAGATGGCACGTACGAAATCAAGAGTGTAAAGCCGGGAGCTTACAGTCTGGCTGTCATGAAAGTGGTCGCCATGATGCCGACGCGCCTTTTCGAGACGGACATCGAGCTCGCAGACAAGGATCTCGAGAAGAACGTCGAACTGCCGGAGGGCGAAATCTCCGGCAAGGTGGTGGACGCGGAGAACCGCGACCCGATTGAGGGCGCTAAGGTCACCCTTGAGCAGAGGCGCGCAAAGGATGTGCGGGAGGCGGCGATCCTCAAGATAGGGTTATTTATTGGAGGCGGGGAGAACACGGATTCCGAAGGGAAGTACAGCTTCCCAATAGTGGCGGACGGAGAATACTTCGTCGTGGCGAGCAAGGAGGGCTACGCCCCTCAGGGGCTGTCTGCGGAAGTCCGCAACTCCAGGGGGCCATCAAACCTCGATTTCTCGCTTTCCCGAGGTGTAATTCTGTCAGGCCAGGTCTCTGGCAGTGACCCATCCCGGCCGATAAGAGAGGTATTCCTCTCGGCGATTGATTCCGAGGGGAGGCCTGTGTATTCGAAGAGGATTTCTCTCTCTGACGCAGGCGAATATCAGGCGTCCGGGTTGGCTCCAGGCGACTACATCGTCTCCGTGGATGCCAGAGGGTATGCGTCTGCGAAGAAAAAGGTCAGAGTCAGCAGCGGCGCCGACAACCGGGCTGATTTTGCCCTTACGGCTGGTGGAACAATCGTCATTCGCGCGGTTGATGAGAGAGGGAGACCGGTCACGGGGGCACAGACGGAACTGCTGGACGAGCAGGCGAACTTCTTCCTTGGGTTCTTCCCCGACCTCAAAGAGTTGATGAATATCGGCTTCGAAGCCATCTCGCGGGGGGATGGCGTGGATATAAGTCGCAACATCCCCGACGGGAAATACCGGGTCAAAGTCAGTGCGATGGGCTACGAGGATGAATTCGTCAACGTTGCCGTTCGTGGAGGGGAGCAGACTGATCAGACCGTTACGCTCAGGGAGGCAAAATAGAAAGGACGCCCCGGATTGAGCGCCGGAGCATCCACCAGTTCGTGCTAAAGCAGGCGAGAAGGAAGAGAAAAAGGCTCGTGAAGGGCCACGGTGTCAGCCTTGTTTTTCTTTTTTCGGTTTCCCCCGTCGCCTTCTCTCCTCCTTCTCGTCAGTTTCCTTTTAGGCGAGGTTTTGGGCGGTCCCTCGGCTCGTTTTTTTGTCGGGGCGGGCCGGGTGGGAGCCGCCGCGCTTTGGGGCGGACACGGCCTTTTGGGCCAGGGTTAACTTGGGTGGTGTGCGTCTCCGCTGACCCGGCACGTCCCTTTATTTTCACTGTTCCGCCGCGCCGCGTGTTCCACGCTCCTGGCGTGCAGCGGAACCTTATTTTTCGACTCAGCAAAGGAGTTGAACAAGCATCGTGCCAGGGCGTGAGAACTCTGGGCGCCCGAAAAACCAATGGCGCAATTCCTTGTGAACCAATAGGATACAATCGTGCCCGTCGGCCCCACAGCCATTGAGCCTCGACGCTTACCCGCACCCTATTGTGTCGGGATGGAATATTTGATTCCCCTATTGGAATATTTGTCCTCGGTCGCCGGTGGCGTATAATTCGCGCCGGGAACAACCCCAATTCGGGAGATAACCATGTCTGAAAGCGAGTCGGAAAAACCCGCTTCCATTGGGGAGCCGGTACATCTGTCGGGACGCTGCGTGGCATTCCTCGAGAGGGATGAATTCATTGACGTCATGAAAAGGCAGGAAGAGCCTCTGCTGGTTTGCTCCTTCAAGGGGACGTTCAGGAATACCTACACGTATCTCACCAGCTACAAGGGTTTGCTTTTCGCCCACAAGACCAGAACTCCGATTCCTCTGGAAGGATACGAATTCATCAACGCGGAGGCGATTCGCTTCTGCGGTCGCCGGCTGTAACGATTGTGCGAGAAGCTCACGGCGCGGGCGGAGCGACGGCAGTGTCCCATCGGAGCACAGGCACGCCCCTGCGGCGGGCCGTGAATTCCGCGTCATCCCTCACTCTCAGGCGGCGAAGGTCATCGGTGATGCCCTGTCCCACGGGTCGGAAGGAAACCGCAGAGCTCACAGAGGAGGCGGACAGGATAATGGCGCCCTCGGCGCCACACAGGATGAACACGATGGCAGATTAACCCCGGATGCACGCGGATACGCGCAGATACATACTTTTCAATCCATCTGCGTCCATCTGCGGTTCCTGATCATCCTGTTAATCCCGTTATCCTGTCTCAGTGTTTTTCTTGACGAGCACGCCGAGAACCCAGAGAGGCCATCCCCGTGGGAGAAACGTGGCATGGGCATCCTGCCCGTGGGAGGCCTGCTATTCACGCTCACGGGTCCCGCCTAAGGCGGCATGGCACACCCCGCCTTCGGGCGGGGCGTCCTCTGCGCTCTCTGCGGTGAGTCCCTCCCGAGATGGAGGCATCGCAATTTCGCAAAAACTCTTCTTGACAAATGGCGCCAGGAGTGGTTTATTCACTTAGAGGGAAGTTGGGAGTTTGGGGCACTGAGGTTTGGGTGGGACAATGAATGCGTTGAGGAAGAACCCAGAACGAACGAAAAGCAGCGAGGGTTATTGAGACACCGGCCCATATCATGGGCCTTTTTTGTTTTCAGCTCCAAACAGTGGTAGAAAGGGGGGTCGGAAAATTAGGAAGTTATGGGTATGGGAGTTCGTTGTGGCGCTGGCGTGCGTTCAACCCGCTTGCCAGGCGGCCGTGTTCTACGTGGACTCGGCGCTCCCCCAATCGGGCGATGGAACGTCTTGGGCTGCGGCATTCAAGACGGTTCAGGAGGGCGTTGGCCGCGTGCGGGGGGCTTCTTTCCGCACCGACCACGCGGATCACTGAGGGGTGGCCAAGCGAAGGAGGTTCAAATGGGA
>CAZFAP010000045.1:0-28714 GCA_964516325.1 uncultured Verrucomicrobiota bacterium
TGGCCTTGAGTTGCGCTCCCGTAAGAGTCCAGGTGATGTTCCCGCCGGCGACCACGGCGCCCGGCGCCACCACGTCCGCTTCTGTCAGACCGGTCGGAATCTTCTCTCGGACGGTTACGCTGCTCGGTTTGTTGTTCGGGTTGACCTTGAACTGCAGGCTGACGTCCGTCGTGCTGAGGGGCTGATAGGACGGCGGGAGCGTCCTCGCCGCATAGGCGTCCGCCAGCACCAGGGGGAGGTCGTCAACCCAATGGTTGTTATTCAAGTCGCCGGTGGCCCCGGTGAAGCCGAAGTAAGCGTCAAAACCTGTGTAACCGGGAACGGTGTAGCCGATGACGAGGGTCCTGGCAAAACCCTGGGCTTCGTTGCTCATCGACACCTGGAGGTATCCATTGTCCATTTCGACCTCGACATTGAACCAGCCTGCGTTCTCCATGTCTATCGGCGGCGTATAGGAGGCGTACCCGCCCGTATTGTCAGCGGTATGGACTTCCGGATTCTCAAAGGAAACAAGGTTCCAGTTCTGGTCTTGAGGATACGTGTCGAAGACGATCCCGTAGCCCCGGAGTCCGCCGCCTAACCAGCCCAGAGAACCGCCTGCTCCTCCCATAAACGATGGCCCTCTCAGCCAGCCGAAAACCATCCCATCGGCGCCATCTCCGTCTCCGATGTAAATCTTGAATCTCGCCCGAAACTTGGTGCAATCAATCGGCTGCCTCAGAAAAGCCGAACCCGTCATCCAGTCCACAGCAGGGGTAATCTCGAGAATCCCTGCCGCATCATCATAGTTTGCGCTTCCCTGAAGGAGCCAGTCGGCTGGATCGAAAGGCTCGAGGCTGATAACGGAGGCGGTCAGCGAGTTGTTAACCTTTATCGCAACCTCATCGGTGCTCACGCCGCCGGCCCCATCGTCTACCTCCAGCCGAAACGTCAACTTCTCCGTGTGAGCCCACAAAATCGGCGCCGTGAAGGTGACCACTGCATTCGCACTGCCGGTCACCCCCACATCGGTCCCTGCCGTCTGCGTCCACAGGTAGGTGATGTTCCCCGTGGTCGTCAGGGAACCAGAGCCGTCGAGATTTACGTTGCTGCCTTCATAGACCCACTGGTCGAGACCGGCAACCGCCGTCGTAGCGAGATTCTTCACCGTGATGCGAACGTCATTGTCCGAGCCGCTGTTGGTCCCGTCGCTGGCAGTCAGCTTGAACACGAACACCTGGTCGCTCGCCACATTCGGGGCTTTGAACGTCGCCACAGCGCTGTTCGCGTTGTTGAGGGTGGGAGAGGATGGACCGCTCACGAACGTCCAGGCGTAGCTGGTGATGGGACCCGCGGTCGAGAACGAGAGGCTTCCATCGAGTGTCGCCGTGGCGCCCTCCGGGTACGAAGCGTCCACCCCCTGAACGATGATCGGACCCTGCGTCTGATCGCCGAACACCTCCAGTTCCGAAATCGAAGTGAACGTCAGGGTGCCGCCGGGCCTGCCTGCAATCCTTATTCCAGTTCCCCTCAGGGTCGGGATGATCAGGTCGTACCTTTGGAACGGCTCCTTCCCTGCCTCGGCGTCCGTGAAGTCATACGCCGGCCAGATATTGAGTATGGGCGCATCCTTCCAGGTCGCGCCGTCCGTCGTGTACTGGATTTTCAGGCTCGTGAACCAGCCGCCATTCGGGAACATGTCGCCGGTGTAATACACAATGTGGTCGAAGAAATACTGCTGGTCCCACAGGTACCCCCAGAAGTCTTCCTCTTTGTACAACCCGTCCCTGCTATCGTTGGTGTCGGCAAAGGCCCTGTCGTTCATCCCGGCTATGCCGAGGCGGGAGAAGACGTATGTGACGCCCTGAACGGCCGGAAGCGGTGGACGGGTTCCTCCGAGCGAAGCCGGACGAGCCAGGTTCGGCATGGCCGTGTAGGACATGTCCGGAGATTGCGCTCCGTGGTCGGCCGGGTTGGCGCTCGCGGGCTTGCTGAACTTGTTCTCGCCTCGCACCGCCACGATTCGCGTTACGCCTTCCATCATCCCGGTGAAGTCGTAATAGGTGTTCGCGGTGCTATAGGTCCAGAAGTATTCGGGGCCAAGTTTCAAGGCGATTTGATAGCTGGTGGCGTCAACCAGAGGGTCCCATTCCAGGCGAAAACCAAGCTCTCCTCCGGGGAGGTCTAAGGGCTTAATGACGAAGCCGCTGGGGGGAACCCTGGGGACATTGACGGCAGTAACAGTGATGGTAACAATGTCCGAGGTGGGTCCCATGGTGGGGGAATTCACCGTCAGGCGGAAGTCGAGGGTTGTTCCGATGGTGAGCGAGGGGGCGGTGAAGGTCGCCGTTGGCTGGTTGGGCGTGGTAAGGGTCACGACGGGCTTCCCGTCAGTATTGATCTGCTCCCACAGCCAGCTCGTTGCGTCGTCAGGGCCTGTCCCGGAAAGCGTTACTGTATCGGCGCCGTAAACTCTCTGATCAGATCCGGCATAAGCGCCGAGTGTTGCGTTCATGAGGAAGTAATCGAAGTGTAGACTGAGGTCGGCGGCGAGCACTTGATACCAGGTCTTGCCCATGACACCGACCTTAGTGGGAGTTTCGGCGGCGACTATCGTGCCAGCGGACGTCCAACCGGATGTCGGGTCGGAGCTGTAAAGGAAATCGTAGGTGCTGCCGGTCCGTTCGATGCGAAGATAGACGTCCGTGTAGTACGTGGTGTCAATTAGTGCGTTCTGGCCGCTTTTTTCTACTCGCAGAGTGCTACCCATGTAGGGACCCCAGTAGAAAGCGTTATACCGGCTGAAATAGACCGCGATTACGCCGTGAAAGTATCCGGTGGCGGGGCCCTCCAAGATGAGATGCGTCTCGATGAAGAAGTCGTCTGCCTGATTGGCGGCGGGAATGTCAAGGTAGAGAGCGGGGGCGTTGTCCACCGTACTCCAGTGGTCAAATATCGTGGACGCCGTGGGCATTTCCAGTGTCCAAAACCCAGGCGGATCAAAAGATTCTGTTGGCCCAGAAAGAGGGACATAGAAATCCCAGTCCGGTTTCTTCGCGCCATCAAAGGCATCCCTGAAGGAGAACTGCGAGGCGCCCGCGACGGATGCGGAAACGACAATCATGAGGAGGACCCGAAGGCAAACACGAGGGACGGAGGAAATCGGTTTCATTTTTGTCTCCTTCTTTTGGTGACGGAGAGCAGGGTTTCCGAGCCTGGCAAATAGTGCGGGGACACTACTGTCCCAGGGACGCTAAGGCCAGGTCGAAAAAGGAGGACGGCTTTGGGGCGAGAAGGACTATTCCCTCCCGCCCTGCGATGTAAGGAACCACCACGAGGCGCAGAACGCGGAGCAGGCCAAAGGGTCTGTCAAGAGCAATTGCCGTCATTTTCCCTGCTTCTTCCGGGTTTGGTTTATTTATGATTTCGAATATCTCGTCTGGTTTACCCTTTGCGGCACCATCGGCCTGAGAGGTTTGGTGCGAGGTAATAATCTGCGAACGGAGCGAGATCCTCCGGATCATCATAAGGAGACAATGGAACACATACGAGATTGGCTGTCGGGTACCCGGCCGTCACTATCCCTCCTCTGCACCTCCCTTTATGTTTCTGCCAGGGTTTTCTCCCGGACGAAGGAAACGAAGCAAAAGGGTCTAACGCAACCGAAACGGGGCACGGGAAAGGGCGGAAGAGTTTGAAAAAGAGAGAACGCAGGGGAATCCTGGGATGGATTATTCTTCACAGCGACTAATGGTTTTTCCCGCCTGGCCGCCATTGTGAGACGCCTTTCGGTTATTCTCCACGTTTACGTCGTGAGTTTCTGCCTCATTTCGGCGCCTGTCAAGTGAGAAATGGCAGGCGATGTAATCGCTCAGTTACGGGAGGGATTCACCGCAGAGAGCGCAGAGGGCGAGGAGAAGATGAGTCCGGTGGGATGACCCGTCTGCGTTCCCCCGTCTTCAGGCGGGACAGCTTGTTCCCGACGAGAACACTTCCGTCATGGCCCTCCTCCTCCGGCTTCGGAGCCCCCAATGGCAGCTCCCCCAGCCGCCCCCCCCCAGGCCAGTGCCGGCGCGGGAGGGGTACATTTGTGGACGCCCCAGGGACACGTTATCAACACGATATTAACCGCTTGCGCACTCCAAGGTCCCTTCCTCGCGCTGGGACCTAATCCGCAGGTGCGGAAAGCCCTTGGCATCTTGGCGAGAGAACACGCAATCCGAATTGGCGGCCGGAATCTGACGCGAGACGAATCGGCAGGCCGGCCGAGTTATCCGGCGAGAGGGCGATTCCGGGCGCTGTACCGGATTATGCCAATTCGCCTTTCGGAAGCTGTCTGTAGTCGCACATCCGGCAGCTCGGGATTTCCTTGTGTCATGGCTCGGCATCTTTTCGGGAAAGTGGATTGATAGATGGCCGCGCAGCGAGTATTCTTGCCGCCGACTCAGGACGGCGCGGACCTGAGAGTCATCCAAGCCATGCTTGGGCACGCGAACATTTCCACGACGGAATTCTACACTCACGCTGACAAAGAGCGACTCAAAAGCATTCACCGCAAATACCACCCGCGCCCTTGATCTGCGTGAGGAAGCGCGGTACTGTTCAGGGGCGCTCTGTTCGCTGAGCTTTCTGGTACCACTCCATTACTGTCCCGGTCGTGGTGTCGAGCAATTAACAAGCAGACGGTGTGAAGAAGCCAACGATACCCCGCGTCCTCTCTTCCGTCCGCAAACGCGGCAGGCGCCTCGTGCTGAGGCTGCCGACGCGAGTGCTCGCGCCATTCGATTCCTACGAAGTGACGATTGTGGATCGTTTGTCCTATCCGCGTGGTGTCCCTCTCAACAAGCTCTGTGGGATGGCAGAAATCGAAAACGCGGAGTGGAGAAAGGCTTTGTGCGACCTCGACATGGAGTGTCAGAAAATTCCTTTTCACAAAAAGGCGTGGGAGTTCGCCCACGCCCTGTACGGCTTGCGGAAGCTGGAGAGACTGCCGCCGGAAGCCGTGGCACTGGGCGTAGCCTCGGGACACGAGCCTATACTTTATTTTCTTGCCAATAAGATAAGAACGGTCATCGCCACGGACATTTATCAAGGTGAGTTTGCGGGCAGCCACGGCTCGCCGTGCATGCTCGATCACCCGGAGATGTTTGCTCCGTTCCACTATCAAAGAGACCACCTGCGAGTCCTTGTCATGGACGCGAGGGAGCTTGAGTTCCCGAGCTGCTGCTTCGATTTCGTTTTCTCCTTCTCGTCAATAGAGCACTTTGGAGGGCACAGCGGGGCATTAATCGCCCTGAAGGAGATTTATCGGGTGCTCAAACCCGGGGGAGTCGCGGTCGTAACAACAGAGCTGATTCTCAACAGGCTGGGCGAAGCCCCTGGCTTTTTCAGGAGGCGTGAGATCGGACCTGTCTTTCTCCAGGGTGCAGGCTTTGACCTCGGCGGAGGGAGTTTGGACGGCAGGATCGAACGACGATTCGTCTCTGAGGCGCTGAATTTTCCGTATAACCCGACAGGAAAGCCGTGCATCGTCCTCAGGGTGGACAGGACACTGTTTACCTCAATCGCCCTTTTTTTGCAGAAACCACCGCGAGCGAACGGCGGCGGTGAAGACGCAGCAACCGGCGAGGAGAGCCCCCACGAGCTTAGGCGGTACCGCCACAGCGCAGAGATGAGCTCGTCTGTGACTCAGGTGTTTGCCAAAAGGGGAGGGACTGTTCGACTCCCCCTGATGATGCGAAACGCGGGCGACATTGCGTGGTTCAACTTCGTCAGCGACACGCACACTGTGAGAGTGGGTGCGCACCTCCTGTCTGCCGGCGGGGAATGCCTCGAGCTCGACTTCGCCCGCAGCGATCTGCCGCGGACAGTTCAACCGGGAGACGAGGTCCGGCTCGACCTTGTCGCCCGGGCGCCTGGCCGCAGCGGAGACTTCATTGTCGAGGTTGACATTGTCAAGGAGGGCGTCTTGTGGTTCGGCGAGGAAGGCTCGCCGACGCTGCGCGTGCCCATGAGAGTCACATGAAGAATGTCAGCCGTGAGCCTCTACCGCAGCGTGTAGAAGTCGGTCCACCGCCTAAGGGTGATCTCGGCTGCCGGCCGGGGCGTCCCAAAAAGCAACACTTCCTAGAAATTCAGCCGAAAAGTGGGATTTGGGGTTCCAGAAATGGAGCAGGTGTGGTATGATGATGGCTGGAGACGGTTGATTGGTACATTGGGCAAGAAGATTGAGGAGCGACCAAATGCTTGGGAAGCGACCAGCGCAGAGAGGGTTATTTGATGCGGACAATAGGTATCTGGATTTTGTGGGACGAGAGTCGTTTTACGGTTTTCTGGCGTTGAATCCCGCCTGTGGCGGGACTTTTCTGGGACGAGGAGTTCGCATCATTATATTGTGCGGATAACGGTCGAAATACTGTTCCGCCTTCACTGTTGGCGGTGGCATTGCTTTTACAGGCTCGTGACAAGGTTTCGGACGAGGAGGGCGCGGTTGGACCTGAGCTGGAAGGTGGCGTTGGGGGTAGAGGTGGAGAGCCAGCCTTTTGCGAAGAGCACGCTTCAGCTATTCCGGGCGCAGTTGATTCTTCATGATAAGGCGAGGGAGATTTTTCTTGCGTCGCTGAGAGAAGCGAAGCGATGTGGCTTTTTGAAGAGAGGAAAGAAGAAGCTGGCGATTGATACGACGCACATCTTTGGGAGGGGGGCGGTGAGGGATACATATAATTTGCTTCCGGACGGCATCGTGACGTTGGTGAGGGCGTTGGCGGCGGAAGCGGAGAGTCCCGATGTTTGGGCAGGGAAGCACGAGTTAGGTCGGTACTTCTCGTCGAGCATTAAGGGGACCCCGCCCGAAGGCGGGGGAGCGACAAGGAGGCTCGGAAAGCTTTTCTGACGGGGATTGTGGCTGATGTCAGAAGGCTGCTGGAGCTCGCGAAGGAAGCGATTGGTCAGCATGGAGGAGACAATTTCAGCCCGATGGCAGAATACGCGAATGGCGTGTTGGTGGGACAGTACAACCCGTTTGTCCGCTGCCATCCGAGCGTCCTTGACATGGTCTATCTCGGGGGCGTCGTGCTGTATCAGTGGAGCGCCCACAACCCTCCGCAGGGGAAAACGTCATGGACGTATGATGTGCCGCTGTGGCGGTGCGACATGAAGGCGCTCCAGTTCCATCCAAGTTCATCCGGCATATACTATCTGGCGTGCGATCAGGGAATCTACCGCTGCACCGTCAACACAACGCCAGCAAAACATTACAAGGATAGCAAGAATTACGGTCTTTCCGGGGATACGTTCGAGCCCCGCAACAACAATCTTCGCGTGACCCAGTTCTACGATTTCGACGTGGGCAGCGGGAATCCTCCTGTGATCTTTGGGGGGACACAGGATACCGGCAACATCCTGTACGAAAGTAAGCCGCAATGGCGCTTCGTAACGATCTTTAACTACGGCGATGGTTACTACACGTTGATTGCTCCATCGAACAACAACGTGATGTACGCCCAGTTCCAGTACTTCGGGAGCACGGCGCGGTCGGGCGACGGCGGCAAGTCGTGGCAGAAGATTGCCGAGAGTAAGAACTTGCCATCGGGGGTCACGTGGGACGACTACATCACCGTTGACCCGAACTACCCCAACACCGTCCTGGCCGCTGGCTCTTCGGGCGATGCCAACAAAGGCGGACAGGTCTATGCCACGACGGATGCTGACCTCGGAGCGAACTGCACGTGGTCTGGAAGAGGCCCCTTCGGCACGACCGTAAAGGGGTCTGTCAAGCGCGTGGTGATTCAGCCGGGGACCACACACTGGTTCGCTGGCACGAGTCAAGGGCAAATCTGGTACAGCTCGGCGAAAATCCAGGGAACCTGGAACCTGATTGACTCGCACCCGGACCAGGCCGCGGTCATAAGCATGGCCTTCTCGCCCAAGGACGCGAATGTGTTGTTCGTGTTGTATTCCGGAGGCGATGTGTACAGGCGTGTCCAACGGCTGGAGTGGACGGCGCAAGGAGGATGGAACGGTTCGTGGATGAACGATAACCTCGCCACGAATGTTGTTGGACGGGTCATCTGCGGGGATGCGCACCGGTCCGATGTGGCCTACGTGGGCACGGACCATGGCGTCTTTCGCTGGGACGGCACGAAGCCAACGTACGAGAGCTGGCAAGCGTACAACGATGGCTTGCCATTGACTACCGTCGTGGACCTGAAGGTCGGCCCGAACAACATGTTGTACGCCGCCACCAAGGGGCGCGGCGCCTGGGTCGTCATTACCGGCCCGTGAGCGCCTCGATGAGGCAAGCATTCATCATAGGAGGCCAGAATGAATCGTCGTGAAATGATGAGTAAGGTGGGGCTTGGGGCAGTTGGGACTGCAATCGGCCTGGGCGCTCTGACAACATCCCTACCTCCTGCGGCGGAGACGACGGCCAAAGAGGAAAGCAAGGAAGTCGTTCTCTACGTTGGAACCTATACTTCCGGAAAGAGCGAGGGCATTTACGTCTATCGCCTGGACCTATGTTCCGGAGCACTGAGATTTGCTTCCGCTGCCCAAGGGGTGGTCAACCCCTCCTTTCTCGCCTTTGGTCCCGACAACCGCTTTCTCTACGCGGTTAACGAAGTCTCGAGGTTTGCGGATAAATCGGGCGGCGCCGTGACCGCGTTCCGCAGAGAGCCGAAAACAGGGGAATTGACCTATTTGAACCAGCAGGCGTCAGGTGGAGCCAGTCCATGTCACCTGAGCGTTGATAAGACCGGCAAGTTTGTGTTCGTGGCCAATTACACGGGGGGCAGTGTGGCAGTGCTTCCCATACAGAGCGACGGTCGGCTCGGAGAACTCACGGACCTCGTTCAACATCAAGGCTCCAGTGTTAACCCTCAACGTCAGGAACGCCCTCATCCGCATTCTGTGAACCTGGATTCAGCGAACCGCTATCTCTTTGTGCCGGACCTGGGACTCGATAAGGTCATGATTTACAGGGTGGATTTGACGCACGGAAAGCTGAATCCCAACGATGAGCCCTGGGCTCGGGTTACCGCCGGGGCGGGGCCGCGCCATTTCGCCTTCCACCCGAACGGAAGATTTGCCTACGGAATCAATGAGCTCAACTCGACATTGATGGCATTTGCCTACACTGAAAAGCAGGGTACGCTCAGCGAGATCGAAACCGTGTCCACTCTTCCGGAGGGCTTTCGAGGTGAAAATCATTGCGCTGACGTACACGTGTCGCCGTCGGGGAAGTTCCTCTATGGTTCCAATCGGGGTCATGACAGTATTGTGATCTTCGCAATCGAGGAGAGTACCGGCAGACTCACCTACGTCGGTCATGAGCCGACACAGGGCAAAACGCCCCGAAACTTCGCCATTGATTCGACCGGGACCTTCTTGCTCTCCGCGAACCAAAGCTCCGACACCATCGTGACGTTCCGAATCGTTCAACCGACAGGCAGACTCCTCCCGACCGGGCAGGTTGCCTCCGTTCCGACGCCTGTCTGTCTGAAGATGGTCCCTGCGTCCCAGTGAGGGTCAGCGCCCCCGGTGTGTTGAAAAGAGGGAACGGCGGGGCACATCCTTGCCGCGGAAAGGGGTGTGGCCGTATCGTAGTGGCACGGAGCGGCTACCTTCGTTTCAGGCTTGGGTTCGCCTATTTCGCCCTTACAGGGCTTAAGGATGCTCCGTCCGCCCGGACCCAGGGCGAGCCGCCCCGGGCGGCAGCACAACGATGAGCGAGAGTCCTGAAAGGACGGAATAACATAGCGCAGGGCAACGCGCTGGGGTACGATCGCCGCCTTGCGTCCCAGCCCTGAAGGGGCGCAATAATGCCCCCTGTATACAGCCACGCCGTAACCGCTCGGTTAGGGGGGACAACCCGACAAGAGTCCGACCCAGCGGGGTGAGTCGGCGCTGGTCTGCAACGACTCACTCCTCGCCCACCAGGTGTGCGCTGCCGACGACGAGGTTGACGCCATCAATCGGGAGATGTACGCACAGGTGCAGAGTGCGATTCGGCGAAATCCGGAGCAGTTGGAGTCGTTGATTCACCTGCTCTCCGCGTCTCGGCATCTCGAGCGGATTGCGGACCACACCACGAACATCGCGGAGGATGTGATTTACATGATCGAGGGGAAAATTGTGCGGCACCGGGCGGAAGACTATAAGTCGCAGCCTACCGGGCATTCAACGTAGCGCGGGTCGTCATCGTGCACGGGCGAGTCTGTGCGAGCCATGACAGTCCGTGCAGACCACGCCTTGTTTCACAGCGCCGGATTCCACGAATCCCGGATTCCTCTCCAACCAGACCTCGACGAGCCGCTCCGGCGGAATGTTCGGATGAGTTGCGTGGCAGGTCCGGCAAAAGGGATTGACCTGATCTCTCGAATAGACGGTATCGGGAGGCGTTGAGAAGGTTTCGTCGCCCATGTGCGCGAGGCTTTTCCCGTGGCAGCGTGAGCAGGGAATGCCCGCCGTGAGGTGAGCGACGGCTATTTCCTCGTCGGTGAACGGAATGTGGCACATGTAGCAGGGGTCGTTGGCGTCGGAAAGACTCGACACCGAAACGCTTGGCGTCCTGACTCGTGCACAGGAGACGACGAAAATAAGCTCCAGCACGGCGAGCGAGCGTCTTCTCAGACGCATTGCCATTCCTTTAGCCAGGCGTACTCCGGGGACAGGGTCGCGAAGAAACGTGTCTTCCACTTCTCGATTGTGTCGAGTTCCCAGGATGTGAGCTTGTCCCGCCGCTCGTACGACGCCCGGACGTTGATCTCCAACTGCATGCGGCTGGCGACGCCCGGAATCGTCGAGGAAACGTCCTTATTTGCGAGAATCTTTCTGAGAAGGGTGACGGCATCCTTTTCCGGCGCTTCGTACGCCCAACCCCTCATCGCGCGGAAAATCAATCCGCCCCCGAAAGGCTTGGTCGCGATAATCCCGACGTCTTTCTCCTTTGCCAGAGAAACCAAGCTATCCCCGAGCTTCTCCCTCGTCAGGAAGAAGTAAGGGAACAGGATAACGGAGAAGGACGGATAGCTGTTCAGGACATGGCGAATGTTGTTGGGATTGTGAACGGAGATTCCGAGCCAGCGAACCTTTCCCTGCTGCTTCGCCTTGTCGAAAACCTCGACGACCTTCTCGAGAACTCGATTCTCCAGAAGGGCGGTCTGGTCTTCGGCATAGGCGGCGCCGACTGGACGCCAAATATCGAGCGTCTCGGTGCGATAATTCCTGAGAGCGCCCTCGATGTTCTTCATCATCACGTCGGCGGTGACGTTCTCCGGCTCTGTGAGCTTGAAGGGCCAGCAGGCAAAACCGATGTACCACTTATCGCGCATGCCACGGAGGGCTTGCCCGTACAACTCGCACTCGGAAACCATGTTGGTGTCGAGATAATTCAAGCCCATCTCAGCGGCGCGAGCCAAGACTTCCTCGCGGTCCTTGATGTCGGTGTTGCCATGGCCGCCGAGGCCGATTTCGGAAATCATGATGTTCGTTTTACCGAGCCGCCGGTAGCCCATGAGGGGGTTGTAATTGTGGCGGCGGTCAATACGTCCCGCCTCGGACGTGGCTGCTTCGGGCGACGGTGTTCCCACCGCGCCGGACACCAAGCCACCCAATGCAACAGAAGTGCGCCTTAGAAAATCGCGCCTGCTGATTCTATCTCGTTCCATCGTTGGATCCTTCCATTGGGGTTTGTTCATGCGTGGTGATAGCCTCCCGAACTGCTCTCCTGCACGGAGAGGTGCCATAGGCATCCTGCCCATGATTGTTCACGGGCGAGACGCCCGTGCCACGCTGCTGGCGCCATGCTTTTACGGCCGCCGAGAAGACTCCTCGCCCTGCCTGGCGAGAGGGGGATTTTTCACTTCTCGAGGGCGGCGGGGCCGACTTTGATTCCTGCGACCTTCAGCCTGACCCGGTAAAGAGAAGTCCTCGCCGTGACGAACAGCGTCTTGTTATCCTTGTCGCCGAAGCAGCAATTCGCGGGCCGCTCGGGGAGTTTAATCTCGCCGATCTTGTTGCCTTTGGGGTCGAATATAGCGACGCCGGTGCTCGTAACGTAGAGGTTGCCTTTCGTGTCCACTTTCATGCCGTCGGGTCCCGGGACTTTCACGAACTCCCTCCCGCTCGTCAACGTCCCGTCGGGCTGAACATCGAAGGCGCGGACATGCCCGCGAGCCGTGTCAGCCACATAAAGAACCTTCTCATCGGGAGAGAACGCCAGGCCGTTCGGACGCTCAAAATCCGCCGCGAGAAGCGTCAATTTGCCATCGGGCGATATGCGAAACACGCCGTTGAATCCGAGTTCCTTTTGGTCTTGCTGGATGCCGTAGGGCGGATCGGTGAAGTAAATGCTGCCGTCGGACTTGATAGCGATATCGTTTGGGCTATTGAGCCGCTTACCTTCGTACTTGTCCACAACGGTTACGACTTTCCCGTCGGGCTCGGTGCGGGACACGCGACGGTTTCCGTGCTCGCAGGCGATGAGCCTCCTCTGGCGGTCGAACGTCAGGCCGTTGGAATTGCCGCTCGGCTGGCGGAACGTCTCGGTTTTGTCGGGGGCTGTCCACTTGACAATCCTGTTGGGGGGGATGTCGCTGAAAATCAGGAATCCTTCGGGGTGCCATACGGGCCCTTCGGTGAACTGGAAACCGGATGCGACCTTTTCAGGGGCGCCAGCGACAATGGCGTCAAGCCCTTCCTCAGCAGTCATCTGTGAGGTCCCTCCTACTGCAATCAATAGGACCACCGAAAGCGAATAGCAGCCGAGCCTTTTTGCCGCGGTCAACCGCAGCTTCCTCAAGTGTGATGAACCTCTGCGACTCTTGCTCATTGCTCGTCACCTCCATTCTCTCTTGAGCGATTGGAACCATTTGAATCTCCTGCGTCCTGAGACACAGGGGCGCTTCGCTCACACGAAAATCTCGTCGAGAAACTTGAGAAAAGCGAAGACAGAACCGCGATGACCGGGCGAGAACGCCCTCGGCGAACTGCGCGAATTCTGTCGCCACGAACAGGCTCGCCCCGCGCCACACAATGACCTGATGCCAAAACGTGTGCTCATTGCTTTTCGGTGACCTTGTAGTATCTGCTTCGGACATCGGGCGAAAAAAGGGGTCTCGACAGGTCCGTCCATCTGGTCACGGAGTCTGCCCCTGCGGGGACGCTGTCCGCAGCGGCCTCCCAGATTAACATATCGCTCGACCGATAAACCGAAAATGTTTTGCCGGGGAGGCTTCGCCAGGTCAGGACAAGGTTGTGCTTTGCGTCGGTACTCAGCTCGCTTTCGTTCAGCCTCACTCTGTAAAGAGAAGTCCTCGCGGTCACGAATAGAGTCTTGTTGTCGGGGTCGCCGAAGCAGCAGTTGGAGGGCTGCTGCGGAAACGGGATCGTGCCGACGGTTTCTCCTGCGGGATTGAATATTCGGATACCGGCGGAACTGGCGACGTGGAGGTTGCCCTTAGCGTCAATCTTCATACCGTCGGGGCTTGGCACGTTGACGAAGACAGTGCTCCCCGACAAAGTCCCGTCGGGCTGGACATCGAACACGCGAATGTGCCCGCGAGAACTGTCCGCGATGTAGAGCTTGCTCTCGTCGGGGGAGAAGGCGAGGCCGTTGGGGCGGTCGAAATCGGTGGCCAGGACGGTCAGGTCGCCTTCAGGAGAGATGCGAAAGACACCGTTGAAAGGGAGCTCTTGCTGGCCGGGGCTGATTCCGTAAGGGGGATCGGTGAAGTAGATGCTGCCGTCGGATTTCAGGGTCAAATCGTTCGGGCTGTTGAGGCGCATGCCCTGGTATCTGTCGGCGAGGCTCACCACTTTTCCTCCTGCCTCCGTGCGGGAGACGCGGCGGCCGCTGTGCTCGCAGGCGACGAGCCTTCCCTGACTGTCAAAGGCGAGACCGTTGGAATTGGAGCTGGGCTGGCGGAACGTCTCGGTCACGTTCGGAGCGCTCCACTTGACGATTCGGTTGCCCTGCACGTCGCTGAAAAGGACGAAGCCTTCGGGATGCCAGACGGGACCTTCAGTGAACTGAAAGCCGGTGGCGATGAGTTCGGGCGTAGTCCAGGGAACGACAGCAGCAACGACGGCCCGGCAGTGGGTGCCCGCGGCGACTCCCAGTACAAGGCAGAAAGCTCCATGCCGGATTGAAAGCATTATGCGAATTCTGAAGAGCGAGCGCATTTTTCTCGATGAATCTCTCTTGTTCAAGGCTAAGGCTCCGGGTTGCTCGGTGCCTCAAGCTCTGATCGCCATTTCAAAGAAACACCTGCGCTGCGGCCCGTGGCCCAAGGCTGAAATTCTGTCTGTCTCTAAGCGGCAGAGGAGGCTCCTCATTTTGGCGCATCGAGGCTGTACCGCAAGACTTCGTCCGGATCACGAAAGCGAAGCGAGAAGCCCCAGTCGCCGATTCCTTGATCAACTTTGACCAGGACTGCGTTGGGTCCCTTTCTGAGCGTACCAGAAACCACATCTTGATCGGGCTGGAGCCCTCGGTCAACTCTGTGATCGTGGACGAGCTTTCCGTTAATCCAGACACGAACGCCATCGTCGCTGCCGACGTACATGTCGGTGGTAATGTCGGCGGGGGCGACGACGCAGAAGTAGCCGTATGCGACAACGTTGTCCGCCGGAGACATGTGTTGCAACAGGTTCACAACGCCATCCGGCGCGACTCTGACTTTCTTCCAGGCGACTTCGCCAGCCTTGCCCTGATACTTTTTGTCAAAAGCGATCTCCTGCTCCGGGGGATAGACTTCTCGCAATCCGGTGCTGTTGGTGTTGTCCCAGGGACCGATGAGCATCCAATCGCGGACGTAATTCTTGTAGGGGGCCAACAGGATATAGTCCAGGATTGCCTCGCAGCTCGCTTGACCGGGGGCCGCCTGAGTGAATGTGAAGGTGATGTCGTTCAGCCCTTCTTTCATCTTCGCCTTCTCGCCGACGACGATGGCGGGCGAGGTCAGTTGGAACGAGGCTTCGGGGACACCCCGGGCCGTTACCGCTTCCAGAGCATAAATGTCGGACTTGGCGACGGAGATGGACAACACGAATGAATCGCCGACTTTCCCCGTGAGTTTCAATCCGGCTCCGCCGCTTAGTTCGGTTGGCAACTCGGCGTCCTCCACGACGGAAGCGCCGGCTGGGAGACGGCGCGCCGCGAAAAGTCCCTCGGCCTCGATGGCGCCGGGGACATACACTTTTGCCAGAGGCAGCCTTTTCTCAACGGGGGCAGGCTTGAAGAAGTCCTGTCCGCCCGGCATCTGATACCAGTACGCCATCGAGGCGTAATCGTTGCGGACCTTCTCCGTTGCCGAGTAATTCTCGATGGTTATCTTGAACTGCTTGCGGAAGGGAACGCTGTCAATGACGTGCCAGCGATAGCAGGACTGCTGCCTGGCGACGGGATCGGGAAGGGGACAACCGTGATAGGGATTCACGAAGTGGCGAATCCCCCAGGCATCTCCGAAATAGTCCTCAGAACCGGTTCCGAAAAAGGAGGGGAACTTTTCGCCATCCACGTAGATTTTTTCGTCTCCTTCTCCCCACCATCCTCCGTGGACGTTGTCAACAAAGAGCGCTGCTCCGACGAAGCACCCGGCTCCCGTGCACTCCAAAAACGGATAATCGAATGTCGCGCATTCGCGTTCCCGCCGCCACTTGGCGTGGAAATACGCCGTGTTCGGCGGCAAATCCTTCACCTTATTGAAGAGAACCTTTAGAGTTATTCTGCATGGCTTCTTCCCCTCGTTGGCGACCACGAACTTTGCCCGCTTGTGGAAGGGCATCCGCCAGTAACAGTATCCCGTAGCGTCCTGGATGCCCAGCGGGAGCGACGCATACGGAGACTCGCCAAAACTCTGTCCGAAAAAATCGCCCAGCGGCGCCCAGACGCTCGGTTCTTCCTCGTCATCCCAATAGGCCTTCAGAAGGACCTTTCTACCGGCGGCGCGCTCGCCCTCAGCGACGAGCTTGCCGTTGACCTGGTGGATAATCGCCGGCCCTTCAATCTCGTGGAGGGTCTGCGACTGACCCGGTTGCAGGACAGTGGTGACCTCGCGGCCGCCGAGCGACTTCAAAGACTGAGGGTCTCGCCCGCACTTGGAGAGTTTATCGGAGACTTCGGCGAGAGCCGATTTGTCGTCAGGAGTCAAGTCCAAGCGAAATGTCGGGACTTTTGTTCCGGCGGAAAGAGTCGTGTAGCCAATGTGGTAATACTGAATGATCCGCTTGGTCTTGTCGGACCTGACCGAGGTGACTTTGCAGGATTTCTGGTAGGGAACCGGAAGGTAGCAATCCGATGCCGGATTGTCGCCGCCGAGGACAACCCTCCTCTGCCAGACGAGCTGAAGCCGGAACGGCTCGACCTTCCCGGTGAACAACTCGTTGAAGTCAAGCTCGATGGGCTTAGCGTCGTCAAGATAGAACCGGATTTTGCCCTGGGGATTGGCCGACCAGATGCGGTTGATGAAGCCTGGTCCTTTCATCTCCGCCATCACGTCTTCCCCGGTCTCCTCCTCGTACCGGATGTAATTCCCGGAATCGCCGTTGGCGTCCCAATCGAGATACTTACCGGTTGCCTCGTCGTAGCGAGACCGCTGATCGTAACTGGAGAACTGGTCGCATTCTTCTCCCTCGACCAAATAGGGAAGCCGGTCCAGGTCCACGAGCCGTTTGAGAAGGTCGGAATACGTAAGGTTTTCCTGGGCTGACGATTTGGCGGGCACGACGAGCCCACTGACAAGAAGACACAGCGACAGAAAGAACAAGACTGACCGCAGACGCATAGGACCCCTCCTTTCGATGAAGCGCGTGGGGCGCTTCTGCCTCACGTTCGACGAGAACTCATGGCCATCATGCGCGATTCGCCAAGCCGCAGGCTTGCCACGCGCCGAGCCATTATCTATTTCCCGCCGAGCTCCTTCTCGAGAATCTCCACCAGGCGAGGGCCACGAGCGTTATTCGTGATGACCCTGCCTTCTTTGTTGAGAAGGTACATGGCGGGGATGGCGTTTATGCCGTAAAGCTTGCCGACCTTATTATCCCAACCGAGCCCGTCGAAATATTGTCGCCAGGTCATCTTCTCATTTTTCACGAAGTCGAGAAATTTGTCTTTCGAGGTATCGTAGGAAATCCCGATGATTTCGAAACCCTGATTCCGATACCTCTGATAAGCCTTCACTACGTTGGGAGCTTCCTCGCGGCATGGGCCGCACCAGCTCGCCCAGAAATCTATGAGGAGAACTTTCCCCCTGTAATCCGCAACTCTGAGAGGCTTCCCGTCGGTATCCTGGGCCCATTCGGGAAATTCGGGGAACACCAATCCCTCCGGAGCGACGCGAAAGAGCGTAAGCTCCGCCTCCTTGTGCGTCTCGGGGAATTTAGTTTCGGTTTCTTTGAGGACTTCCTCAATCAATGCCTTCGCCTTTTTGGTGTCGCCCTTGTTTCCATAATGCTCGGCGGCGAAAAGCTTGAGTTGAAGTGACTTCTCGGGCTCTTTCTGCGATTGAAGAATCTGGTCAACTAACTTATCGTCCTCGGCAAGGTGAACGGCGATTCCGATGACTTCCCTGTCAATGTCGTCGGCAGCCTGTGCGCCTTGTTCTGTCTTTTTGTAGTCGAGAAATGCCGGGATGAGCTTCGTTTTCGCGTATTCTTTCAGCTTCTTTTGAAAGTCTTCGCGGGAGAGTTTCTGCTTCCGGAGAGACGACCTGAATTCGTTGAATTTGTTTACTTGCTCCGCCCGGAATTGGGTGAAGCCCTTGACCTTCACTTCCTGGGACACGGTTGCGCCGGGGCACAGCCCGGTTTCTCCACCAAGCCACACGACGCCACAAAACACCACCAACACCGTCCACCGTATTGCTGTTTTCATTGCTATTCCTCCTTTCGCCTCCGGATGCCCGTTCGACTCAACCCACATCGCGGGAACTCGCACCCAGGTAGATTCCTCGCATTTCGAGCTCCAGCTCCTCGACGTTGTCCGCGTATTTTCGAGCCTCCTCCTCGCTGATTTTGCCCGCCTTGAGAAGCTTTATTAGGGCCTGATTAAACGTCAGCATGCCGAAAACGCCGCCCTTCTTGACAGCGTCGTAAAGGTCGCCGGTCCGCCCCTCATAAATAATCTTGCGGATGGTCGGCGTGGAGAGCATGATCTCGCAGGCTGGAATTCGCCCCGTGCCGTCTTTCATGACGAGCAGCCTCATGGAAATCACGCCTTTGAGAACGAGGGATAACTGCATTCGGATTTGCGCGTGCTGATAGGGGGGAAAGTAATTGATGATGCGCTCGACGGTCTGCGTCGCATCAATGGTGTGGAGCGTGCTCAAGACGAGGTGCCCGGTCTCCGCTGCCATGATGGCGCTGGACATGGTCTCGAGGTCGCGCATTTCGCCAATCAGGATGATGTCGGGACTTTGCCGAATGACGTGGCGCAGCGCGGTGTGAAAATCGAGCGTGTCCATTCCGACTTCCCGCTGGCTGATGACCGACTTCTTGTCGGTGAACATGAACTCCACGGGGTCTTCTATCGTGATGATGTGTTTTGCCTCGCGCCGGTTGACATACTCGATCATGCTGGCGAGCGTTGTGGATTTGCCGCAGCCAGCGATTCCGGTAATCAGGACCATCCCCCGCGCCTCATCGGAGAGTTTTTGCAGAACCTCGACGGGAAGGTTCAGCTCCTCAAAGGTCTGAATGTTCTCGCGAATGGAGCGGAAGACCATTGCCCGCGTTCCCTGCTGCCAGTAAATGTTGACGCGGAATCGCCCTGTCCCCGGTCGCCGAAACGCGAGATCCATCTCTCGCTGGGTGCGATAGGCCGCCCTCTGGTCCTCGTCCATCAACTCGTCGCTCATTTGTTCAATGTCCTTCGGGGAAAGGCCGGTATTGGGCAACATGACGAGCTTGTTGTCCACTCGCAGGTAGCAGGGGCTGTACGCCTTCAGGTAGAGATCAGAGGCGCCGCGCCTGACCATTTCCTTGAGAAGGTCCTCAACATTCATCGGTTGTCCCCCGTCGAGATTTGCCTCGGGGCGGCAGTACGGAGAGGCAATTCCATAGCGCGTTTGCAAATGCAAAAGTTGTCTCGAATTCTACCAGACCTTCCGCAAACCGCCAAAGCCTTTGTTGGCAAGGGTGGTAAGGCCTCAGTTATGGGCAGGGGATCCCCACGCGCTGGGGGACCGTGGGGAGGAAGGATGGAACCGCAGATGGACGCAGATGAGAAACAGGCGAGCGCTCACTCGCCTCGATGGGTCGGACTTTTGTGGCGTCGCCCCCCGGCAACTGAGGGATTACGCCAGGGCGCGGCTCCGTTTTGACGGCAGATTCCGTCGGAAGGCGTTGGTCGAGGGGCTGGCCAGCCCACGGCCAACAATTCGCAGAGCGAGTCTTCTGCCCTGAGAATTAGCGTCACACGGGGAGCCTTTTCATGCACCACGAAGGCACGAAGACACAAAAATACATTCGCCCGACGGTCGCCTCTCCCTTGTGTCTTGGTGGCGCCCGGCCTGAAACTTGCCATCAGGGGGCCGACATCTTCATGGTCCCCGGGTGAACGAAGTTCATGAGCGACTGCGGTTCCATTTACCCTCGGCTTTCTCGGCGCCTTCTGCGGTGAGTCCTCCCGAGACCGACGCATTGCGACGGGGCGCCGCTGTGGCTCACGGACCCTCGCCAGCCGGGAACTCTACCCGCAGCGATGAAGAAGCTCCCTCTTCGTCAACCAAGATTATCGCGGCTGCCTCTCCGCGGAGGCAGCTTCCGGTATTGAAGAACTTCACCTCCCGCCCGTCACCTGGGGAATCGCCCATATTCAGACGGTCCGGGTTCTCCACGGGCGTCGGCTCGTGAGTGTGCCCGAATATTACGTAACTCGGATATTCTTCCATGTTGTCGGGCATGGGGACCTCCGGGTGCTCGCGGGGAATCGAGCTCAGACTGAACCGCGCCGCCTGAAGGAATTTTCTCACCAACCCCTTGTTGTCGTCCAGGAGCTCTCTGTTGTGCCGCGCTGGCTTTGCCTTTCGCATCTCTCTGAGGATTTCCTTCTTGGCGACCTTGAAGGCGATGTCCTGCGCCAGCTCTTTGAAAAATGAAAAGTCCAATTGCCCGTCCGCCCAGCGGAGGAATGTCTCCAACACTTTCACGAATTCGGTCATCTTCCGTCTTTTTGCGTCTGGCTCCTTGGCTTCCGCCTGGATTTGACGGATCAACCGGGTGCTCGGTCCGCCTTGCCCAAGCCCGGTGCAGATCAGACTGTTTGCCGGAATATTGCATTCCTCCACCCACTTCAGTCCTTGTCGCGGGGGGTCTTCGCGGTCCACAGCGAGCACTCGGTCAAAAACCTCTGTAATGAAGACCCATGCTAATTGAAAGAGATGCCCGTGGGTCACCAGAATCCATTTCCCGCCCGGCAGAATCAGGTACAGATTCGGATAGACCACCGAGACAGGGAGGGACTCATCGGTCGGGTCCCGTCGAAACAAACCCTCGAGGAAAAGTTTCCCGTACTGTTTCTTCCTCTTTCTTCCTTCCGCATAACTGACGCCCGGAAGTTTCAGCGTGCCATCCCCTTCCGTCGAGAAGTCAATGATTCCGGGCTGTTCGTACGGGAAGTCCGCCGGGTCTCTGGGTTTCCTTCGGTCCCGCAACCGCATGAACACCTTCACTTCCTTCTGCACGGAATCCCACACGTCTTTGTCGTGGTTACCGGGAATGTAGATGACTTCGTTGACAAGTCGCAGTTTCCGCAGGGATGTGAAGAACCGGCGTGCAACGGAATACGCTTCCTTGTAGGAGGCTATTGAGAAATCGAGCACATCACCGGCGAGAACAAGATAGTCCGCCCTGTTCTTCTCGTTGACGCCCAGGTCGTGGAGCTTTTGTTTGAGCCAGGACAGGTCAGGACCGCCCCAGACTTCATTCCCCTGATTATCCTCCGTCTCGCAATGAAACACGCTGCACGGATCGCCCATATGCAAATCCGAAAGCACAACCATTGTCTTCATTTTTCGGCCTCTGGTTAAGGGCACACGGTTCTTCTGGGCATTGGCCCACATTTACAGGAGCCAGCCGCTGTGATGTCTCCCGACGGTCACATGGCGAGTTCTACCGCTGTGGCCGGCACGAGCCCATGTTGGGAGAATTCTTTCAGACATACGCGCAGAGCGTCAATCGAATTTGTTGCCGGATTGACCTCGACTCCGCGGCGCCTGCCTGATAACCTTGAGCGATGGTGACGCCCGAGTTCGCGTGAGGCTCGCCCGTCTGCACTCAAGCCGTAACTTTGCCCTGTGGGAGGCGTATCAATCATGCTGAGATTCACTCGCTGCGAGGAGAACCCAATCGTCCGCCCCGGCTTGTACGAATGGCGAATGGCGACGGTTTTCAACCCGGGGGTCATTTACGAGGACGGCAGATTCTTCATGTACGAGCGGGCGGCGGGCAAACTTCGTCCTTTCCACTGCTACATTGGCATGCTCGAAAGCAGGGACGGCGTCCACTTCCGCCACGTGAAAGACGAGCCGGTCTTCACTCCCGAAATGGCGGACAGCCCTTACGGGAGCGTTCAAGACCCCCGCGTGGTCAAGATTGATGACACATATTACATGACGTTCGCTTTCCGACCCTACGCGTGGAGCTATCATCCAACGGGCCTCGGAGTGCCAGAATGCTCCGCCGCCAAATTCCCCGGATTCAGCGGAAAGCCGGAGGACAACCAGAGCCGCTCGGGCATCGCGGTGTCGAAGGATCGAGTGCATTGGGACTTTCTCTGCTGGGCGACCCCGCTGGAGCTCGACGACCGCGACGTCATTCTGTTCCCGGAGAAGATCGGCGGCAAGTTCGTTGCGCTACGCCGTCCGCTGCAATTCGTGGGTCCGGAATACGGGACCGATAAGCCGGGCATCTGGATTTGTTTTTCGGAGGACTTGCGAGACTGGTCCAAGCTGGAACTGATTGCGAAGCCCGAAAGCCAATGGGAGAGTAGCCGGATTGGCGGCTCAACTCCCCCCATTCGCACCGAGGAAGGCTGGCTTGTTCTTTACCATGGCGTCGAGAATCGGTATCCGCCGACGCAGCGGGTCATCTACAGGCTTGGCGCAATGATCCTCGACCTCGACGACCCGAGGAAAGTCATCGCCAGAAGCCGCAACTTCATCATGGAACCGGAAACCTATTACGAGAAATTCGGGCTTTACATACCAAACGTCATCTTTCCGACTGGAAGCGTCGTGAAAGATGGGCTTCTCTACCTCTACTACGGCGTCTGCGACACCGCCATCGCGCTGGCGACCGTCCCCCTCGACGAGCTCCTCGCCGACGTGCTCAAAGCCTAACGATCCTGCCAGGGGTGTGGTCTGAATGAGTTCCCGGCCGATCATTCGGGAAGCTCTCTGCTGATGATACCAGTCTGGAATCTCGAATGCCACCGAGCAATGGACTTGAATGCCACCGGGCGATGCATTAGGCTTTACGTTGAGGGTCAACTGGAACACGAGGTGGAAGCGAACGCTTCACCAAAGGAACTTCCGAACGTGTCGGGACCGAAGTGGTGGTCCTCAGCCCTCTGGGCGAAACGTCTCTTGAGACCTGACGAGCACGAGCGCAGTGAAAACAAGGGTCGGGTGTTGTGGGTTTCCCGTGAGCCAGAAGAAGTATTTTGAGCAGTTCGGCGCCGTCGAGATTCAGAAGACGTTCTATCAGCCGGCGTCTCTCGCTGGGATTGAGAAGCTGCGCAGCCAGGCGCCGGAGGACTTTGAATTCGCTCTGAAAGCGTGGCAGTTGATAACGCACGAGCCGAGCAGCCCGACGTACAGGCGATTGAGCCGCCCTGTTCCCAAGAGCAAGAAGGGAAGCTATGGCTCCTTCAAGCCCACCTCGGAGGTCTTTGACGCCTGGCGGACGACGAGCGAGATTGCCGAAGCTCTGAGGGCGAGAATCATCGTGTTTCAGTGCCCTGCGAGCTTCAGGCCCACGTCCGAAAACAAGGCGAACATGCGCCGCTTCTTTGAGAACATTGAACGCCGGGCCTACATATTCGTCTGGGAGCCGCGCGGGAAATGGAGCGGGGACGAAATCAGGGAAATCTGCGAGCAACTGGACTTGATCCACTGTGTTGACCCCATCAAGAGCCAGCCTGTGTGGGGCGAACTGAAATACTTTCGGCTTCACGGGAAAACCGGCTACAGGTATAAATATACCGACGAGGAGTTGAAGGAGCTCAGGAGCCGAATCGAGAAGGAATCCGATTGCTACGTGATGTTCAACAACACGGCAATGTCCGACGATGCGCTGCGGTTCATTCAGTTGCTCGATATGTGACAGGACTCCTCGGTGCTGGCTGCTACGTGCCACAGCTCGTAGGTTCCGTTACGTGTTTTCCGACAGGATTACAGGATGATCGGGATTAGTCCGCTTGGTGGTCGGCGGCATCTTGGGGATCCTGTCATCCTGTGAAGAAGAGCATCCGACGCGGTTCGATATGTTACGAAACTTGCGGATTCGTGTACTGAGGAAACACAACTGACATGAAGGTACTTGTAACAGGAGGCACCGGGTTTACCGGCACACATCTCGTGCGGAGGCTTCTCGAAAAAGAGCACGAGGTCATCTGCGTTGACAATCAAAAGGGGCTTTTTTACGACGAGCTCGTCGAGAAAGGCGCGAAGGTGATCATTGCGAGCGTTACCGAGAAGGACCTGATGGATGAGCTGACTCGCGGATGCCAGCGCGTTTATCACCTCGCGGCTGCGTTCCGCAAGGTGAACCTCGGCAAAAAGGCTTACTGGGACATCAATGTGAATGGAACTCGGCATCTCCTCGACGCTGCTTACAGGCACAACGTCGAGCGATTCGTTTATTGCAGCACGTGCGGAGTTCATGGCGACGTGAAGCATCCGCCCGCTGCTGAGGACGCGCCGATTGCCCCGGAGGATTATTACCAGTACACGAAGTACGAGGGGGAACGGGTCTCGCAGGAATTCATGGCGAAGGGGATGTGGGTCTCAGTCGTCAGGCCTGCCGCCATCTACGGCCCCGGCGATCCGGAGCGCTTTTATATGCTCTTCCAGAAGGTGCAATCCGGGAAGTTCACGTTCCTCGGGGACGGTTCCGCGACGTACCACCCCCTTTACATTGGCAACCTCATTGACGCCCTTGAGCTTGCGTCCGAGAAGCACGAAGCGAAAGGGCAGGTTTATCTCATCGCGGATGAGCGATACCTCCCAATTAAAGAACTCGTTCTCGAAATCGCCAAGGCTCTGAACGTTGACCTAAAAATGAAGCACTGGCCGTTCTGGCCCGTCTATACCGCGGCGTTCTGCTGTGAAATGCTCTACAAGCCACTCCCGTTCGAGCCGCCGCTCTTTCGTCGTCGAGTGGATTGGTTTCGGCAAAACCGCGCGTTCGACATATCGAAAGCGAAGCGGGAACTCGGCTATGTGCCGCGGGTGGATTTGCCGACGGGGCTGGCTCTGACCGCTGAGTGGTACAGGGAAAGGGGATACCTCTAAGCAACGGGGCGTTCACTCGCCGAGAAGAGACCCGATGAGGTCAGCCACATGGGCCGAAATCGCTGTGGCGTCATGTCGAGAGGCTCAGTAACGAGTTCCGACACCGTATTCATCCCGGTAGTCGCAAATGAGGAAACGTGAAATGAGATTCATGAGGGGACTTCGATTGTCTTCCGTTATGGCCGCGATGACCCTGGCTCTCCGCGCTTCCGCGGACATTCCCACGAGCACAGGGGCGGCGCTTTCCGAAAAAGGAACCGCGTGGCCAACGCTCCACAACGATTACCAGCGCTCCGGCTACACCGACGAGGTCATCAGAGGCCCGTACGAGAGGAAATGGTATCGAGACTTCCACGACGAGATGATCGCCACCCGCGTTGAAGCAATCGTCGCCGAAGGCAAATGTTTCGTGGGCACGTTCGCCGGGAACCTCTATGCGCTCGACGTGAAGGACGGAAAGACCGTCTGGGAGTTCCATGCCGAAGGCCCCATCGGCCATTCCCCCTGCTATGAGCAGGGCAGCCTCTATTTCGGGGCCGACGAGGGGTTCGACAGGGGCCATCTCTACTGCGTCGCCGCCAGCGACGGCAAGCTCGTCTGGAAATACGACGCGGGCGCCGGAATTTGGGTCTCGCCCGCATGCGATGGCAAGAAGGTCTATTTTGGCGACCGAGCGGGAGTATTCCATGCGGTTGACATCAAGACCGGAGAGGGCACGTGGACGTTCAAAACCGGAAACATGATTCTCTCGCCCGCGTCCTTCTCGCCAGACAAGAAGAGAATTATCTTCGGGAGCGAGGACATGCACGTGTACTGCCTCGATCCCTACGGGAACCTTCTCTGGAAGTCGAAAAAGCTGCAAGGGCTTTCGCTGCGCGACCACGCCCCGACGATATGGAAGGGTTTGGCGGTCGTATGCACGAACCCCGCGGATGGATTCCACACGGTCCTGAACCGCAACGGCGACTTGCTGAAGAAAATCCAGCAGGCGATTCCTCTCGGTCCCGACGACAAGGTTCTGTTTGACAAATGGAACGACATTCTCATGAAGGAAACTCCTCCGCGGCGGGAGGCGGAGCAGCGCGGCGTCGTGAAATATTTGAGGCAGAACCCCTATGACCAGACGTTCTACGTGCTTCAGCTCGACGACGGGAAAGAGCCGTGGGTCGCACACGTTCTTTACATGGGCGGGTTGCACAATCCGCCGACGCTCCCGACGTTCAATCCGAAAACGGGCGAACTTTACGCTTACTACCGCACGGCTCTGACGAACTACCTTCGCGGCGTTCGTCGGTACTCCGCCCTCGGGCGACTGAACCGAGAGACCGGTCTGATTGATTTCTCGTGGCCCGAGTCGAATCACCCGGAAGAACAATGGTACGGATTTCCGATGATCGGCGACGAGACGCAGGCGCTCTCGATGATGGGCGACATACTTATCGGCACGCATCAGGGCGAACTCAGCGGGCTTGACTTGAAGACGGTAAAGACCACTCATATCTGGCGAGGACGCGACACGTACGGCGGGATTTTCGGACCGGCGGCGGTGAAAGGCAGCTTTGAGGGCGCGCGCCTGATGGCGCAGCAGGGATACCTCACGGGAATGCCAAACGAATGGCACGGGCCGGACCGTTCGATCCTCGCAATCGCGGAACGAAGGATGTTCTGGGTCGTCGGCTCCCAGATCGTTTGTCTCGGCGGCCCCGACGTGCCAAGGACGGAAACGGGCGGCACGAAGCCTCCGCCGACACAAAAAAGCCGACTGACATTCGTCGCAGGCGGAAACCTGGCGGTTGGCGGCGGACGGTACGAGGAGAGCGTACCTAAGATCAACATTTCATCGCAGGAGTTGGAGTCGCTCGTGAACTTGCTGCCGCCAGTTGAGGTCGAGCATGCCACGGCGCCGCTCGCACAGAAAATCCGCTGGCGGCTCGACGCAGAAGTGACCGAGCTCGTTGAGGAGGGACCCTGGGCGCCGTTTGTCGCCGAACTGGGCATCGTCGGCGAGCAAGCGTACTTCTGGCGTACAGCCGAAACGATGCAAATTCTGGCTCTCGCTTTGCCGCACCTTTCGCCCGCAGTCAGAGAAAAAGCGAAGTCACATCTCAACGGCATGTTCGCGTTGGGGATGCCGCTCAGCGTGCCCGTCCACGCCAAGACGGGAGCCGGTCGCCGCGAACACTATGAGTTCGGTCCAGGGATGCAGAACTTTGCCAGACGCCAGATCAACTACACCGCAAACATCGAAGACCTCTACGCCGTCTGGGCTTATGCGCATTATGCCAATGCCTGGGACAAGGCGCTCCAACGAGAGACTGAAATTCGGCAGATTTTTGCGCAGTTCGCAGACAAGCCCTTCAGCTTCGACCACAACGACAATCGCGGAGACGCAGCCGAGCGCCTCAACGCCCAGTTCGTTGGGGCGCTGGCCTTCGCGCGTATCGCTAAGAAAGTTGCGCGTGGTCAGGATGTAGAGCGAGCGCTGGCGCGATTATCGGAACTCGTCACTGAGCGCGTCCATCACGAGCGTGCGGACTCCAGACTCATCCGGCAATCGGGGCTGCCTCATAATGCCAAAGTCCCCCGCTATGTGGAACTCGCGCCGGAGGTCTGCTCTCTTCTGCGGGAGCACGCGGGGGAAGAGTTCACCTATCACGCTCGAGGACTCGCAAAGCAACTGCCCGTTTGGTACCAGGCATTTGGCGAGCGAATGATCGGCGGCGAAAACTACATCAGCCCGCCGCACCTTTCCCGCGGGCTCTTCGCGGCGCTCGCTGACGGACTCCGGGCGCCGCCGGAAGAACTCGCCAAATACCTCGACCACCCCTGGTGCAAGGCGGACCTGTACTACATTGAAAAGCTGACCGCCATTCTCCGCAGGATGGACAGCGCGAAGTAAACGCGGGTGAGGCGTCAATCGCCACGCTGTCGGCGAACGACGTCAATCCAAAACTACAGCGCACACACCGCGGCTGCCGCTCCAGAACAATGCGCCCCACCAGAAACAGTTCTCGCGCGAGCGGTCAGCAATGCCGTCGGGAATGTGTAAGCGCGCGGCATTTCCGAACCTCTTGGCCTGCTCAGCTCATTTGTGTTATCCTTTGACTGAGGTCGTCGCTGCTGACGAACGGTCGTCCCTAAATGGCGGCGCTGCGATTTTCGACAAAGCGGCAGCGAAGACGCAAAGGGGCCAGTAGCTCAGTCGGTCAGAGCGGCGGACTCATAATCCGTTGGTCGTAGGTTCGAGTCCTACCTGGCCCATTTTTTTATTCCTTGCATTGTAAGCACTTGCAGCTCGATTCCCCTGCGTTCGCGTCTTCCGCAGGCTTCTTTGTACCCAATTTGTACCCAGAATTATGAGAAAAGTCTTGACAAAGTCCGTGTGTCATTATTGAACGGGGCTATGCCTTGGAAAAGAGTCCGAGCCAATGGGAAGATTGTCTGGTACACGCGATTTCGGTATCGTGGGAGGAAGGTCTGCGTCCCTACAAAGGCGAAGACCGAGGACGAGTGCCGACAGATAGAAGAGAAAATGAAGCGTGACCTCGACCTCGGGGTTGAGAATGGGGATCGCCGAGGGCCATTGCTGACGAAGCTCGCATATGAATACGTGCAATGGCTTCTGACCTGCCGCAGCCAAGAACATGCGCTAAGAACAGACCTGGCGTTGTCCACCGTTCTGGAGAGCCTGCCCATTAAACATGTTTACAAGCTGAAGCCGGACCACGTTCGGGAATACATTGATCGCAGAAGGCACGACGTGAATCGGAAGCGTCCGGGCAAATCCATTTCGGAACGTACCATTCAGCTCGAGGTTGGCTCGTTGAGGAGCATGCTGAACTGCGCCATAAAACAGCAGTGGATACCCCGTAACCCTCTGTCCGGCGTTGAGCTTATGCCAAAGCCGACCTATGGTATGATCGACTACCTTGCTCCTGAAGAGATATCGAAATTCCTCCGATACGTTGAGCCTGCTTTCCGACCAATGTCCTATTTCTTCCTTGTGACGGGAGCGAGGCTTCGGGAAGCTGCGTTGTTGGAATGGAAGGATGTTGGCTTCAACCGCAGGGTGGTGAGGTTCGTCCTGACCAAGAGCAGGCGAGCGCGGGAAGTTCCTCTGGGCAACGACATGATGGCGTGGCTGACAGAGCACAGGTTGAAGACCGGCTACGTCTTCGGCACGAGCAAGGGCAACCCGAGGATAAACAATGTCAACCGGGCTA
>CAZFAP010000046.1:0-28663 GCA_964516325.1 uncultured Verrucomicrobiota bacterium
CGAAGTCGTTACCGGCTGGAACGACTGCAATCCTCGCTGGGCGAGACCGTATCAGGACGTGAAACAGGAGGACGTGGACTGGGAAGCCTATTTGCTCGACCTGCCAAAGCGTCCGTTTGACGCAAAGCGTTTTCGGTGCTGGCATCTGTACAGGGAATTCACCGTTGGGACGCCGGGGCTTCTGGGAAGCCACGTGATTGACATCGCCCACTGGTACATGGACGACTGTTTCCCCAAGAGCTGCGTGGCTCACGGCGGCGTCTATGTTTGGAAAGATGGCAGGGAGCACGCCGATACAATGGAATGCCTCTGGGAATATCCGAAGGGATTTCTGCTGCGGTATCAGACTCGGCTGGGAAACAATTACCCGATGCCGGAGGCGGCCTTCTATGGAACACGCGGGACTTTCGACACGTCGTCGTGGAAGGCGATCGGCGAAGGCGGCGGCGATGACAAACTGAAGGAGGAAGTCATGGTCAAGGCGAGGGAGAGCGTCGGGCACGTCGAGAATTGGCTTGAGTGCTTGCGGAGCAGGAAGACACCGAATGCGGACATCCGCTCCGGGTACGCCCATTCGGTCGCGTCCATCATGGCATTTGTGGCGTGGGAGTCCGGCCGACGACAAATCTACGACCCAAAGATGGAAGAGGTTCGAGAAGGATAGCAGGGCAGGAAGAAGGAACCACGGAGAACGCGGAGGACGCAGAGATGAAGTGCGAAGCTCGGGTGTCCCGATGCCGCTCTTTTCTCTGCGCACTCGGCGATGTCCGCGGTTAACCTCCGTGAACGGGAGATGCTGAGATGAGATTTTGGCTGCTGCTTCTCATATCGCTATGTGCACTTCATTCGTCGCCGAATGTCTTGCCTGCCGCGGAGAAACAGAAACGACCTGCCTTTCGATTCGAGAACATCGAGCAGAAATATCTGCGACTCTTCGAGGGGGAGAAGCTGGTTCTAACGTACAATTTCGGGATGATTTTGAAGGAAGGCGTGCCGGAAGACCGACGGCGGTCGTGCTACATCCATCCCGTTTATGGGCTGGACGGAGAAGTCTTGACGGACGATTTTCCGGCGGACCATCTTCACCATCGCGGGTTGTTCTGGGCGTGGCCCAGGGTGATTGTCGGAGAGAAACAGTACGATCTATGGTCGCTGAGTGGAGTCGCGCAGAAATTCGAGCGGTGGCTTGGGGAAGAGGCTCGACCGGAGTCCGCGGCGTTCGGTGCGGAGAACGGATGGTACGTGGGAGACAAGAAGATAATCAGAGAAACCGTGTTGGTGCAGGTCTTCCGGGCGAGCGAGAAGGGAAGGGCGATTGACATCACGTTGGCGCTTGAAGCGGTGAAAGAGCCGGTGACGATTTCCGGCGACGCACCGGTGAAAGGCTACGGCGGGTTGAGCTTTCGGTTTGCGCCGAGGGAGGAAACGATTATAACGACGCCCGCGGGAAAGGAGCCGGAGGACAGCAATCTGAAACGCTATCCCTGGGCGGACTTGTCAGCGAAGTTCGGCGGAAGGAACAGCTCTTCGGGCGCGGCGATTTTCGATGATTCGCGGAATCCTGGATTTCCAAACGGCTGGACGCTGCGGCATTACGGGTTCACAGGCGTTGCGTTCCCCGGACTCGAGTTGTACACTCTGAAACCAGGAAAGCCGTTGACGCTCCGATACCGGGTCTGGATTCATCGCGGCGGAGCGGAAGAGGGAGAAGTCGCGGCAGCTTATGCGGGTTACGCATCAAGAATAAAGCCAGAATAGCTAACCGCAGAGCACCCAGAGAAAGGACAGGCGCGAGAGGGCTATCAGACACGTGTTCTCTGGTAGCTCAGCGGTGAAATTCCGCCTGAGCGGAGGACAGATCGAATGGAAAAGAATGGCGAGAAACAGAAGGACGGCTCGTCGGCGATCGGGCGGAGGGAGTTCCTGCTCTCGTTGCCGGTGATCGGCGTTGGGATCGAAATGGCAACGAACCGGGCGGCGGCAGGGCGTTCGGCTGTGGGAGAAGGTCTTCCCTCGCTCGGGCCAGGGCATAAGGCTGTGCCAAAGATCAAAGCAGTTTTTGTCCGGAGAAAAGAGGACTACGGATTTTGGTGGCCCGGCGCCGGCTTCGACGGAGAAGCGGCGCAGAAGGAGTACACGGGCAAGATCATCCAGGCTGCTCGGGAAATTGGAATCAACGTGGTGCTCCAGGGTCAGGTCATTCACGACCTCGCGCAGGCAGACGAATTCGCCGCCAGCTTGAGGGAGCAGAATTTCGATGGGGCATTGGTCGTGCTGCTCGACCGGCAGAAACATGCCTGGCCCACCGCGCAGAAGGTTTCTGAGACCGGCGTTTCTTCGATCATCTTCGCTCCCGTGGGAGCCGCATTCACAACAAATGTGAAACCGCTGGCAAGGAAACCCGGTGTGTTCGTGGTCTCGTCCCTGGATTTCGAGGCGGTGAGGTACGGGCTGAAAATGATTAAGGCGGCGAAGCAGATGCGGGAGAGCCGCCTGGTGGTGCTTCAGGGTGAGGAGGAAAAGGAGTCGGAGGTTGAGAACTTCGGGACGAAGTTGAGGACGCTCCCCGTTCAAACCTTTGTCAAGCTCTACGCCGAGACGCCTGTGACAAACGACGTGAAGAAGATTGCCAGGTACTACACGAGCCAGGCGAAAAAGGTCGTTGAGCCCTCCGCGGAAGACGTTGTGAACGCGGCAAAGACGTACATCGTCGCTCGCAAAGTCCTCGAGAACGAAAATGCGGACGCTATCACGATGGATTGTTTGGGGCCGGCGAGCAGCGGGCAGATTCCCGTCCCGTGCCTGGCGTGGGCGAAGCTGAACGACGAGGGTATTCCCGCCGGGTGCGAGGCGGACCTGTATCCGACGCTGACATTGATGCTGGTGAGGTATCTCTTCGAGAAACCGGGCTTCCAACAAGACCCTGTTCCGGAGACGGTCCAAAACGCCCTGATCGGGTCGCATTGCGTTTGCCCGACGAAACTGGACGGTTTTTCCAAGCCGCCAGCCGCCTTCAATCTACGGTCGCACCACTCGGACACCGGCGTAACGGTCTGCCCGATCTGGCGAAAGGCCCAGCGAGTCACGATCGCGCAGTTCCTCAGTCCGAAAGAAATGCTGGTGGCGTCGGCGGCGGTCCTCGACAACGTGTCGGTCCCTCCGGCAGGTGGCTGCCGCACAGCCGTTACAGTCGCCGTGGATGGCGTTCGCGACGTAACCCAGTTCCCCGGCTTCCATCAGATATTCTTCTACGGAGACCATGCACGGGACCTGAGAAGCTATTGCCAGATGTTCGGCATGGCCGTGGTCGAGCTCTCGTGAACCATAGACAATGCGGAGAGCGCGCAGAAACACACTCTTTCTCTGCGGACTCTGGGCTGTCAGCGGTGAATCAGGGAGGTGGGAGATGGCAAGGAAATTGAGCCGAAGGGAGTTCCTTACGCGAGCTGGATATGCAGCGGGAACGTTGGCCGGCGCTCGGGTGCTGGTTGCTTCGGGCGAAGGCCCCGTGCCCTCTCTGGAAAAGGCTGAAGTTCCCGCGGTCCACGCCGGGAGCGATGTGAAACCGATGCTTCGGGTCAAGATGCTCGGCGGAGATGGAAAGCCAATGCCGGAAGGGAGGCTCCAGACGCTCTATTCCGCGGACCTGCACTTCGAGCCGATCCGGAGGCGCAGCAAGATTCTCGATGACGGAACCGTGGAAATGGAGATTCCAAAGGGACCGACAGCGCTGCACGCGAAGATGGAAATTCCGGGGTTTGGCGATGCATGGGTGATTGCCGATAACAAAGGAGAAGGATACAGGCAAAGCTCGACGGTTCTCGATTTCGTCAGGGAAGCGGCGGAAAGTCGGCTCGCGGATGTGGAGAGGCTTCGCAAATCCCATCCGCAGGCACGCCTCTCGCCGGAATGCCGAGGGTACGAAGACGCTGCAAGGGAATTCCTCGAACTCGCGATGAAGCCGGGGCGATCGCAGGCGGCGAGATGGAATCTGACAGCGCTTTCTCATGCGCTCTGGGCGGGGGAGCTGGCGATCGTCGAGGTCTCGCGCCACGTTATCGCCAGCCGACCCATGCGAGAAGGCTATCTCTTCGGCTGCAACGCCTTTGCCTATCGCGGTGACACACCCTACGCTCAGTATTTCCGGCAGGTTCTCAACTTCGGAACCCTGCCCTTCTACCTCCGCCGACTTGAGCCCGAGGAAGGAAAGCCCGACTACAACCGCATAGACCAGATTCTCGAGTGGTGTGAGAAGGTTAAAATCAAGCCGAAGGGGCACCCGCTGTGGTGGGGGCACGAAGCGGGAATACCGGATTGGCTGAAGGGCGCCGATTGGGACGCAGCGCAGAAGCATTGTGCGCGAGTAGTCGCGAGAAGCGTCGAGCGATACCGCGGCAGAATTCAAATCTGGGACATCATCAACGAAGCGCACGACTGGGCGAACGGTTTGAACCTGACCCAGGAGCAGGAGGTCGAGATTACTCGCATCTGCGCGGATGCGGCTCGCTCAAAGAATCCGGACGCAAAGCTCATCGTGAACAATTGCTGCCCCTTCGGGGAGAACGCGGCCGCGGGGCACGTGCACCTGGGTCCCGTCTATGAAAAGGTCTTCACGCCGCTTTCGTACCTCGACGCGGTGATGGAGGCGAAGGTGGATTTCGACATCGTCGGGGTGCAGATTTATTTCCCTGCGAGGGACATGCTTTCGATTAGCAAGCTGCTCGACGAGTATGCGCGATTTGGCAAGCCCGTCAATATCACGGAACTCGGCGTGCGGACGGGTCCCGCCTCCCGTCGGGGTGAGAGCGCCGGGCCGCCCGCGATGGAGTGGCATATGCCGTGGTGTGAAAAGGTGCAGGCGGATTGGGTGGAATGGTTCTACACGATGTGCTATGCCAGACAGGAAATCGCAGCCATCACATGGTGGGACTTCAAGGACCCGGCTTTTATTCCCACCGGCGGCTTTCTGCGAGAGGACGAGACGCCCAAAGAGAGCTTCTTCCGGCTGAAAGCGCTGGAGCGGTCCTGGGAATTCGATTTTCCGGCGCAGAAGTGAAGCGGTGCCCTCGACGAGGGTTCACCCATTGCGGCCGAAGGCGGCGGTCGCCAGCTCTCACCCGGAGACGGAACCACAGAGGACGTAGAGACGTCAGAGATGATAGCGGACAGGGACTGCAGAAGGTGCGCTTCCGCATGACAAAGCGGGAGCTGCGCGCTCCCGCACTCCATATTTGGGCATCCCTCTGGAGTGCTGAAGCGAAGCTTCAGCTTTCATCCCCGGGAGCGGAGCTCCCGTGCCCGACAATCCGATTCGTCTTCTCGAAATCTTCTCCGCTGTGTTTGCCCCGGAAGTCAATGGCACGCAATCAAGATTCTCACGGTCTCCGGGTGAACGAAGCTCATGAGCGACTGCGGAGAATACCGCCGGCATGCCATGACCGCTGCTTCCGATCCCCAAACGCCTTCAAAATGCAACCCCGAACGCCCACCGGGCGTCCAATAGGTGTGAAAGATGCGTCAAAGCCCAAAATCCGTTGACAACTTGGCGGCACAAAGGCAATATCATTAGAAGCTGTCCGGACACAACACTGCACAATTCACGGGAACCGCATGGGGGCTGTCATGTCAGAAAAAGTCCGCTTGCTCAGAGCTGGCAGCATCGTTATCGGTTTGCTGTTCTTCGCAGTTGCGCTTTACCGAGTCATACTCCCGGTCGTTGGCGAGAGCCCGCCCGGCGAAACCACTACCGCGCCAAAACCGGCGACGGCGGCTTCCGAGTCCGCTGGCGTCAGGGCTAAGACCGAGCCGGAAGCGGAGACCCCGCAAGCAGAACGGGGGCTGACCCTCTGGACGATCATTCGGCTCGGCGGCCCCTTGATGTGGCCTCTGTTCGCGCTTTCCTTTGCGTTCGTGGCTTTCGTCACGTATTACCTGCTGGCGTTCAGTCCGGGGAATATCATGCCGCCGACATTCCTGAGGCGACTTCAACAGATCATCCAGGACCGAAGGATAGACGAGGCGAAAATCTTCTGCGCCCAGAACAAGAACATCGCCTCGCACATCATTCGCAGCGGCCTCGAAGCTCTCCCCAAAGGGCGACAAGCTGTGGTTGAGGCTATGAACAGCGAAGGAAGCCGAAGGGGCGGCGCGCTTTGGCTGAAGATTAGCTTCCTTTCCGACATTGCGGTCGTTTCTCCCATGGTTGGGCTTCTGGGCACCGTCGTCGGGATGTTTCAGGCGTTCATGAGCGTCTCCGGTACCGTCGCTAAGGGAGGAGCGCTCACGGTTGGCAAAGTCGGCGGGGCGACGGTGGGGGCGATCAACCCGGCTGCCCTTACCAGCGGCGTGGCTCAGGCCGTGATTACCACGATTGCCGGTCTGATGATTGCCATTCCGGCGACCCTCGCCTACTCGTACTTCAGGGCGGTGGTTCAGAAAATCATCGTCAATCTCGAAGCGGTCTGCTCCAGATACTCGGAAATCATTGCGGAGGCGAAAAAATGAATTTCGGCGCCAAAATCGGTGAGCAGAAACACGGTTTCCCGTTGACCTCCCTGATTGACCTTATGTTTATCACGCTGATTTATTTCATGGCGGCTTCGCTCTACGCGCAGTTCGAGTCCGAGCTAAACGTTCAGGTGCCCGTCTCATCGGCGGCTACCCCCATCGAAAGAGAGCCTACCGAAATCATTGTTAACGTGACGAAAGACGGCAAATTCATCATCAATCAAGTCGAGAGGTCCATGGCAGAGATTGACGATATGCTTCAGCGAATTTCGCAGTTCGGCGGCGCGCATATCATCATCCGAGGCGACCAGGAGACCTCCTGGCGGGACATTTTCAAGGTTTTGGACTCCTGCAAAAAAGCCGACATCTGGAACGTCTCCTTCGCCGCCATGAAGATCGAGGCAACCGGCGGTCAATAGAGCCGGCAAGTGCTCGACCCGTAGCCCCCACTTTTGTCGCGAGGAGAGAGGCCTTCGCACGGCGATGCTGCAAAAGGTTGTTGGATTCATAGCGCTCTTCGCCGCATGCGCCTCGTCCCCCGTGTTCTCTTTTGCAGAGCAACCGGACGACGAGGCCACCAGGCTATTTGACCTCGCCAACGGTCTCTACGTCCGCGGGAAGGCGTTCTACGGGCAAGCTGTCATCCAATACCGAGAATTCATCAGGCGCTATCCCAGCGACGAACGCTGCGACCTTTCCACAATGCTATTAGGTACCTGCCTCCTCGAACTGGGGAAATACCCGGAGGCTCTCCAGGCATTCCTCGACCATCAGAAATTCAGAACGAGCAAGAACAGGGACAAGGTCAATTTCGCAACGGGCGTCGCCTACTCGTCTCTCGGCAAATACAGCGACGCGATCCCTTACCTCCTCAAAGTCTATGGCAAGGAGGTGGAACAAAATCTTGCGGATAGCGCCGCCCTGGAGCTCGGACGCGCTTACCTGAACAACAAGCAGCCCAAGGAGGCCATTCCTGTTCTTGCCAGGCTCGCCGACGGAAAGCCGAACCCACAGGTCCCCTGGGCGAATTTCCACCTCGCCTACGCGTACCTGGCAACGCAGGACTTCGAGAGGGCAATCGAACGTTTTCAGAAAGCAGCAGCCACTCTCTCGCAGCGAAAGGATGAGTCGCTCTTCCGAATGGCCGAGTCCTACGCCAAACTGGAGAAGTATCAGAACGCCTACTCCCGATACAAGGAGCTCGTCGAGAACTACCCCAATTCTCCGTTCTCGGGCCGCTCCGCATTTGGCGCGGTATGGAGCCTCTACAGCGCAAAGGACTACGAAAACGCCGTCAAGGCGTACGAGGTCTGCAAGAAATTCATCCCCCAGGAATCGCAAGCCGAAGCCGCCTACATCGTCGCCAATTCCTATTACGCCACGAATAAGTTAGCCGAAGCCCTTCGGGCGTACCAGGGAGTCGCAAAGGACTTCCCGACGAGCCCCCGCGCGGCGGACGCCGACTACAAGGCTTGCTGGTGCCTCTTCTTGCACGATAAGTTCGACGAGGCAATTGCTTCCGGGACCGTCTTCGTCAAGAAGTACGCGACCTATTCCGAGGTCGGCAACGTTCATTTCCTTCTCGGAGAATCGTTATACGAGCGTAACCGGGTGGGCGAAGCCCTGACCGCGTACCTCGCCGTCGTCGAGCGACACCGCGGGTCTCCCTTCCGGGAAAAGGCGACGTTCAAGCTGGGCCTCTGCTACCTCAACACCGCACAACTCGATAAGGCCCGGAAGACGTTCCGGGATTTCGCAAACTTCTATCCCGCCAGCGAACTCGGCGCGAAGGCTCTCGCTCGGTCCGCGGAGTGCGGGCTGGAGCTTGCTCGAAAAGCCAAGCTGGAGCTTCAGGGCGGCGAATACCAGGAGGTGGCGCGCGATTACGGCGCCCTCGTCGAGAAATACCCCAAAGATGAACTCGCGGGCGAGGCCCTCTACCAACTCGGCGTCACCTACACGAGGCTCAAAAAACGCGACGAAATGATCGCGGCCTTCGAGAAGCTTGTGAAGGTCTATCCCAAAAACCCCAACTGCGCCGAAGCCTATTACTGGCTCGCCGCTGAAAACGAGAAAGCCGAAAAATACGACATCGCTACTGACTACTTTGAACGCTCGCTCGGCCTCAAGCCAAAAGGTCCTTATTCCGAGCAGGCGAAATACCGCCTGGCGGCAATCTACTCCAAGAAGGGCGAGGACGAGAAAGCGGTCAACCTCGTCGTCCAACTCCTCCAGGAGAACCTCCAGAGCGGCATCCCGCCGGAGACTCACCTCGGCGCCGGCGATTTTCTCCTCAAGAAGGAAAAATACGACGAGGCTATCGAGGTCTATACCCTGTTCGTCCAGAAATTCAAGTCCAAGCCCAGCCCGCTTCTCGAAGGAGCTTACTACGGGCTGGGGGATTGCTATTTCAAAAAAGGGAAATGGCAGCAGGCGATTGACAATTTCGCTAAAGTGATAGAATTTAAGGGGGACTGGGTTTCGTTATCGCGATTGAACAGCGGCATCGCCCACCTTAAACTCGGACGCAACAAGCAGGCGGAAGAGCTTCTGGGCGAAGTCAGCCGGTCCGGAATCATCGAACTGGAAGCCAAAGCTTTCTACTGGCTCGCCAATATGCGGTTCGAGGTCGCCCGAGCCGCGAAAACCGAGCAGGAAAAACGCGAGCGATATAATCAAGCCCGGGCGGAGTATATGAAAGTCGTCATTCTCTACCCGAAATCCGACGTGAGACCCGAATGCATGTATCGCGTCGCCGAGTGCCTTGAGCAGGAGGGCCTCGCCGAGGACGCGAAGAGCGAGTTTCGCAGGTTAATCGGCGAATACCCCGAGAACGAATTCGCCCAAAAAGCCCGCGAGAAACTGTCGAGTGTGCCAGCGAGCGGGACGGGGCAATAGTAGTCAGGCATCGAACTCTTTGCCCACAACCTGGCAGTAGTAGGTTGAGGAGGCGCAAAATGACAAGAAGTCCAAATCCTTTTCTGGTAGTCGCGTTACTCGTCTCGATTTTTGTTCACCTGTTCCTGGTGGATCAGGCGATTGATCTCACGTTCAGACTCCAGCTTTTCAGCACCTCCACCGGAGACCAATTGTTCCGAATCCGCCAACTTGACATCCGCCGTGCACCGGAAATCCCCGCCGGGCGTCCCCAATGGCTGCCCCAGGAGCTCATCAGCCTTGGACCGCCTAAGGAGGTTGTCGAAGAGCGGACGGGAGCGGACGAGGCGGTCCTGCTGGAGTCCGAGAAGTTCATCTCCTCCGACGTTACTGAACAGAAGCTGTTGGAGAGCATCGAAAGAGCGATAGCGGCGGAGGCGGTTGCCAAAGCCGAGGAAACGGCGCCAGCCCCTGCGGCCGAATCCGCCATCCCCCAGGAAGTCCTCGCCGTTGATGCTTCGCTCCTCAAACGGGAGATTCCACGTTCCCAGCCCAGAATCAGCGCGACTGTTGAGAGAGGAACAGCCACATCGGACATCATTTTCTTTACCGAAGCTGGCCCCCTGGCGGAACCCGTTCCGGGAGCGATTACGAAGGGACCCACCGGCAAAACTCCCGTCCCGGGCAGCCCCTCCGAAAAGCAAGCTATGGCAAAATTGGCCATGGCCGACCGAGGCGCCGCGATTCCGGGCGTCATCTCCCCGCCCCCGTTAGTTGCAGATAAGGAACGCGTTCTCGAATCCGCGGACTTGGTGGACACCGTTACCGTGGATTACGAAAAGATACAAAAATACCCTCCGCTTGACGACATGCTGACGGTTCAGCTCTTCACTTATCACCGCCCGGGCGAAGCCAAGGGATACTTCAGGCTCGTCGTCGAGCCGAGGAAAGACCGGAAAGACATCAAAGCCATTCCCAAAGACATCATTTTTGTCGTGGATTCGTCCCAGAGCATAACCCAGAGAAAACTGGACTACTACATCCAGGGTCTCAAGCTTTGCCTGCCGTCCCTCAGCTCTCAGGACCGATTCAACATCATCGAGTTCAAGGACTTCACCCGCAAGCTCAGCGACCCGGACGTCGTTCCCGCCGCCCCGGACATGCTCGCAAAAGGCGAGGCGTTTCTTTCCGGATTGATCTCCGAAGGCGGGACAAACGTTTACAAATCCCTGACCGAACTCGTCGCCCTGCCGCCGTCGCCGGGCCGACCCCGAATCATTTTTATGGTGAGCGACGGACGACCCACCGCGGGAATACGGCAGGACAGCGAGATCATCAACCAGGTCACCGCCCTTAATAACCTCAAAGCCTCCATTTTTACCTTCGCCGGAGGCGCCAAGATCAACACTTCTCTCCTCGACCTCCTCTCCTATCGGAACAGGGGAGCGAGGACGTTCGAGCCGGACGATGGCAAAATCCCTCAGGCGCTTTCCAACTTCTACCAGGAGTTCAATTCGCCGATCCTTCTCAACCCCCGGTTCAATTTCGGCGCCCTCGACGCCGCCCAAGTCTATCCGAAGATTCTTCCGGACCTGTACCTGAACGGCAGGCTGGAGATTCTCGGACAGTTTGAGGGCGAGGACGAATTCAGCATGCAGCTTCTGGGCGAAGTGGACGGGCAGACGAAAGAGTACGTCCTTCAGCAAAAGTTGACCGGCCCCGACAGCGGCGACGAAAGTGTCGCACGCACGTGGGCTTTCCGCAAAATATATGACCTCGTAGGGCAGATGATTCAGAAAGGCGGCTCCCAGACCATTCTTTCCGAAATCGAGAGGTTGAGCGCTGACTACAAGGTCGCGACGTCTTACTCGCCTTTCCGTCGAGGTCGGTCCCAAGAAGAATGAGAGTTGGAGACAACGAACCGCATCGCAGTGAGTGCGTGGGCTGAAAGGAGGCCAGACATGAGAGCGCACATGGGTATTTGCGGCGGCCTGCTCTTTGTCCTTATTGGTTGCTGCTTGCCGCGGCAGGTTGTCGGCACGATGTTCTTTGGCGAGAATTTCGAGACAGGCGCACCCGATTGGGCCCTCGACTCGCCGTGGGCTTTGACAAGCGAGGATAGGCATGGCGCAACCTATTCACTTACCGATAGCCCCGCCGCTGACTACGCGAACGGCGCCGACAAGAAGGCAGCCGTGCAACTGAATCTCATTGGCTCCAACCGTCCGCTGCTGTCTTTCTGGCACCGGTACAATGTAGAGGACAACAAGGACTATGGATACGTAGAGGTGTCCAAAGACGGCGGTTCCACCTGGGAGTGCCTGTCTTTCATCACCGGCAACTCCGCCACCGACTGGTTCCAGGAGGAGATAGACCTCAGTCCTTATGCCAACAAGCAGGTTCATCTGCGTTTTCGGATAAAGACGGACGGCGCCGGGCAGCGAGACGGCTGGTACATAGACGACGTGGAGGTATCGGAGAACGCTGCCACGACCGCGGTTCCGTTCTCCGACGACGCGGAGGGTGTCTCCAGCGACGCCAACTGGATAGCCTCCTCCTGGGAGAGAATAGGCTCCGATGGACACAACAGCCTCCACTCTTGGTCGAGGCCGGCGATGACCGCTCGTTCGGACCTGACAACGGCGCTGGTCCTGAGAGGGACCATTGACCTCAGCGGCGCCGTCAACCCGCACCTCTCCTTCTGGCATCACAAAAACGGGACAGGAGATGTGTACGTGTCCCAGGACGGAGGGCACACCTGGACGCGGATTTACCGCGACTCAAACAACTGGACCGACTGGCGCGCCACCCAGATTGACCTGTCCGCTCACGCCGGATTGCCCAACGTCGCCCTGAAATTCGCCATGGGCTCCGGGCAACGCTGGCGAATTGACGACGTGCTGATAAGCAACGCACCCCAGAACGTCTTCCTCCAGCCCCTCTCAAACATCGGCGAGCACAGCCTGACGCTCACCTGGTCGCAGAACGCCGACCCGGATTTTGCCAGCTACAGGATATATCGCAGCTTCAATAGCGACATGAGCAATGCCACCGAAATTGCGACCATCGCGAGCCAGGTCACAACGACATACACCGACAACGACCTGACATTTGCCGCCACGTCGTACTATTACCGGGTTTACGTTATGGACACGGAAGCCCTGCGCAATCAGGGAAGCAATGTTCAGGGGGCTAAGACTCTCCTCGGCGCCCAAACTCACACCTTCCCGTTTACTGATGACATGGAATCCGGAGACACCTGGGGGAATGACTGGCCATGGGACTTGACGGATACCGCCAGCCACAGCGGCACCCACTGCTGGACCGACAGCCCTGGGACATCCTACGAGAACAACATGGACCGGTCTCTGACGACGATTGTTGACCTCACCGGCGCCAACCGTCCGCTGCTGTCCTTCTGGCATCGGTACAATTTAGAGGACAACAAGGACTATGGGTACGTAGAGGTGTCCAAAGACGGCGGTTCCACCTGGGAGTGCCTGTCCTTCATCACCGGCAACTCCGCCACCGAATGGTTCCAGGAGGAGATAGACCTCAGTCCTTATGCCAACAAGCAAATTCATCTGCAGTTTCGGATAGATACAGACGGCGCCGGGCAGCGGGACGGCTGGTACATAGACGACGTGGAGGTATCGGAGAACGCTGCCACGACCGCGTTTCCGTTCTCCGACGATGCGGAGGGTGTCTCCAGCGACGCCAACTGGATAGCTTCGTCGTGGGAGAGGATAGCCACCGATGGACACAACAGCGTCCACTGCTGGTCGAGACCGGGGATGACGGCTCGTTCCGACCTAACAACGGCGCTGGTTCTGAGAGGGACCATGGACCTCAGCGGCGCCGTCAACCCGCACCTCTCCTTCTGGCATCACAAGAGCGGGACAGGGGACGTATATCTTTCGACCGATGGAGGACACGCCTGGACGCGGATTTACCGGGACTCCAATACCTGGGCGGATTGGCGGAGAAGTCAAGTGGACCTGTCGCCTTACACCGGGACATCCAACGTTGCGCTCAAATTCACAATGGGGTACGGACAGCGATGGCGAATTGACGATGTGCTGGTGAGCGACGCACCCCAAAACGTCTATCTCAACCCCATTTCAGACATCGGCGAGCACACCATGACATTGACCTGGTCGCAGAACGCCGACCCGGATTTTGCCAGCTACAGGATATACCGGAGTACCAAAAGCGACATGAGCAACGCCCAGGAGATCGCGACCATCACGACCCAGGCGACTACGACCTATGTGGACGGCGATCTCACGTACACCAACACCTGGTACTACTATCGTGTTTACGTCCTTGACACGGAAGAGATGCGCAATCAGGGGAGCAATGTTCAGGGCGCCAAGACGCTGCTGGGGGCCACCGTCCATCCTTTCCCATTCACGGACGACATGGAGTCTGGAGACACCTGGGGCAATGACTGGCCGTGGGGTTTGACCGACACCGACAGCCACAGCGGCGCTTACTCCTGGACCGACAGCCCTGGGGCATCCTACGAGAACAACATAGACCGGTCGCTGACGACGGTCGTTGACCTCACCGCTTCCAACCGTCCCCTGTTATCCTTCTGGCATCGGTACAATCTGGAGGGGGGGAAGGACTTCGGATACGTGGAGGTATCCAAAGACGCCGGTTCCACCTGGGAGTGCCTGTTTTTCATCACCGGCAACTCCGCCACCGAGTGGTTCCGGGAAGAGGTGGACCTGAGTCCCTACGCCAACAAGCAGATTTACCTCCGGTTTCGGATAATCACGGATGGAACGGGGAGACAGGACGGCTGGCACGTTGACGACGTGGAGGTATCGGAGAACGCCGCCACAACGCCATTCCCATTCTCTGACGACGCGGAGACCCCCTCCAGCGACGGCAATTGGATAGCCTCCGCCTGGGAGAGGATAGCCACCGACGGTCACAACAGCGCCCACTGCTGGTTGAGACCGGACATGAGGGATCGCTCGGACTTCTCCACAAGTCTTGTGCTGAGGGGGAACATGGACTTCAGCCAGCTCCAAAACCCACAGCTTTCGTTCTGGCATCATAAGAGCGGCACGGGAGACGTATATCTTTCGACCGATGGAGGGCACACCTGGACGCGGGTTTACCGCGACACCAGTACCTGGGCGGATTGGCGGAGAAGTCAAGTGGACCTATCCGCTCACACCGGGGCGTCAAACGTTGTGCTCAGGTTCTCCATGGGCTACGGACAGCGATGGCATGTTGACGACGTGGAGATCACAGGCGAGTGGGTCGGTCGTCCCACGCTCACAATCTCCATCGAAGGAAGTTTGGCGAGACTCTCCTGGAGCGCATTTGGCGCCGGGAGCTACACAGTCGAACGGTCCGACGACTTGAAAGTATGGACTCCGGAACCGGGAATGCCGATCACGGACATAACCTTCCCGATTGGCCAGGTCTCAGGCCTTCCCAGGTGGCGATTCTGGCGTGTTTCCGCGCCAGCGCAATAGGAGGGAGAATGAGGCCGCAGACCAGCACCATATCGTTGAGGCGACGGAACGCACCATCACACCCAGGAAAGGAGGTGGGGCATTCCGGGGGAAGCTCTTGACGCGAGACAGCCAGGAGAACGGATTGCGGGGCTGGTCAGGAGTGTTACGGCTCTCGTCCTCGTGTATTTGTTTCTCGTGAGCATCCAGCTCATGGGGAGCGCCATGAAATTGCTCGGAAAGGGGTTCGCCGAGAAAATGGTTACTTTCACGTCCGACCCCTTTGTCGGGCTCCTCACCGGTATTTTGCTCACAAGCATTGTCCAGAGTTCGTCCCTCGTTACCTCCGTGGTGGTCGTAGCCACCCAGGCAGGCACCATCAGTATCCGGGGCGCCAATATCGGCACCACCGTCACCAACACCCTCGTCTCCCTTTCCCTTATCACCCGTACCGGCGAATTCCGACGAGCCTTTGCCGGCGCCATCGTCCACGACCTGTTCAATACGTGCACGGTCGCCGTTCTCTTTCCTCTGGAGCTCGCAACCCATTACCTGGAGCACGTGGCCTCCGCGCTGACGTCAGGCTTCGCCAACCTCGGGGGGCTCAAGTTCACCAGCGCGCTCGACATGGCCGTCCGGCCAGTCTCCGGCGCCGTCCTCGACGCTTGGACGATCATCTGGGGGAAGGGAGCCGGCGCCGGCATCGGCCTGGTCGTTTTCTCGCTGATCGTGCTCTTCGCGACTCTCTTCCTTCTCGCCCTGTTGATGCGCTCCGCCGTCATGGCACGACTGGAGCGCTTCCTGAAAAGATTCCTTTTCAGAAATGCGGCTGTCGCCTTCCTCTTCGGGCTGATCCTCACGAGCATCGTCCAGAGCAGCTCCGTAACCACTTCCGCCGTCGTGCCGCTGGTGGGCGCGGGCCTCCTGACCATGCGGCAAATCTACCCTTACACGCTCGGCGCGAACATCGGGACGACGGTTACTGCCCTTCTCGCATCCCTTGTCGAAGCCGGAAAAGGCGTCGGGGGCGCAGCGGCTCTCGCGAACCCGCCGGGCGTAACCGTAGCGCTCTGCCACACATTTTTCAACATCACAGGAACTGCGATTTTCTATCCTCTCCGCATCATCCCCATTTCCGTGGCAGAGGCCCTCGGTGACATCGTCTCACGAAGAAAACTTTACGCCATCCTGTACGTTCTCATTGTCTTTTACGCGATCCCCATAGCCATGATTGTTCTCAGCAGGCTCTTACGCTGAAAAGGAACTGAGCAATCGAACAACTGTCGGAAGCCGAAAGACCCAAGAAGGAGCGGGTTTCCCGCTCTCTCGGAAGGCTGGCTGCCTTCCTCGTGCTTTTCTATCTCTTTCTCGTCAGCATCAAGCTGATGGGGTCGGCATTGGACCTGTTTGGTCGCGGCTTTGCCGACAGCCTGGTCCGCCTCGGGCAGGAGCCCCTGGTATGCCTTTTCATCGGCATTTTCAGCACGAGCATCCTGCAAAGCTCCGGCGTGGTAACCTCGATGATTGTCGTCTGGGGACAGTCCGGAATGCTCCCCCTCCAGGGCGCCATCGCCATGGTCATGGGAGCAAACATCGGAACGACCGTAACCAATCTCCTGGTCTCGCTGTCCATGGTGACCCGTTCCGTTGAATTTGGAAGGGCGATTACCGCCGCCATCGTCCACGACTTCTTCAATCTGATGGCCGTGTTGGTCTTTTTCCCGCTGGAGCTTGGGACGGGCTTTCTTCATCGTGCGGCACTCCACTGCGCGGGCGCTTTCCAGAACGCAGGCGGCGCGGAAATCGTCAACGTCATGGACGTGATTGTCAGCCCTGTCGCCCGCCTTATCAGAGATTTCTTCGTCGAATTGCTCCCCATAGGGAAAACGGCGGGGGGCATAGTGCTCTTGATCGCAGCCGCCGTCCTTCTTTTTGGCTCGCTCATCTTTATTGCGCGGCTGATGAGGAGGACAGTTATGAAGAGCCTGGAGGCTTTCTTCGATAGATACCTATTCCGCAACGCCGCCGCTGCCCTTCTTTTCGGCGTCGTTGTAACGGTGATTGTCCGCAGCAGTTCTGTCGCAACGTCCCTCGTTGTCCCTCTCGCGGGCGCGGGGGTTCTGACCGTCGAGCAGATATTCCCTTACACCCTGGGAGCCAACATCGGAACGACATTCTCCGCCATGCTCGCTGCCCTCGTCAAACCGGGGCAATGTGTCCCAGGGACGACGACGCCTATGGGGTTGACCATTGCTTTCGCTCACCTCCTTTTCAATGTCTTCGGCATCGTTCTCATTTATCCGTTTCGCTTTATCCCGATTAGCATCGCGAAGAAGTTCGGCGAGGCGGCGTCGCGAAAGAAAAGGGTTGCTTTCCTGTACATCGGTATCGCTTTCTTTGCCATCCCCGGAACCGTGATTTTGATTTCGGAACTGTTGAAATAGAGGGTAAAATCAAGAGTCGAGGAGGTACTTATGGGGTATGATCACAGGTCGCCCATCCGTGATAGAAGTCCTCAAGAGAGGAGGTGAGAATCGTGTTTCGGACATTGCTTCACGCGCTGCGAGCCGCCAGTTCCCTGAAAGAGGTCAAAGACGTCTTCTGCTCCATGCTGAGCGACACCGAATATATGTATCGGTCTGTGACAGACGTCCTCCTGAGAAAAATTGATCCTGAGAAAATCAAAGACGAAATCTACGCCAGAGACAGGCAGGTCAACGAAAAGGAGCGAGAAATCCGCCGCAGGCTCGTCAGCCACCTGACTCTCAGCCTTGCGGATGCCCCGACCTGCCTGGTCATCATGAGCACGGTCAAGGACGCCGAGCGCATCGGCGACTACTGCAAAAACATGCTCGAGGTGGCGAATTTCTACTCCATCCCGGGCTCCCAAGCTCGGTACGCGGGACCCCTCCAGGAGATCGGACAGCAGATCGCCGGAATGTTTCAGAAGGCACGCAAGGCATTCGCCGACTCAGACGACGCTCTGGCGATGGAAGTCATGCGCGAGGAAGGCGTCATCGCCAAGAAATGCGATATGCTCATAAAGCAAGTCCTCAGCGACACACTGCCCACCAGCGAGGCGGTTTCGACGGCGCTCCTGTCGAGGTACTTCAAGCGCGTTGTAAGGCACATGGGCAACGTCGTGTCCAGTGTCGTGTCCGCGGTGGAGGACATAGACTTTCTTCCCAAACGGTGATGGTTGCGGTGCTCAGGGTTTGTTCAGGGACAGCCAGAGGCATCCTCCTGAAGTCTCCTCCCGGGAAAGGCGTGCGCCCAACCTCCGGAAGAGTCCGTGAGGCTGTCTTCTCGGCACTGTTCGGTAGAATTCCCGGAAGCACCGTTCTGGACCTGTACGCCGGAACGGGCGCCATGGGGATCGAAGCCCTCAGTCGGGGAGCAGCCGAAGCGGTTTTTGTGGAGCTGTCGCCAGCCTGCGTCTGCGTCATCAGAGAGAACCTCCATCGAACCGGTTTCAAAGACCAAGCCACCGTCTTTCAGGGCGACGCCCTCACGGTCGTACGCAACCTGGGCCGACATAACCGGAAGTTCACCCTCGTAATAGCCGACCCGCCCTATGAGGAGAGAAAACGTGCCCCAGCCAAGCCCTCCCTCCCCGAAAAGACCTTGAAGGCCCTGGTCGAGAGTGGTATTCTCGGTCCCGATTCGTTGGTTGTTCTGGAACATTCAGGAGTCGGGCCCGAATTGGAGGCGCCAGAGGGCTTGAGGCTTCTCTCTATCAGGAAATACGGCGGCACCGCGGTCTCGATCCTTTCCCCGAAACCGAAGCAATAATACCAGTGCCCACATTCCCGGACTGAGATTCTTGCCTTCGGAAATGCGTTCCCCGGAGGGGCTGGCGTTTTCCTCGCAGTCCGCCGGGTAAGAGGGCAGCGGCCCGCATTCGAAACCGGGAGAGCGAGGCGCGTTTCTCGCATGAGAACCTGGCTCGCCGTGTGTCCTGCGCCGTCTTCAAGACGGCTGTGCGCGCAGAAAGGAGCACCATCGCCAGTGAAAATTGCCGTTTATCCGGGCAGTTTCGATCCCATAACGTACGGACACCTCGACGTCATACAGCGGGCGAAAAAAGTCGCTGACAAACTGATTGTCGCCGTCGTCAGACGTCCCTCGAAGCAGACGATTTTCTCGGCCGAAGAACGGATGGCAATGGTGAAGGAAGGAATCAAGGGCCTCCAGGGCGTGGAAGTGAGTATTTTCGACGGACTCCTCGTTGACTATGCGCGCAGCGTCGGCGCCCAGGGAATCGTCCGGGGGCTGAGGGCCTTGAGTGATTTCGATTACGAGTTTCAGATGGCTCTCACCAATCGAAAACTCTGCGACCAGATTGAGACCATCTTCCTGATGTCGAACGAGGCCTATTCGTACCTGAGTTCCAGTATCATCAAGGACGTAGCAAGATTGGGTGGAGACCTCTCGGCGTTTGTTCCGCCGTTCGTGGGCGAAAAAGTGAGGGAGAAGTTCCGAAAATGAAAATCGAAATCGCCAAAATCCCGGAATCCGGAATGGTTGTCGAAGAAGATGAGCCTCCGCAAATCATGGGGGTGCGCCTGGAGGGTGTCGAGTACAACAGACCCATCCACGTCAGAGTGTCCGTGAACCTCGTGGGAAAAACGCTCGTCGTCCAGGGGAAGCTAACCACCACCGCGGTCCTGGAGTGCAACCGGTGCTTGAAGAGGTTCGATTGCGGCGTGGACGTCGAGGATTACCTCTTCTCCCGAGAGGTCAAGTTCGGCGAAACCGTTGACTTGACAGAGAGCATCCGGGAAGATATTATAATAACCCTGCCTATGAAATGGTTGTGTTCCCCGGATTGCAGGGGACTCTGCCCGGTTTGCGGTCAGGACCTCAACGTATTGAACTGCAACTGTGCAAAATCTCATGACCTGGGTTTCTCCTTGGGACTCGATGGTCTCAAGTGAAACCAAACAACGGAGATGTTGAATGCCGAATCCAAAAAGAAAACATTCCAAATCACGTACACGGAAAAGGCGAACCCATCAGGGCATTGTCCCCATACGCCTTTCCGCCTGCCCTCATTGTGGGGCAATGCACTTGTCGCACAGAGTTTGCCCCGCCTGTGGTTACTACGGCGGCGAACCCATTCTCAGCCCGGAAGGAGAAGAATAGTTGGTGAGGATAGCCGTTGACGCCATGGGGGGCGACCATGCTCCCCACAACATTGTCGAAGGGGCAGTCCAGGCGGCCCGTCAGCGCCCAAAGGACCTCGAAGTCCTTTTGGTGGGCCACTCGCAAGCCATAAAGGACGAGCTGGCCAAGTGTGAGGGCAGCGGGTTGCCCCTGCGGGTCGTCCACGCCAGCGAAGTCGTCGAAATGGACGATTCGCCAACGGCATCGGTCCTCCGAAAGCGCGATTCTTCGATCAACAAAGGCATAGACCTCCTTCGCGACAGGGAGGTGGACGCCTTCTTTTCCGCGGGGAGCACCGGGGCCGTCGCCGCGGCAGCCTGTCTGAAACTCAAAACCCTCGAAGGCATCGAGCGGCCTGCCCTGGCGACGACTCTTCCGAACCTTCGAGGCACCGGCGTCCTCCTCGACGCGGGCGCCAATGCCGACTGCCGACCGAGACACCTCGTGCAGTTCGCAATCATGGGCAGCGTTTTTGCCAGCCAAGTCCTGGGAATAGACAACCCGGCAGTCGGCCTGATGAATATAGGCGAGGAGTCCACAAAAGGAAATGAACTCACCCGGGAAGTGTTCAAGCTCCTCGAAACCAAGAATCTCAACTTCATCGGAAACATCGAGGGGAGGAACGTCTTCGACGGTACCGTGGACGTAATCGTCTGCGACGGGTTCGTCGGCAACGTCATCATCAAGGTCAGCGAAAGTCTCGCGTACGCTTTGGACAGAACGTTTCGGGAAGAGATCATGCGAAGCCCCATTCGGAGGTTTGGGGCATTTCTGGTGAAGCCCGCATTCCGGAGGTTGAGAAAGAAAGTGGATTATGCCGAATACGGCGGCGCCCTTCTCGTCGGCGTCAACGGTGTCTGCATCGTGGGGCACGGCCGCTCCTCCCCCAGAGCCGTCGCCAGCGCCATCGCCGTCGCCGCCAAGTTCATCCGGCAGAACGTGAACGAGCATATGGTCCGCGCCGTTCGCGACGCGGACTACACTCCTCCACAAACCCAACGCCCATTGGACCGCCCCGGTATCCGACAGCGTGTTGCTGACCGGCTGTCCGCTCTCAAACGCTCGGCTCGAGCCCGGCGAGGACGGGGCAAAGCTTTCGGAGAACCTTAGTTGGCAACGTCGGAACGGTGTGCATCCATTATCGGAACGGGTTCCTACCTCCCTCAAAAGGTCCTGACCAACGCCGACCTCGCAAAGATGGTGGATACGTCGGACGAGTGGATCACGACTCGAACCGGGATCAAGGAACGCCGGATCGCTGCGCCCGACGAGACGACTTCCTCCATGGCCACGATAGCCGCCCAGAACGCCCTCCAGGACGCTGGTGTCCCCGCTGATAAAATTCAGCTCATTATCGTCGCCACGTTCACGGGCGACCTCATCATGCCCGCCACCGCCTGCCTCGTCCAGAGGAACCTCGGAGCCCACAACGCCGCCGCATTCGACATCTCCGCCGCATGCACGGGATTCATTTACGCCTTATCCGTAGCGAAACAGTTCATACTATCTGGCGCCTATGACTACATTTTGGTCGTTGCCGCCGAAAAGCTGTCCTCCGTAACCGATTGGGCCGACAGGAACACCTGCGTCCTTTTTGGGGATGGCGCCGGCGCCGCCGTCGTCAGCTCGGAGAAACGCGGACCCAAGATCGTCGGGGAGTACCTCGCCTCCGACGGGTCCATATACCAGTTGCTCTTCATGCCCGGGGGCGGATGTCTTCACCCCGCAAGCCACCAGACCGTTGACCAGAGAATGCACTTCGTGAAAATGTCGGGAAGAGAGGTCTTTAAGTATGCCGTCAACTCGATGGTGGAAGCCGCCTCCAAACTGATGGAAAAGTATCACCTATCCGGAGAAGAGATACGCCTGGTTGTCCCACACCAGGCAAACAAGAGGATTATCACAGAAGTCGGCAGACACCTCGGAATCCCTGCGGAAAGAGTCCACATAAATATCGAGAAGTACGGAAATATGTCCGCGGCCACAACGGCCGTCGGAATGGACGAAGCGTTTCGGCTCAACGAATTCAAGCCCGGAGACAAGATTGTCCTTGTGGCCTTCGGAGGAGGCTTCACCTGGGGCTCGGTTCTGATCGAATGGTAAACGAAAGTCATGGGGTAGCCGTCCTTTTCCCCGGCCAGGGCGCTCAGTACGTCGGCATGGGAAAGGATTTCTATGAAAAATGCCCGGAGGCAAGGGGCGTCCTCCAGGAAGCCGACCGCATACTCGGGTTTGAGCTTACTAAGATAATATTCGACGGGCCGGAAGACACGCTTACCCGGACAGCCAATAGCCAACCGGCGATCTTCGCCGTGGGTTACGCAGCGTGGGAGGCGCTGAAATCGCGGGTAGGATGGCTGAAGCCCCGGGCATTTGCAGGATTGAGCCTCGGCGAATACACGGCTCTCGTTGCCGCCGGCGCCATGTCGTTTGGGGAAGGACTGCAAATCGTCCGCAAGAGGGGCGAGTACATGGAAGACGCCTGCGTTGCTCGCCCCGGCACAATGGCCTCGGTGGTCGGGCTGGACCTGCACGATGTGAAGTCTGCGTGTCTAACAGCCCAGGGATTCGGTATTGTTGACGTCGCCAACGCGAATTGCCCCGGACAGGTGGTAATTTCGGGAGAGAAGACGGCCGTCGAGCACGCCTCGAGGCTTGCGAAGGAACGCGGCGCAAGAGCCGTCATCGAGCTGAAAGTCAGCGGCGCGTTTCACTCTCGGCTCATGGAGGCCGCGGAGAAACGCTTGTCCGCCGAGCTGAGAAAAGTGAGCGTCTCGAGGGCGGCGGTGCCCGTTATTGCCAACGTTACCGGCGAGGAGGAGACGGAGCCGCAGGAAATCGTCGAAAACCTCAGCCGCCAGGTAACCGCTCCGGTCCTCTGGCAGAAGTCAGTGGAATTCCTTCGGAGGCAGGGCGTCAACACGTTCGTCGAGGTCGGCTGCGGAAAGGTCCTTCAGGGACTCGTGAAAAGAATCTCCCGCGACGCGGCGACGGTGGGCGTCGAGGACACAGCGACTCTGGAACTGGCGGTTCCGTTCCTTGAGAAAAGAAGAAATAGCCTATGAAAGCCAGGCTTCTGGAAGGAAAAACTGCCGTTGTAACAGGAGGCGCCTCCGGAATCGGCAAAGCTATCGCCACGACTTTCGCCGCCGAGGGCGCCCGTGTCGCTGTTTGTGACCTGGACCGTGAGAACGCCGAAAAGGTCGCCGGGGAAATTCGGGCCGCAGGCGGCGCCGCCCGGGCGTACGAAACGGATGTCTCGGATTGGGGGAACGTCGCTGAAGTCGCCAAAAAGGTCCTGGAGGACCTCGGCGCCGTGAATATCCTCGTGAACAACGCCGGCATCACGCGGGACAACCTCATAGTCCGAATGAGCGACAAGGAATGGAATGATGTGCTGAGCGTCAACCTGAAGGGCGTCTTTAACGTTACAAAGGCTTTCGTTCCCGGCATGCTTCGCCAGAGGTCGGGAAAGGTCATTTCCATTTCGTCCGTAGTCGGAATCATGGGCAACGCGGGGCAGGCGAACTACGCCGCCTCCAAGGCGGGTATCATCGGCTTGACCAAGGCGTTGGCCAAGGAGCTGGCGCCCCGCGGGATTACCGTCAATGCCATAGCCCCCGGATTCATCAAGACGAGAATGACCGAGGCGCTAACTCAGGACCAGGCGTCCGCCCTCGTTCAGCGGATTCCACTGTCCCGTTTGGGCGAGCCGGACGATGTCGCAAAAGGCGCCCTTTTCCTGGCGAGCGAGTTATCGGACTACATCACAGGACATGTGCTTATCGTTGACGGCGGCATGGTCATGTGAGTATGAGTAAAGAAAATAAACGCGACCTGAATCAATAAAAGGACTGTAAGGAGGCAAGGATGGACATCGCGGAAAAGGTCAAGGACATCATCGTCAAGCAGCTCGCTGTGAACCCGGAGGAAGTCACGGAAAACGCGTCTTTCGTGGACGACCTCGGCGCCGATTCCCTCGACACGGTTACCTTCGTCATGGAACTGGAGAAGGAGTTCGGAATCGAGATTCCGGACGAGGACTCCAAGGATATTCGCACCGTTGGGGAGGCGATCAAATACATAGAGCAGAAGTCCAAACAAAAGGAGCAGCAGGGCTAACCGCCGAAGCGACCGGCTTTCTTCGGTCAGCCTGAGCAGCCGGAAGGCGGTTTCTTCTGCGGAATGGCCCCTACACGCTGAATCAATCATTCGGAGGAACGCATTGCGTAAGAACTGCGCAGACAACGAACGGGTCGTGGTGACGGGCATGGGGGTTCTCGCCCCCAACGGCCAGACCCTCGAAGAGTACTGGAATTCCCTCGTCACTGGGAGAAACACCATCGGCAGGGTCACCGCATTCGACTGCTCCGACTTCATGTCCCAGATGGACGCGGAAATCAAGGATTTCGACCCGCTCCGTTACATCCCCCCCAAAGACTCCAAACGAATGGATAGGTTTGCCCAATTGGGGGCAAGCTGCGCCGTCCTCGCCTTCAAAGACTCGGGGATACTTCTTTCCCAGGAAAACCCGGAAAGAATCGGCGTGCTGATTGGCTCCGGCATCGGGGGAATCAAGACCATCGCGGAGCAGCACCAGTTGCTCCTCGAGAAGGGGCCCAAGTACCTTTCCCCGTTCATGATCCCCATGCTCATCATCAACATCGCCTCCGGCTATGTCTCCATGATCCTCAAGGTCAAGGGACCCAATCTCAGCGTAGCCACCGCTTGCGCCACCGGCAACCACGCCATCGGCGAGGCAATGAACATCATCCAGGAGGGAACCGCGGACGTAATGATTGCCGGCGGAAGCGAGGCGCCTTTGGTCCGCCTCGCCTACGGCGGTTTCTGCGCGATGAGAGCACTGTCCACCCGTAACGACCAGCCGGAAAAAGCCAGCCGCCCCTTTGACAAAGAAAGAGACGGTTTTGTCATGGGAGAGGGCGCCGGCATCGTTGTTATCGAGTCCCTCGACCACGCCAAAAAGCGGGACGCCCGAATTTATTGCGAGTTGGTCGGCTACGGCATGACCGGGGACGCCTACCACATCACCGCTCCCGACCCCGACGGCGAAGGGGCGGCAAGATGCATGCGGTTGGCGTTGGAGGACGCGGGCATCACTCCGGAGGAAATTGATTACATCAACGCACACGGCACCTCCACACCGCTCAACGATAAAGTGGAGACAATGGCCATCAAGAGGGTTTTCGGAGACCTCGCCTACAAAATCCCCATCAGCTCCACAAAATCCATGATCGGGCACCTCATGGGGGCAGCGGGTGGCGTTGAACTCATTGCCGCCATCCTTTGCATGCGCAACAACGTCGTGCATCCCACGATCAACTACGAAGTGCCTGACCCCGAGTGCGACTTGGACTATGTCCCCAATGTCGCCAGGGACCACAACATCAACGCGGTCTTGTCCAACGCTCTCGGTTTCGGCGGACACAACTCCACCCTCGTAGCCAAGCGATTGTGAACAGGTGATCCGATGAACCATTTCCTCACCGAGCAGCAACAGATGATCAAAGACCTTTGCCGCAGAGTCGCGGACGAGAAAATTCGCCCGGTCGCCGCCAAGTACGACGAGGAGCAAACCTTCCCCTGGGACATCGTGAAGGCGATGGCGGACGCCGACCTGATGGGCATATTTATCCCCGAAGAATACGGCGGGCTCGGCGGTGGGGTTATGGAGCTGTGCGTCGCAGTGGAAGAACTGAGCAGGGCGTGCGGAGGAATCGCGCTCGCGCTCGCCGCCAGCGCCCTCGGCGCCTTTCCGATAATCCTGTTCGGCTCCGAGGAGCAGAAGAGAAAATACCTGCCGGAAATTGCTGCCGGAAGAAAACTCGCCGCGTTTGCCCTCACGGAGCCTAACGCAGGGAGCGATGCCGCCGCCATTCAAACCTCCGCCGTCAAAGACGGCGATTTCTACGTCCTCAACGGCACCAAGCAGTGGATCACAAATGCCGGTGAGGCGGCGATTTATACGATTGTCGCCATGACCGACAGGTCCAAAGGAAGCCGCGGCGCCACCGCCTTCCTCGTCGAGAAGGGAATGCCCGGACTCGATTTCGGAAAAAAGGAGAATAAGCTCGGCATAAGGGCGTCCGCCACGCGGGAAGTCATCCTCCGAGATTGCAGAGTGCCGAAGGAGAGTATTCTGGGCAGGGAAGGGCTCGGATTCATGGTCGCCATGAAGACGTTCGACCAGTCCCGTCCCGGCGTAGCCGCACAAGCTCTCGGAATTGCCCAGGGCGCCCTCGATGAAGCCATGACCTACGCCCGGGAAAGAGTCCAGTTCGGAAAACCGATTTCCTCGTTCCAGGGACTCCAATTCATGCTCGCCGATATGGCCACCGACATCGAAGCGGCCAGAGCCCTTGTCTATCAGACCGCTCGCACAATTGACTCCGGCGAGACCGACGTCTCCAAGGAATCGGCGATGTGCAAGGTCTTCGCCTCGGACGTCGCCATGAAGGTCACCGTAAATGCCGTCCAGGTTTTCGGCGGGTACGGCTACATGAAGGAATATCCCGTCGAGAAGATGATGCGCGATGCCAAGATCACCCAGATATACGAAGGGACGAATGAAATCCAGCGGGGGATCATCGCCGCCAACCTCATAAGAGAATATGCCCGCAAGAAGAAGCGATAGACGCCTGCCCCGCGCCGTATCCACCCCGTTGTCCCCCGACCTTTACCCGGCGAGCATGTTTTCCTATAATCCGCCAAGGCGCTGCCTCGCCTTGAGCCCGACTGCCCATGAGACGGATGATTCCAGCACACCCCGGGCTGGCACGAGATGAAAGTCGCTTGACGGTGAGCGGGCACGAGCGCTGCCCGGTCAACGGGGGGCAATCGTCTTAAATGCCCCCCGTTGACCCTATTGGCATGGAATCAGCGGGGGTGCTGGCGTTGGCAGGGGCTGGGAGGAGAAGATGATTTCGGGGTGTGGCACGGACATAGTACTGGCAGCGCCTGAGGTGCGAGAACGCCAGGAATGCGGCAAGGCCGATGGCAGGGGGGTGGATGCGTGCCAAGGGGAATGCACGCATCCACCCCGTTGTCCCCGTTCCGGCTGGGTGCGTTGTGACTCGAGAGAAATAAGATGCACATAATCGTATTCATCAAACAAGTCCCTGACACCACGAACGTCAGGATCAATCCCGAGACGAACACGCTCATTCGTGAAGGCGTTGAGTGCATCGTCAACCCCTTCGATATGTACGCCATCGAGGAAGCTATCCGCCTGAAGGAAAAGCGGGGAGGCAAAGTTACCGCAATTACCATGGGACCTCCCCAGGCCGAAAGCGCCTTGAGAGAAGCCCTCGCGCTCGGCGTTGACGAGGCAATCCTTATCAGCAACAAGGCTTTCGCCGGCTCCGACACATGGGCGACTTCTCTCACTCTCGCCCGCGCCGTGGAAAAAATCGGGGATTACGACCTGATTATCTGCGGCAAGCAAGCCATTGACGGCGACACGGCACAGGTCGGCCCGGGCATCGCCGCCCATCTCCGAATTCCGCAGATAACTTTCGTCAAGAAAATCGAGGAGCTTAGCGATAGGTCCGTCCGCGCCGAGCGGATGCTGGAGGAGGGATTTCAAGTCGTGGAGTCCCCTCTTCCCGCTCTCTTGACTGTCGTCAAAGAGATAAACGAGCCGAGGCTTCCCTCCCTTCGCGGGAAAATGAAGGCCAACAAAGCCGCGATACCCATTTGGGGGCCCGAAGAAATGGGCCTTGTTCCAGACCAAATCGGATTGAAAGGCTCTCCGACATACGTCACCAGAATCTTCACTCCGGAGCGAAAAGGCTCGGGAAAGATTTTCCGCGGAGAACCGGAACAGGTAGCGGAGCAATTGTTAGAGGAACTCCGCAGCAAGAAACTCATTTGAGAAACAGGATAGCAGAGGTCAAAAAAGGCGGGGAGTGAGCCTGACGTGGTGTGCGAATCGCAGTTGTCTCTTTCGCGTCCTCGTCACCGCCGGCGGTGAAAGCCTGAAAACGAGCAAAAGGCACGTCCTTAATGAGCATTCGCGTCCTTGAGGAAAAATGCACCGGCTGCACGCTGTGCGTCAGAGCCTGCCCCTTCGGCGAGATTTCTATGGAAGGAGAACTCGCCGTCATCGGAGAGGGGTGCAATCTCTGCGGGGCGTGCGTTTCCGCCTGCAAGTTCGAGGCAATCGAACTGAAAATTGACCGGACGCCTCACACCGACCTCTCGCAGTACAGCGGCGTGTGGGTCGTCGCCGAGCAAAAGAAGGGCAAGGTCCAGAGCGTTACGTACGAACTCCTCGGCGTCGGCAGACAACTGGCGACGCAGAGAAAGTCGGAGCTTTCCGCCGTTCTCATTGGCTGTCGCATTGCAGATGCCGCCAGCGACCTCATCGCCCGCGGGGCCGACAATGTTTACCTGGTGGACTCTCCCGAGTTCGAGCACTATCAGGACGAGCCGTATTCCCGCGTCTTATCCCGTCTGATCAACAAGTGGAAGCCCGAAATCGTCCTCGCGGGCGCCACCGCTATCGGAAGGTCGCTGATTCCCCGAGTGGCGATCATGGTCAAGACCGGGCTGACCGCCGATTGCACGGGGCTTTCCATCAGCGACGACGGACATCTCCTTCAGACTCGCCCCGCGTT
>CAZFAP010000047.1:0-28542 GCA_964516325.1 uncultured Verrucomicrobiota bacterium
TCGCTGGGAACTCCGGCGATGGCGTGTTCAATTGCAGCGGCATCATCCAGAACAACACCATCTCTGACAATTCTGGCTGGGGGCTGCGAGCGTGCGAGGGGATGATAGTGAACTGTGTTATCTGGGGGAACAGCGACGGCAGGGCGGATCAGCTTCTCGAGACAAGCGGCCCGACCTATTCGTGCATAGAGCACTGGGCGGGAGGAGGCGAGGGGAACATCTCTGTCTATCCGCACTTCGTTGATCCGGATGCCGGGGATTATCACTTGCGGAGCTGGTCGCCCTGCATTGACGCGGGTTATCCTGGTTCGAGTTTCTCCAGGGAGCCTCAGCCCAATGGCGGAAGAATCAACATGGGGGCTTACGGCAATAGCCCGGAGGCTGTATCGAAATCTCCGGACAGGGATTCCGACGGCTTGCCGGACGGCTGGGAGTTGCATGCGTTCGGGAACCTTGAAGCAGATGCTTTCGACGACCCCGACGGAGATCGCGTTCCCAATATCACAGAGTACCGCTACGGATGGAATCCTATGGCGGCACCGGAAAACCTCGTTGAGAATCTCACGAAAGGGAAATGGTACCAGACCATTCAGGTGGCGCTGGACGAAGCCGATGACGGAGATGAGATCGCGGTCTATCCGGGAGTGTACCAGGAGAAGATTAACTTCTTCAGCAAGAACGTTGTTCTGAGGAGCACGGACCCATGGGACGTTGGAGTCGTCGCCAGCACGATTATTGACGGAAACGAAGCGGGTTCCGTGGTCACGTTCTCCGGCACGGAAACCGGCGACTGTTTCCTCTCGGGCTTCACCATCCGCAAGGGCTTCGGCGGGAGTTGGCCTGCGGCGGGTGGCGGCGTCTGTGGCGGGACAAGAACGAGCCACACACAGGCAACGATTGAGAACAACGTCATCGCTGATAACGACGCGAGCGAAGGCGGAGGGATTGCTTTCTGTGACGGCGTCATTTTGAACAATACGATTACTGCCAATCGCGCCTGGGGAGGGGGTGGCATTGCACATTGCGATGGGGCAATTGTGAACAACACAATTTCCGACAACTCCGCGACTATCGGCGGCGGGCTATCGGGTTGCGGCGGCTTGATCGCAGATAATGTCATCTCAGGGAACTTCGGTCATGGTGGGGGCGGTGGCCTATCTGGCTGCGGCGGCATCATCCAGAACAACCTGATCACCAAGAATTGGACCGAACAGGACGAGTCGCGGGGCGGAGGACTGGAGGGCTGCAACGGGACGATCCGCAACAACGTAATCTCCGGCAATAAGTCCCGATGTCACGGCGCCGGTGGACTGAGTGGATGCAACGGCAACATTGAGAACAACCTCATCATCGGCAACTCGAGTGATGGCTCCGGGGGTGGGCTATCGGACTGCAACGGCACGATTGTGAATAATACCATCGCCTTCAATCGAGGCTGGAGCGCCGGCTTGTCCTATTGCACCGGCACAATCCGGAACTGCATCATCTGGGGAAATGCTCCCACGAACCAACCGCAGCTCTCGGAATCGAGCGAGCCGACTTACTCCTGCGTCCAGAACTGGGTCGGAGGCGGCGAAGGAAACATTTCTTTCAACCCGCATTTCGTTGACGCTGAGAACGGAGATTTTCATCTGGCGTCCTGGTCGCCCTGCGTTGATTCGGGCGACCCATCTTCCGATTTCTGGAACGAGCCCCGCGTTCCGCTGGGCGGAAGAATTGACATGGGAGCGTACGGAAACACACCAGAAGCTACCTGCAAGTCCCCCGACACGGATTCGGACGGTCTGCCGGATGATTGGGAACTGCACTGGTTCAAAAACCTGGAAAGGGACAGTGCCGACGACCCCGATCGAGACCGTGTTCCCAATATCACGGAGTACCGTTACGGATGGAATCCCATGGCGGCAGCGGGAAACCTCGTCGAGAATCTGACGAAAGGGACATGGTACCAGACCATTCAGGTTGCGCTCGACGAAGCCGATGATGGAAACGAGGTTGTCGTCTATCCGGGAGTGTACCGGGAGAACGTCAATTTCTTCAGCAAGAACGTTGTTCTGAGGAGCAGGGACCCATGGGATATTGGAGTCGTCGCCGACACGATTATTGAGGGAAACGGAGCCCTTTCCGTGGTCACGTTCTCGGGCACCGAAAACGAGAGCTGCGCACTTTCGGGTTTCACAATCCGCAATGCGAGTGGGTTCTATGGGGGAGGAGTCTGCGGGGGGTCGTTAGACAGGGCTACGCGCGCGACCATCCAGAATTGCGTCATCGCCGGCAACTCCGCGGATCAGGGCGGCGGGATCGCGTTTTGCGACGGCATAGTCAGGAACAACCTTATATATGGAAACTCGGCTGCCTACGGGGGAGGGCTGGCCTACTGCCACGGTATCATCGAGAACTGCACAATCGCCGTAAACTCGGCCGCCGAGGGCATGGGCGGCGCCCTCCACGATTGCATGGGGACCATAGTCAACTGCATCATCTGGGGGAACACCGACAAGCCGGGTTTTCAGATGTTCAACTCGAGCGAGCCGACCTATTCCTGTATCCAAAGCTGGGTCGAGGGAGGCGAAGGAAATATCCCCTTCAACCCTCATTTCGTTGATCCCGAGAACGGCGATTTCCGTCTCAGCTCCTGGTCACTTTGCATAGACGCGGGGGATCCTCTGTCCGATTTCTCTAACGAGCCTGAGCCAAATGGGGGGCGAGTAAACATCGGGGCCTATGGAAATACTCCTGAGGCCCCTTCCAAATCCCCCGACACGGATTCCGACGGCTTGCCCGACGACTGGGAGCTCCATTGGCTCGATGACCTCCAGGGGGACGGCGCCTCGGACCCCGATGGAGACAGCATTCCCAATATCATAGAGTACCGCTATGGGTGGGACCCCAAAACAAAATCAGAGACTCTTGTCGAGAATCAAACCAAGGGGTTGGGGTATCAGACCATTCGGCTTGCTCTGTGGGAATCCGCCGACGGAGATGAGATTGTTGTTTATCCGGGTCTTTACGCGGAGAACATCATCTTCGGCGGCCAGAACGTTATCCTGAGGAGCACCGACCCATCGGATGCGAGCGTGGTTGCCAGAACGATCATAGATGCTGGCCACCTCGGTCCCGTCGTCGCATTCGATGGTAGCGAAGACGAAACCTGCGTCCTTTCGGGGTTCACCATCCGGAACGGCGCGGCTGAGCGGGGCGGCGGAATCCACGGCGAAAATACCCACGCTACCATCCGGAACAACGTCATCGTCGGCAACTCGTCCGGAGCCAGCTACGGCGGCGGCCTATGTGGTTGCAACGGCTTGGTCGAAAACAACACCATCGTTGACAACTCATCTCGTTGCGGTGGCGGGTTGGCTGAGTGCCACGGCACCATCCAGAACAACATCATCGCCAGAAATTATGCTGATTGGCTTGGCGGCGGCCTCTACTCTTGCAATGGCACCATCCAGAACAACACCATCGTCGCCAACTCGGCCTGGTTTGGCGGTGGCGGGCTGTGTGAGTGTGCCGGCGCCATCCGCAACTGCATCATCTGGTCAAACACTGCTCCGCACGGCCCCCAGCTCAAGGATTCGAGCAAACCAACCTACTCCTGCATCCAGGGATGGACTGAATACGGCGAGGGGAACATCATGGGAGATCCACGATTCGTCAGTGCGGAGAATGGCAATTTCCGTCTTTTACCTTCCTCGCCGTGCATTGATGCAGGGTTCAATGATCCGGAGTTGCCGGAGACGGATATTGCCGGGATGCACAGGATAATGTTCGGCGGAAAGAGCCTGACCGTGGACATGGGGGCATACGAGTTCTACATCAACGAGGTCAGGCCTGTCCCCGGCACCAGCGACGCCTTCTTCACCTGGAGCTCCCTCGCCGACAGCTCCTACTCCGTCTTTTATTCCGACGACCTTTTGACCTGGCGCCTCGCCGTCGAGAACTTCCCCTCTGCTGGCTACGCCACCACCTCCTGGATTGACGACGGCTCCGCGACCGGCGCCCCACCTGGCGCCGTCCCGCGCCGCTTCTACCGCATCCTGGAAAATCCTTGACAGGGGACTACAGCGGGCGCTGTAAGATAGGCGAGTCACGGGGGAGCCGGCGCCCCAGTGGCATTTCTTCGACGGAAATCCTTGCCGGGTGGTTCGGTCCGCGGGAAACCGGGTGCTTGGGATGCACGCTCAGAAAGGGACGGCTATGGCGAAGACAGTGGGGACGATCGCGGTTGGGCTTTGCCTTTTTTTCAGCGACGCGGCTTCGGCGGGAACGTGGTACGTCAATGGGGCGGTCTTAAGCTCGGGCGATGGCAAGTCGTGGAACACCGCATTCAAGACCATCCAGGAGGGGATTGACGCTTCTTCAGACGCCGACACGGTCCTCGTCGCCGAAGGAACTTACGTCGAGAACATCCAGTTCAACGGCAAAAACATCACCCTCACCAGCACCGATCCCCTCGACCCCACCATCGTCGCCAACACCGTCATTGACGGTAAGCAATCCGGTTCCGTCGTCACCCTCTCCGGCACGGAGAACGAAACCTGCGTTCTTTCCGGCTTCACTGTTTGGAATGGCAAGGCTGAGTGCGGTGGCGGGATCTCCGGGGGGACGGAGTACAGGCGCACGCACGCAGAGATACGAAACAATGTGATTGCTGGGAATTCTGCCATCGGAGCGTACCCGGAGGGGAGGGGAGGCGGCGTTTGCTGCTGTGATGGCCTGATCTACCACAATACGATTACGCGGAACGTGGCCGAGGATGTTGGCGCGGGGCTCGCGGTATGCAATGGGACAATCCGCAATAACACGGTCACCGGCAACTCGGCCCGGGAGGGTGGGGGACTGGCGTATTGCGATGGCATCGTGCGGAACAACGTTGTCAGCTTCAACACCGCGAGTTATGAGGGGGGTGGGCTATTTTACTGCGATGGCAGGATTGAAAACGACACCGTGTACGGGAACTCCGCCGAATCGGGAGGCGGCGGACTTTACAACTGCGAGGGTACGATTCGCAACTGCATCCTGTGGGGAAACGCCGGGCCCGCAGGACAGATTTCGGGGTGGGTGGAGCCGGCTTACTCCTGCATCGAGGGATGGAGGGGCAGTAAGAGACGGAACATCGGTTACTTTCCGTATTTCGTGGACGCGGAGAACGGGGACTTTCACCTCGGGAGCTGGTCGCCGTGCATAGATGCGGGGGACCCGGGCTCTCCTTTCTCGGAAGAACCTGAACCGAACGGCGGCCGAGTAAACGTGGGAGCCTATGGGAACACCCCAGAGGCGGCGCCGAGCCCGCTCGATGTTGATGGCGATGGCCTTCCCGATGACTGGGAGATACGGTTCTTTGATGACCTCTCTCAGAAATCGGATGGCGACCCCGACGGCGACCAGATTCCGAATATCGAGGAGTACCGCTGGGGGTGGGGTCCCGCCGGGCCGTCACCAGCGACGTGCTACGTAAGCGGGTCTGTGACGGAGTCCGGCGATGGGAGGAGTTGGGGAACGGCGTTCAAGACCATCCAGGAAGGGATAGACGCGGCATCTGAGGGCGACACGGTGATCGTGGCCCAGGGAATTTACCGCGAGAATCTCCTTGTCCGGGGCAAGAACATACGGCTGACGAGCACGGACCCCCTCAACGCCAGCATCGTGGCAAATACTGTGATTGACGGAAATCATTCCGGGGTGGTTGTGACGTTCTCGGGGGAGGAGCTTGAGTTCTGCACGCTATCGGGATTTACGATCCGAAACGGGGAGCTGTGGTCCGGTGCTGGAATACGTGGGGGACATGACGAGGGAACCCACGCCACGATCGAACACAATGTCGTCACCGGAAACACGGCGTACTTCGCCGGAAGCATAGGGTACGTCTTAGTTTCCTGCGACGGCCTCATCCGGTGGAACACGATCACCAACAACGGCGGGACGGCGATGTACCTGTGCGATGGCGTCATTCAAAACAATGTCATAACAGGCAACAGCGGTGGTGGACTGAGTGCGTGCTATGGGACCATCGAAAACAATTTGATCGCCGGGAACCAGGGCAACGGGCTGACAAGTTGCGAGGGCACGATTCAGAACAACACAATCGTGGGGAATGGCGCTGCCGGACTCAAAGAATGCGGCGGTATGATCCGGAACTGCATCATCTGGGGAAACACGGGGGCTCAAGTGAGCGAATCCGGTGTTCCCTCGTTCTGCTGCATCCAGGGATGGACTGGAGGTGGGGAAGGGAACGTTGCGTCCGACCCACGTTTCATTGATTACGCTGGAGGTGATTACCGTCTTCAGGCCGGGTCTGCCTGTAGAGGGGCAGGTGTGAATCACTACTGGTTTGCGTGGCCCCAGCGTGACCTCGACGGGAACTGTCGGCTTGCGGGGGCGAGGGTTGACATGGGATGCTACGAGTACGGGGCCTCCCGAGACGCAGATGGCGACCTGCTCTCCGATGACCGCGAACAACAAGTCGGCAGCGACCCAAATGACGAGGACACCGACGGGGACGGTCTTCGGGATGGTCTGGAAGCCCTGCGGGGAACGGACCCTACTGCCGTGACGAGTACGTCGGTGATCCATGTTCCTGGAGAAATGACCTCAATCCAGCAAGCGCTTTGCCTATCCATGGACGGCGAGGAGATTGTCGTGGCTCCGGGGACGTACTACGGCAACGTTCAGTTTTGTGGCACGGGCGTTATTCTTCGGAGCGTTGATCCCGGGAATGCCGCAATAGTCGAATCAACGATCCTGGACGGTAACCATGAAGGGCCGGTAATCTTGTTCACTGGCTTTGAGGGCGAAGCGTGCGTACTGGCTGGCTTCACCATTCGCAACGGCAAGGCCCTCTACGGCGCGGGAGTCTGCGGTGGGAATTGGCGGGTCCGGACGCGAGCAACAATTCACGTCAACGTGATAGTGAACAACTCAGCTCACTGGAGAGGCGGTGGCGTGGCGTTCTGCGACGGCACGATTGAGAGCAACCGCATTTCCGGCAACTCGGTGTTTAGTGTGGGCGGTGGACTCTCCGAGTGCGGCGGGCTCATCCGGGGCAACGTCATCACAGGAAACGTAGCGGACTCCCAGGGCGGGGGGTTGGCGGACTGCACCGGGAGTGTCAAGAACAACATCATCTGCGCAAACTCCTCCGAAGGGGGCGCGGGGTTGATCCGCTGCGACGGGAGGATTGAAAACAACACCGTTTACGGGAACTCGGCCTCAGGTCAGTGGGGGGGAGGAGGTCTGACAGGCTGCAAAGGGGAGATTCTCAACTGCATAATCTGGGGGAACACGGCTGAGAAAGACCCGCAGCTCGGGGGGTGCAGTGATCCGAGCTACTCCTGTGTGCAAGGCTGGGTCGTCGAAGGAAGAGGCAATATTTGGTCCTACCCCTACTTCGTCGCCGCGGACCAGGGAGATTTCCATTTGAGGACCCTTTCGCCGTGCATTGACGCTGGCGACCCAGCATCGCCCTTTGAGAACGAACCGGAGCCCAACGGGGGAAGGATTGACATGGGGGCTTATGGCAACACCTCGGAGGCAACGTCGAGGTCCGCGGACAGCGATGGCGACGCCCTGCTCGACGACTGGGAGATGGAATTCATCGGAGACCTGGCAGGAACGGCAGCGGATGACCCGGATGGCGACGGCATGGCAAACCTTGAGGAATACCGTCGGGGGCTAAATCCAAAGGAGCCGGCCGCGATGTGGCACGCGGACGCCTCAGTTGAGGCCTCTGGCGATGGAAGGTCGTGGGCGACGGCCTTGAAAACGATACAGGAGGCGATACAGGCGTCTTCAGAGGGGGACACAATCATTGTCGCTCAGGGCACGTACGAAGAAACAATCCGTTTTAATGGCATCAACATCACACTCAAAAGCACAAATCCCCTCGATCCCGATGTCGTCGCGGATACGGTGATTGACAGGGGGGGCGTTACTTTTTTTGGAACGGAGCGAGAAAGTTGTGTGCTGTCGGGGTTCACCATCTCCCGGGGCGGCGGAGTCCTGGGAAACGGAACGCATGCGACCATCCAGAACAACATCATAGAAGTTAACGGCGGAGGGGACTGTGGGGGCGGCTTGGAGGACTGCGATGGGATAATCCAGAACAACATCATCCGGTGGAACAGGGCCTCCTTGGAAGGGGGCGGACTCTACGGTTGCGACGGGATCATACAGAACAACTTTATCGTCGGGAACAACTCGAGGAGGGCGGGCGGGGGCCTTTGCCGCTGCCAGGGGATCATACAGAACAACATCATCTCCGAAAACGTGGCGGGTGACCTTTTCTCCCCCCTCCCGTTTTGTGAAGGGTTCGGCGGCGGACTGTACTGGTGCCATGGCCCCATCCGCAACAATACGATTGTCGGGAACGCCGCTCTCGACGGTTACACAGGGATTCCTGGAGACCGGAAGTATGGTTCTGGCGGCGGGCTTTATGCCTGCGAGGGGAGAATCCAGAACTGCATTATCTGGGGAAACGAAGCGAGCACCGGGTCACAGTGGGCTGAATGCGCGAGACCTGCCCCTCTGTGGTGTGGCGGGGATCCGCAGTTCGTGGATTCGAGAACCGGGGACTATCGGCTAATGGCGGGTTCCCCGTGCATTGATGCGGGGTTCAATGATCCGGAGCTTGGCGAGATGGACATTGCCGGGATGCACAGGATCATGTTCGGCGGAAAGAGCCTGACCGTGGACATAGGGGCGTACGAGTACTACATACTGCGCCTGGAGCCCGGACCCTTTCCTGACCAGGTAACGTTAGTCTGGAGCTCTCAGGAGCTCAAGCGGTATTCGATCCTCTACTCCCATGACCTCTCCACATGGAAGCTCGCCGACGAGCTCCCCTCCGACGGCAACGAGACCAGCTCCTGGATTGACGACGGGCGCAGGACGGGTTCTTCCCCTCTCCTGGTCCCCCGCCGCTTCTATCGCATCCTTGAGAATCCGTAGAGAGTGGCTATAATATGCGGAAACTGGCGAGGGCAAAGCGACCTCCGCTGCTTGGCTTACCGATTGAGAGAAAGGAACAGACATGAAGAAGATTCTCCCGATGGCGTTTTGTTTTGCATTCGGTCTCGCGGCGGTTTTTGCCGAGGACCCTATCTTCAAATTGGAGCCGATTGACACGGAATGGCATCGGCCGGAAGGGTGCTGCATCATTGACGTGAACGGAGATGGCCGCCTCGACGTGGTCTCCGGAGGGAGCTGGTACGAATACGTCCCTTCCCAAAAGAAGCGGCTCGACATTGTGCCCGGTCCGGGGCAGTATCCGGAGCCGCTCTGGAAGCGTCATCCGCTGCGCGAGTGCGGGAACTTGGGCAATGAGTTTCTCAAGGATTTCGGCGAGTTCGCGATGGACGTGAACGGCGACGGGCGCGATGACGTTGTGACGGGCGCCTGGGGCAACGACCCGCTCGTCTGGTACGAGAATCCGGGCATCGTCGGGAAGGAGTGGCCCCGGCACGTCATTGTCCAGATGAACGGCGGTGAATCCTTCCTGCCAGCGGACGTTGACCGCGACGGCGACCTCGATATCATTCCGAGCCTTTACAGTAAGACCCCCGTCTCCTGGATCGAGAAGAATGGCTCTCAGTTCATCAAGCATGTCGTCGGAGAAGCTCACGACAGGCACGGCGTCGGCTTCGGCGATGTGGACGGCGACGGGCGAGGCGACATTGTCACGACGCAGGGTTGGTATCGCGCGCCGCAAGAGCCGAGGACCGGAAAGTGGGAATGGTTTCCCGAATACGAAGCGGGCGACGAGTCGTGCATCCCAATGATTGTCATGGATGTCAACGGCGACGGACGCAGCGACATCATCTACGGACGTGGGCACGGCTACGGTTTTGCCTGGCTCGAGCAGAAGACAACAGCGACGGGGCGGACCTGGGTTCGCCACTCGATTGATGACACAGTCTCTCAGTTCCACACCATTGCCGTCGCCGACGTTGACGCCGACGGGCAGCCGGACCTCATCGCCGGCAAGCGATACCGCGGCCACGAGGACGACGACCCCGGCTCCTTCGATCCGCAGGCCGTGTTTTGGTACAGCATTGACCGCAAGACGGGGCGCTTCGAGAGGCACGTCCTCGCCTACAACGCGATGGTCGGCGTCGGGATGAACATCGCCGTTCGGGATATTGACAAGGACGGCGACATTGACATCGTCGTCCCGGGCAAGTCGGGAATCTATCTCTTCCGCAACATGGGGCATCCGAAGACGAATTGAGTCCGGTAGGAGCGGTCTCGTCGTCACGGCGAACCATTCCGCGGCGGCGATGCGTTTGCGCAACCGCGCGGGGACGTAGCCCGGAAAAGGGATCCCCATTTCGCGGCTCAGGGCGGCGCAGAATACGGTGACGATGCCGGATGTTCGGCTTTTTCCTCGTCGGGGACAGGGCTGGACTGGAGACGGCTTTCGAGCCGCTGGCGTGCAGCCTGAAAGAGCGGATTGTGGGGCTCGAGTTCAAGCGCTTTGAGAATTGCGCGGTGGGCGTCTGCGTCTCGCTGCGCCGCCTCGTAAGCCCCCGCCAGCGTGCTCCACGAAAGCGGGTCGTCTGGCAGTAACTGAGCGAGCCTCTCCATGAGCGGGATGGCTTTCTCGTACTGCTCCGTCCGCAGGTACTCCCCGATGAGGTCCTTGAGGCTCTGCGACACCTCGTATAGGATGACGGGGTCCCCGGGCGCCAGGTTCACGGCGTTGCTCAGTTCCTCCATCCCATGCTCGACGAGCGCTCCGTCGCCGCTTGACCTCCCCTTGTCAATCAGAAAGTGCCCGAGGGAGATTCTGGTCCATGGCGACCGCGGAAAAACCTCCGCCCAACGGCGGAAATCGTTCAGCGATCTCTCGATGTCCCCTTCCCTGCGGTATCGCTGAAACGCCAGCATCGTGAACCATCTGAGATACCAGGCAAGGTCGGCATCCTCCCAGCCGGAAGCCAGCGCTTCCTCCAGATAGCTCAGTCCCTCGACGGACTTTCTGTCATGCCAGCATCGCACCGCCTCCAGGTACGGCTTTCGAAGGGACACTGCCGCGGCAATCGCTTTTTCCTCCGGCTCGCTCGCGCCGAGGACCCTTGGGAAGCCACCCCCAACGGTATCCGCAAGGGCGCGGACGTTAGCCGGGATCAGCCGCCCGCCTGTAGCGCGGCTCTCCGCGAATGCGAGGGGGCTGCTATCCTCGGTCGCGATTGGCGCATCGCTCACAAACCGCCGTATGTCCTCCTCGTCGAGGATAAGGTTTTTCAGGACTGCGGGGACGCTCTCGAGATGAGCCTGGCTCAGTCGAGCAAACGTCTCTTTGTCGCTCTTTAGAACGTTATTGATCCTCTCGGCGTTGATGACGAGGCGGTCCGGCGTGCCGAGCACTACAGTGTATCCCCTCGCGAACCACAACGACGCGTGCGGGAACACGTCCTGGAACGTGCGAAGAATGACTTTCAGGTCGCGAGTCGGGAGACCGTGGAGCGGAATCCACTGGCACATCACTCCGCCGCTCTTCAGCAATCTGCGGCACGCGGAATAGAACTCCCGCGTATAGAGCACCCAGCTTTCTGAAGCCCCCGGGTGCGTTGCATCTGAAGCGACAACGTCGTATCTCCGGTTCGTCGCCTTCACGAAATTGTTCGCGTCGTCCACGATCAAACGAAGCCGGCTATCCTTGAGCACCCCGGCATTTTCCTCCTCGAAGAACCTCGCCGCCTCGAAGACCGAGGAGCATATCTCGACGGCGTCCACGCGTTCCACCGGATGGCGGAGGATGGCGCCCGTCGTGATTCCTCCGCCAAACGCCGTAATGAGAACCTCTTTCGGGTCCGGGTGGACGAAGAACGGCAAATGTCCGAGGAGGTAAAAGGCCTGAAGCGCATCCAGGTCGGTCGGGACTTGCGGGTTGCCGTCAATCTGCATCATCTTCAACCCCTGCTCGGCGTCCACAAACACAGCCACCGTCCCGGACGCGCCTTCCCGATAGAAAATCAGGTCCCCTCGCTCGCCCTGAAGCCCCTCGTTTGAACTGCCGACGTCAATTCGAGGCGGGACTGCAACCGCGACGCATGCGAAGAGCGCGACTCCTCCCACCGCCGAGAGAAGCTTTGACCTCGACGAAAGCACCGGTGAGAGCCCGAAGAAAGCCATCCCAATCGCGACGTTCACGACCGCCATCAGGAGCATCGCGCCCGCAAGCCCAAAGGCAGGGATCAAAACAAACACCGCCGCCACTGACCCGAAGATTGCTCCCAGCGTGTTGCCCCCGTAGGCGCGCCCCACGTCGCGCCCCAGCTTTTCATATCCTCCCGTGTAAATGCTGATCACCGCCGGAAAGCACATCCCGAAAAGGACCGCCTGCGGTAAAAGACCAATCGCCGCGATGACATATCGCACCGTCGTGTAGGAACCGTGTCCCCACATCGAGGAAAGCCCCTTCATCCATTGGAAAATCGAGTAATACGATCGCGTCAAAGCCATCCCCGCGACGGCAAAGACACCAATCAGAACCTCGACGATGGCAACCGCCGCAAACATGTCCTTTCGCCGAGCGAGAAACCGAGCGAAGACATGTGACCCGATCGTCAATCCCACCAGAAACGTCGAGAGCATGATCGTGAACGAGTACGTCGTGTTCCCGACGACAAAAACGAGAACCCGCGTCCAGAGAACCTCGTAGCACAGCGCGGTGAACCCCGAAATCGCGAAGGCTATCAAGACTGCCGCCCGTCTTCGGCGTGTATCGGTCGCTCGTGCGATTTCCGGCGAAGACGCGGGCGCTGCGGGCGTGCATGATCTGCCTATCGAGACGACCATTGCGGCAATCCCGACCGCTCCGTTCAGTCCCGCTGCCAGCAAATTAGCTCCTCTTGCCCCAAAAGTCTTGACCAGGAAAAACCCAGCCAGGACTGTCCCGAGAACCGCTCCGCCCGTGTTCACGGAATAGAGCCGCCCGATTCCCTTCCCGACGGGCGCTCGGTTTCGCAAGTAGAACTTGCTCAGCAAGGGAAACGTCCCACCCATCAGAAAAGTGGGAATGAGGAGGAGAATGAAGGAACCGACGAATCGCAGGACGATGAGTACGAAAGTCGCATTTCCAAGCGAGGGATAGATATAGCGTTGCAGCGAGACCAGCCAGCGTGAAGCGAGCGGAAAGACCAGCGCAACCCCCCCGATGAGAATCTCGAACAGCCCGTATCCACGAAGAGGATTTCTCCAGCGATCCGCCCAGCGCCCGACGACCACCGAGCCCAGAAAAAGGCCGCCCATGAACGCGGATAGCACCGCCGCTGTGGCGTAGATCGAGCCTCCCAGCACGACGAAGAGCATCCTCCGCCACACCACTTCATAGACCAACCCGGTCAATCCCGACAGGGCAAACAGAAGCAGTATGATCGCGTTCAACGCTGGCCTCTGATTTTCATCGGTCCTGGGTGATGCTGATCTGCGGCATTGTTCTTGTTCGCATATCAAGCGGTGAGGATTCTGGGTTAATCGTCGGTCAATGCGCGCCGCATGTCAAGACGATTTGGGGCATGGTACGACTTCTCGGATTGAGTCAAAGGCGGCGGAAAGAAGGCGCTGGAGTTCAATGTCCGTGATGCAGTATGGAGGGATGAAATAGAGCACGTCGCCGAGGGGGCGGAGGAGCACACCCTTCTCTCGGGCGCGGCGGCAGACTCTTGCTCCCATTCTCTCCTCGTATCGGAACGGCTCTTTGGTTGCCCTATCGCGGACAAGCTCGACGGCGCCGATGAATCCGCACTGCCGCACATCACCTACATCGGGAAGTTCCCAGAACCTCTCCAGCCCCTGCCGAAGCGCCTCGATTTTTGCCTGTAGCTCGTTGAGAACGTTCCGCTTCTCGAACAGGTCCAGAGACGCCAGAGCTGCTGCGCAGGCAAGCTGATTCCCCGTGTAGGAATGACCGTGGAAGAACGTCTTGTTCTCGGCGTACTCTCCGAGAAAAGCCTCAAAAATCCTCTCTGTAGTCAGCGTTGCGGCGAGCGGGAGGTATCCCCCGGAGAGCCCCTTTGCGACGGCCATGAGATCAGGCGCAACTTTCTCGTGCTCGCAGGCGAACATCTTTCCTGTGCGGCCAAATCCCGTCGCCACCTCGTCGGCGATGAGGAGCGCACCGTATTCGTCGCACACACGCCTCGCCTCGGCGAGGTATCCCTCCGGGTGCACGATAAATCCGCCAGCACATTGGATTTTGGGTTCGAGGATCAGCGCCGCAGTCTCGCCCTCGTTCTCGGCGAAAATCTTTCTCAGCGCAAGGATGCATTCTCTCCCGCAGGTTTTCTCGTCTCCGTCAAATCGGCAGCGGTAACAGTACGGCGCGGGCGCCCGAAGCGACTTGAACAGAAGCGGCTCAAAAATCCCATGGAAAAGGTCAATTCCCCCGACGGAAACCGCACCGAGGGTGTCTCCGTGATAGCCAAGCTCTAAGGAAACGAACTTCCGGCGTCTTGTGTCTTCGCCCTCCGCATTTCGCCAGTACTGAAACGCCATCTTCAGGGCAACCTCGACGGCGGTTGAGCCATCGTCGGAATAAACAACCCGAGTCAGCCCAGGCGGCGCAATCGAAATGAGTTTCTCGGCGAGAAGCGTCGCTGGCACGCTCGCCAGACCGAGCGAGGTGGAATGGGCGATTTGCTCAATCTGCTTCCGAATTGCCTCGTTGATCTCCTCGACGTTGTGCCCGTGAATGTTGACCCAGAGCGAGGAAGTCCCGTCAATGTACTCCTTCCCGTCAATATCTTTGAGAACACATCGCTTCCCGCTCACAATGAAAAGCGGCTCCTCCGCCAGCCAATCCTTCATCTGTGTGAACGGCTGCCACAGATATCTGTGATTCAGCTCCGTCAGCGCTTCTTTATTCATGCACGTCATTGAACAAGCACACCAGCTCTGCTGTTCAGATTGCAGACTACTTGGAACCCTCGATCACTCGTCGGGTATCAGGGTCAACGAGGGGCTCGCCCCTCTTGCACAAGGGGCATTCATCCTTCAGATACGATTCGACTTCGAGCTGCACGACGCTCCGGCTCGGCACGGAGTACTCGATCTTCCCCGCGGTTCGGTCAACCAGGACTCCGACGCCCACGGGCTTGCCTCCGTACTCCTCCACGATGTCAACGACTTTCTTCGCTGACCCGCCCGTAGTCGTGACGTCCTCAACGATGAGCGTTCTTTCGCCCGGGCGGAATCGGAACCCCCGCCCGAGCGTCAACTGCCCCTCCTTCTTGTCCGCGTAAATTGCTCTGGCCTTCAGGTGCCGCGCGACTTCATGCGCGACAACGATTCCTCCCACCGCGGGCCCAATGACCGTCTCGACCTCGAAGTCAAGGAACTGCTCCGCCAGCCGCCGACACAACTCCTCGGCCTTATCGGGATACTGGAGCACCTGTGCGCACTGAATGAACCAGCCGCTGTGCCGTCCCGACGTGAGGAGAAAATGCCCCTGCAAAACCGCCCCTGTCTCTCGCAAAATTTCCATTGGGTCCATGTCTCGGTCCTTTCCGATTCCGGGTAAACAGCCTTCAGGGCCGCGGCTGACACCAAAGCTCATTCATCCTGCGGACGGTCCGATCACGTCAGCATCCACTTTCGCGGAAATCGTTCTGGCGACGACGCGCCTCTTTCCTTGTACCAACCGGCTCGAGATTCAGCGAATTGCTTGTCGCCACCGGCTCCTTTCAACCGCCTCCCTTGCCTCGCATTATAACCGGACAACCCAGCTCAACAACGGATTTTTGTTGACATAGAAAGCCCCATGTAATAGTTTCGGCGGTGAAGTTGGAGGGTGTCCTTTCGCTCTTCTTTCGCAGTCTTGACGACGAAATAAGAATAAATCTCGACGAAAACGCGAATGTCTCCGGCGAAGGAGAACCCGGCGTGCAGGTAGGAAATAATCTGGAGTTCCGGTGCATCAAAGACGGATGTGGTGAGGTCGTGAAGTTCTCCGTCTTCGATATTTCCAAGAACCACAGCATCCACTGCGACACCTGTGGCAAGGAATACACTTTCGGCCAGGAGCTTCTCGCCAAGCTCGACAAGTTCGAGAAGCTCTGCCGAGCCGTGAACGAGGCCGAGGACATCCTCAGCGATACCAACGTCGCCATCAACGTTTATTCGCACGAGGTGCAGATTCCTTTCCGCCTTCTCCTCACCCGGCTCAACACCCAGCTCAACCTCAGCGTCGGGGACAAAGAAATCCAGATTCGATTCCGCGTCAGCCCCTTGAAAGACATGCCCCAGGCCGCGGAAAAGAAGCCGTGACGTCGCCGCCAGGCGGTTTCCAATTCTCTCCTTCCCGGAGTTCGAGGTTTCAAGCAGCCGGGGTGGATTCGTTGATCCCCAAAGGCACGCGGCGGTTTGCGAACCGACAAGTGATAGACGCTCATGCCTCGTTTGATGTCGAAGCCCCTCGTTACGAGCCTGCTTCCCGTCGCAAAGAATTTCCTCCTTGTTTTTCTCCTGGCCGCCGCCGTTCTCATTCTCCTCTACCCGATTTTTTCTCCCGGGTTCCTCGTCTATCGAGATAATCCAGTGCACCTCGCCGAGGCTTATTCCTACGTCGAGAACATCCGTCACGGCGGCAGCCTCCTCGAGGGCTGGTCCCTGGACAACAACGCTGGCTATCCCCTCCTCCTCTACTACCCCAAGACCGGCTTCTGGTTGATCGCCGCCTTCCATTTCCTTTTCTCGGTTTCCGTCGAGCTTGCCTACAAACTCATTGTCTTTCTTTCCATCCTTCTGCCGGTGATTGGCATTTTTGTCCTCCTGAGGAAAGACTGCACGACGCTCCCCGCATTCTTTTGCTCCCTCCTTTTCCTCGCCCAGAACAATCTGGTCCATTATTCTCTGAGCGGGATGTCGAGCAATTCGCTTGCGACAGGGGTGCTATTCCTTTTCGCAAGAGTTCTGTTCGCCTTCACTGACGATCCCACGCATAAGAAGGCAATTGCCGCCGGACTGCTCCTCGGTTTGTTGACCCTCACCCACCTCTACATCATGGTCGGCGGAATCATCCTCTGGGCAATCGTCTTCGTTGTTTTCCTGATTTGCTGCGGAAAAGGTCGGAGGCTGCGTTCACTTTTTCTCCTTGCCGTCCCCGTCGTCGGCATGCTGACCTCGTCGTTGTACACCTATCCGTTTATGAAATCCGCCGGATGGCTCGTGCCCGCGAAAGGGGACCTGCCCCTGGTTTCCGCTGAAACGGTTCTCGGAAACCTCGTCTGGAAAGGCGACTTCTTCTCGCACGGGAAGGGTCTTGTCGCCGTCGCAAACGTGCTGGGCAATGTCGCAATCGTCCTCGGAATTTTGTTCGCGGCGCTCGGTGTCGCGTACGCCTTCGACGGGAAGAAAAAAGAAAGAGGATTCTGTGTTCGGTTGGTCTCGATGCTCGTTTTCATCGGGCTTTCCTCCGCGGTGGCTTCGGGAATGCTCGTTCCCGGGGTTGGCTTCAAGGCAAAGTGGCTGGAGAGCCTTGGGCTTCTTCGCTCGACGAAAATCCACGGCTATCGCTTCCTCGTTCTCGCGCGGGCGGGAATGGTCTACCTCTCGGCCTACGGTCTTTCGCGTCTGGTCAGGGACAAAACTCTCCCCGCGATCGGAGGGCTTGGAAAGTTCTCCCTTGCTCGCAAATTCCAATGGCCCGTCCTCGTCCCTGTTTGCGCAATCGTTTTCTTTGCGGCAAACCTCCCCTTCTTCTTTTACGACCGTCCCCTCGACGAGATCAGGCGAAATCCCTTCTTCCCCGCCAGAGATTCGGCTCTCCTGACCACCTCGTCAAAGCTCGAGACGGCGAAGGATTTGATGAGGGTCTGCGAATGGCTCAAGAAGAATGGGGACAAGGGCAATCGCCGCGTCTTCTTCCAGGACACCCTCGGCAACGCTCTCCTCCAATGGAGGGACATCGCAAGGGGACAAGATGGGGACATGCCGCTCAGCGTCGTAACCACCGAGGATACCGTCACGCACTTCACTCACCTCCCCGCCATTTCCTCCGTGTTCAGCGGCATCCCCCAATTCGGGTCCTGGATCGGCGGAAACCTCTACCCCATCGAAAAAATCTCTCTCTCTGAATCGGGGATGTTCTTCGGCTTCCCCGTCGAGGAATTCGACGACATGGACCTCGTTCTCAAGAAGCAATACCTTCAGCGCCTCAACATCCGCTACCTCGTCACCTGTGAGCCTCGATTGCGAATGCGGCTCACGAGCTCCCGCTGCTTTGCGCATAGAGCTTCCTTCGGAGCTTTCGACCTCTTTGAGTTGCAGGATGTCTTCTATGCGCTCCACGCCGGCGGCTGGGCATACTTCAGCTTGCCGAAGCGCTCTATACCGAACAACAAGGTCGAGGTTACTCGCTTCGACAATTCCGGCATTGATATTTCCTTCGAGAACTACGCCACAAAGATTGACCTGTGTGTCGCCGTCTGCGACCATCCCTTCTGGAAAGCCACCGTGGACGGCCCGCCCGCGCCCGACGCTGGAGGTTCCGCCAAGGATGACCATGCCCAGGGCAAGCCGCTCCGCATCGAAAGCGACGACATCGGCCTGATGAAAATCCCCCTCCGGCTGAAAGACGAGAAAGGCAAACTCAAAAGCCTCCTGGGCAGGCACACCCTCCGACTCCGCTACCTCCCCTCCCGCGGAGCTTCCGTCCCAATCACCATCGTTTCCTCAATTCTGTCCGTCGTGCTTCTCCTCGTCCCACCTTTGAAGCGAAAACGAACCCCGCGCAAGAAGGAGGAGACTGCTCCTGCGGCAAGTTCGACGGTTGAAGCAAGTCGCACTGACGTGGCTGAGGGCTGATTTCCTCGTCTGACAGGGGGAAGGAACGCCGCTCGCCGCATGAGGCTTCTCCATCGCACGTGCCTCTCGCTGCGTGCCTCGGCATTCCAGCGCTGACACGGGCTGTTATGCGGGGTAAAGGGTGTCATCAAAAATTGCTTGCGGAACAGCTTCGCAAGATGTACCTTACCTATGACAAGACTTTGACCGCCGGGGGCGGTTGGGTTGTCTCGCCGTTCCAAGTCACCCCGGGTTATGTCAGAGGGGACCGATGAAAAGGCATCGCCTGGCAGCTCCGTGGATTCTTGCCATCCTGATGGGGATGTGTGTCCTATTGCTGTTGGTCCTTCGACCATGGGAGCATTCTCACCGTTCGATTCCAACTTCCCCCGCCAAGACCGTGAGTGCGCCATCTTCCCCGGTGCCCAGCGAGCCAGCCGGAAAAATTCCGTCGCTGCACCAACCCGGAAAAGTCGAACCGCCGGCCCGCTTCGGCATTCTCGGGCCGACTACCGGCGCATCCCAATGGCATTTTCCGCTTGCCAGCACCGTGAGGTGGATGAAGGAATGGGGTTACCCGTGTGAAGTGATGGCGCCGCCGGGGACTAATCTCGGTTCCGTGCGCGGTCTTGTTCGAGGAGAGGGGATTGACGCCGAGGTGGTCTCGTTTGACGCGGCCCTGAAGCGCCCCACCGTTTTGCTTGTTCTCCTTGACACGACGGCCGATGACAGTGCGACTTCCAAACTGAGGTCGTACCTTACCGGCGGAGGCTGGCTCGTCGTGAGCGGGGGCTCGCAGCTCGTCACAAAAATCGCCTCGCTCTCCGTTCAGGGTCGCCGGCCGCTGAGCCAGCATTGGAGTTTCGCCTTGAGAGAGTCCCTCACGGAAGGTCGGTTTCTGGTCGCGCATCCGCTCGTGGCGGGGTATGAGGCGCGCGATTGGTTTCGAGTTCTCAGCTTGTCCGGGGAGGTGGATGTGGCAAAAGCCGGCCCCGGCCTGTGGCTCATCGCCTTCCGAAATCCTTCTTGCCCCGCGTTAAGAGTAATGCCGCTTGGGAAGGGCGGAATCGTCGAGATTAACTGGCAGGTGTACGACACGCCGCGGCTGGACCAAATTGAATCGAAACAAATCCTGCACAACGCCGTCGCCTGGCTCGCGGAGAAACAGCGCTGGCTGCCGCCGGAGAGAGTTCTATCGCAGAAGGTGTCCGGCAAGGTCACCGACGACGAGGGCGTCCCGATAGCAGAGGCTGAAGTTACGGCTCGCGTCTTCGCGGATTGGGGCGCTCCGGTTGACGAGTTGACCTCCAGGACCGACGGCGACGGCGGTTTCACCTTCGCGGCCATGGCGCCCGGGGTGTACTGGTTTGAGGTCTCGGCGAAGGGATTCGCGCAGGAGGACCCCTTTGTCATGTCGCGGTGCGAAGAGGGACGGGAGCCAAAGCCGGAAGTTATCGTCATGCGGCGGACTGTCGCACTTTCCGGCGCCGTTTATTATGAGGGACGGGAGAACGCGCCGGCGCCCGAGTTCCCGGTAACTCTTTTCGCGACAGACAGGGACCCAAACATCCAGCCGCAGAAGACCGTCACCAATCAGCACGGCCGCTTTGCGTTCGAGAAGGCGCCGCACGGGAAGACGGTCGCGCTGGTTTCGGAGAAGGAGGACTGGGCCGGGTGGCACGTGGCGGAGCTTCCTCTTGATTTTGAAAAGGAGCCGGAGGAAGTGGCCATCGCGCTGGAGCGTGTGCCGTTGGTTTATGGCCGCGTAGTCGAGCATGAGACTTCGTTGCCCATCCCCGGAGCCAGGGTCGAGATAACCCAAAATTGGTACAGGCCTACGCTGACACTCTTTTCGGAAAACGTTTTGCGGACTCAGAAGAGCGATGCGGAGAACGGATTCTCACTGCGGCTTCTGCCGGGGACATGGCAACTGGACGGGGAGGCGAAGGAGTACAAGCACGCGTTCGGGCACGATGAACACGGGCGTTTGAAGGACCTTGGGCGCATCTGGCTCACCGTGGCCTCCGGAAAGACCGACCCCGAATGCCCGCTCGTCCTGGAGCTTGAGAAGGCTAAACGGAGGTCAACGCAGTTCTACGGGACCGTCTATCTTCCGTCAGGCAAGCCAGCTGCCGGAGCCATCGTCGAGTGCGGATACGGAACCGTTTGCAGGGCCGAGTCCGATGGCAAGTACGAAACGGAGCCCGTTTACCCCAGCCCGATTGGCACGACGGACCCCGTGAAGAAGCACAGGTTCCTCTTTGAGGTTCGCCTTGGAAACCTCGTCGGGTGCGACTCTCTGGCGTTCGAGAATCCGCCCGAACGATGCGAGCATGACCTGTGGCTCGAGGAAGGCGAACCGGCCAAGGGATTCGTCCGCGACGCGAAAGGCAATCCGGTCGCTGGGGCACGGGTGACTGCTCTCGCTACCCACACCTTCACCGACCAATATGTCCTGGAGAAAACGGACCCCGTCTTCAGCGCCGCCGACGGCAGTTTCACGTTAGAGGGAGCTGTGCCGCGAAGCGGACGCCAGGATATGTGGAGGCTTGAGCTGCGCGCCGAGAAGATGGTTGAGACGGGGGATGAGGCAGGGAAGTACGTCGGCACGGCGAGCATTCACCTGCCGGAAAAGGACCCAATAGAGGGTTTTGAGATCGTCGTAATCAGGACCGGAGAAGTCAAAGGAACCCTGAGCTACCAAGATGGCACGCCCATCCGGAATGAAAGCTGCCGGGTGGCCCTTCAGTATCCTTCGGGGCGCGATGCGCACGGGCTCTGTCATATTCAGGGCTGTCTTGGGGAACGCGGCGAATTCACGCTGACCGTCTCGGGGTTCCACCAGACGATTAACCTGCGCGCCAGGGAGGAGGGAAGAGAAAACTGGATTGACCCGCCGACACCGCCGCCCAACATTTGTCAGCTTTTCGTTGACAAGGGGGGAGGAACCGAAGGTTCGACGGCCGCAGCCAGCTTGTACCTCATCATTGATGGGGTGAAGGTCGGCGACACGGAGCTTGACGTTCGCCTTCCGCCGCTCGGTTCCATCCGCGGGCGGGCGGTTGATGGTGAGACCGGGCTGCCCCTTGAGCAGTTCAACGCGGGGACGCATCCAAGCGACCAGGCCGAGAAATGGGGGATCGGCTGCTGGACACATGGCGCAGGCCTGTCGGGGGATGCGAGTATGGGCGGACGGTTTCATCTTGGCGACTTGCCAGTGGCGTGGTATCCGAGTTACGAGGTCACGCTCCGCGCCGAGGGGTACTGCGAGCGCGAGCTCCGCGAACTCCCCGTCAAGGGGAACGAGACGACGGACCTCGGAGACATTCCGCTCTATCGAAACTGGTGGGTCAGGGGGAGGGTCATTTCGGCGGACACGGGGCAGCCGATCGCCGCGACGATCACCGGGCCGCGTGATGCGACTACGACGACGGATGAGCAGGGCTATTTCGTCCTCACGATGCATCGGGAGACGACGGGCTGCATGGTGGATGTTGTTCCGGCGGACAACACCTGGCAGAAGACCCGTGTCGGGGCCAACCGGATGGGTCAGCCGAGCGCGGATGTCGGGGATGTTCTCCTCCAACGGGCATCGCCGGAGTAGCCGCGAGACTGGACCGCCCGAACGTCACGTACGCTCGGGCAACGGGTCTCGCGCGAACAAGCTGGACGCCCTCTGTGCCAACTACCATTTTTCGCCGAAGGTGATGACGCCGGGGCTGGAGGCGAAGGCGCGGAGACCTTCGGGGGCGATGCCGGAGGTCGGGTAGAGCATTTTCTCGAACGCGGTGGTTGACCAGACGCAGAAGAATTTGAATCGGGGGAGGTGCGTTCGCATGTCGGGTTCGAGGTTCTTCCAGAAGTCGCCCCATTGCCTATCGGTCTCTTCGGAGACGGTCTCGCCGGGCTTTGCACCTCGCGGGCCAATTTCGGAAAAGCCCATGGGCATGTCCTTCGGGATGACGGCTTCGAGGGCGCGGACGCTTTTCATGAGGGCGTCGAGGTTCTGGATGTGCCCCTTTGTCCAGGAGATGTCGAAATAGTAGTCAATGGCGGCGATGTCCACATACTCGTCGCCGGGGTAGAACTTGTCCACCTGCCAGCTATCGTCGCTGGTTGCGTTGGGTCCGTAGCACCACAGGACGTCCTTGACGCCCTTGCTCTCGACGTATTCGACGGTGAGCTTCCAGAGTTCTTTGAATTCCTTGGGCTTACCGTTCCACCAGAACCAGTTTCCATTTCCCTCGTGCCAGGGGCGGAGGATGACCGGCTGCTTGATTCGCTTTACACGCTCGACAAGATAATCGAGTCGTTCCAGAAGAGCTTGATGGTGTTTGCCGCCGGCAAGAACCTCGTCAACGTTCCCCTTGCGGAAATCATTGGTCTCGGGATGGCGCATGTGCCAGCGAAACATGACGACGGCGCCCGGTTTTTCCGCCCAGGCCTCTGCGGTGCCCGGTTCGTCGTCCCCGGCTCGCCGGCCGCCTCTTTTCAGCACGTCTCTGGCGTACCCATCTGCAAGCTCGTATTCGAGGACGACCATGGTTTTGTCGCAGGCTTTCTCAAAAACGGGCAGGCTTCGCGGATTCGTCGTGTTGTACCCGAGAAGAATCCCCGGCGCGGAGCGAATCCGGTCGAGAAGCTTCTGGGCTTCGGGACCGGGCTTTCTCGGCTGCGCACAGAATGCCGAGGGGGTGAGTGCGAGAGGTGAGAAGGGTGAGAACAGGCTCACCACAAGCCAAAGGCAAAATAGTCTTCGTCTTGGAATCATTGGTCTGTGTCCTTTCTCTCTTGTTGCACGGGTCTCGTGGTGCAGTACGCTAAGTGCATGATTTGACAAGCACGACGATATGAGCACAACCCGCCGGTTGTTTTTGGAGAGCTTGAACAGCATTCAGAGAATCATCCGGTTGATCCTGTTATCCTGTCTGCTCCTTGTTTCTGGACCGGATCGAACCGGTCTGAAAGCGCGCCCATGACGTCGAGGAGACTTCTCCATGACGCTTTATACTCCGCCGGATTTATGAATCGGATCGCTTACGCTGCTCGCTGTTCATTTCTGGACCTTTCCGCGAAATGTTGCCTCGGGAAGGCCCGTCATTTCCTTCATCAGGACAGTGACTCTATCATCATCGAATGTCATGCGGATTCGCCAATGGTTTATATTGCCTATCTCGTCGAGATCAACGACAAGAACACGGTCGGTCTCCCAGAATCCCTTTGCTGCTGCGGGGAGACCAAACATTCCGGGCGAAATGCGAAACAGACTATCCAGCCCCACCGGGAGCTCAAGCGTCTGATTATCTTGGGCAATAGACACTCTAACGACGGCTTCTTCTTGTCGGGGAAAAGTCAAAGACAAAGCCACCAGCCCATACGGATTGGCATCCAGCACATAGCTCTTCCCGGACACCTTCGTGGCCATTTCCGGAAGGGGCCGCGCCGGCCGGGGTTGGGTCCGGCAGAGCGCTGCTTGACGACTCTTGGACTCGAGTAATGCCACGCCTCTTCGGTTCGGCGGGAGCGGCGTTGGCGATTTCGCCGCTGGAATGAGGAAGGATCGAAGCAGCCTCTCGAGCTGTGTGTGACCCGCATCGCCCCCAATTCCGCTGGTGAGAACCACAACCATGTTCTTGTCGGGCAAAACAAAAATTCGCTGGCCACCCCTGCCGACAGCGCTGTAGCCGCCGCCAGAAGAACGAACCCACCACAGGTAACCGTAGCCATTATGGGAAGCCCATGGGGTGGGGACGTGTTTGGTTGTCGCCTCCGCTACCCATGCGGGAGACAGCACCTGTTTTCCGTCCCAGCGGCCTTCGTTCAAGTAGAGGAATCCGAGCTTGGCCATATCGTGGGGAGTCAGCTTCAGGCTGCCCCAGCCGTGGTTGTTTACCCCCTGTGGATCAAGTGGCCAGATAACATCGGAGATACCCAGGGGGCCGAAAAGATGCTTGTGGGCAAACGCCAAGGCGTTCATTCCAGTGCTTTCTCGGATGATAGCGGAGAGGAGGTGTGAGCCGCCGCTGTTATAGACGAAGCGCGTTCCGGGCTTGTCTGACATCGGCAGGTCGAGCATGAACTGAACCCAATCGGGACTTGCCCTCATCTGAGACAGCGTGACCTCGCTCGGCTCGCTGATGCACGCCAAGCCCGACGTCATGGTTAAAAGGTCTTTTAGGGTCATTGCCTTCTTGTTCGCATCAACATTGGCCACGGTTCGTTCCGGGAAAAACTCCAGGACGCGTTGCTTCACACTCTTGATATAGCCCTTGTCAATGGCGATGCCGACCAGAGTCGAGGTGAAGCTTTTGGTGACAGAGGCGACATCGTGTTTTGAGCCTCGAGGGAACGGATAGAAGTAGGCGTCGGCAACGATATGCCCGTTGCGGATGACGAGGAGGCTGTGGAGCTTGAGGTCCTGTTCTCGGATGAAGTCAATGGCCCGCGCGAGCAATTCTGAGTCCATCCCCTGTTCTTCGGGGGTGGAGGTTCGCCAGCCTTTCGTGGGCCAGTAGTCAGGTGCTTTCGGTGTTGGGAGTGCGCTTTCGCCGACGCAGCCAGCGATGGCAGATAGAACGACGAGAACGCTGAGGATGCAAAGCTGGTTTTTCACGGATAGCCTTCAGATCAGTTCAGGAGGAGCGTTGGTCACAGCGAACTCCCGAAATCGTACGCTCTTCTGAGCTCCTGTTGATTCTTCTTGACCTCCCCTCTTTCGCAGGCCTTCGGCAATACAGCGCCAGCGAATTCCATTCCGACGTAGGCGAACGACATGCGAAACATCTCGACCAGACAGCGGCAGGCTTCCTCTCCTTCCTCCGACGGTGTCACGAGGACGCCCTTCTTGCCGACGAGCTTTCGGCTGGCAATATATGGCCGAAGCCTGTCAATGAGAAGCTTCATCTTCGCCGTCGGACCGTACCAGTATAGCGGAGTTCCGAAGACGAGCACATCCGCTTCTTCGATCTTCGGGTAGATTGCGAGCATGTCGTCGTGCAGGACGCAGACGAACGGCGCCTCCTTGCATCTTCGGCAGTCCATGCAGGGGGCAATCTCGTAATCGTACAAATACACCTTCTCGCCCGTGTGCCCGTTTTTCCTGCAACCGCTCAGGATTTCCTCAACCACCGTCTCGGTATTGCTGCCTTTTCTGGGACTGCCGATGAATGCCAGAATTTTCATGCTCGCTCCAAAGGACCGGGTGGTCTGTCTCCCGGCGGACTTGACCTGTGACGATTGGACTATACCGCATTTTATCAACTTCTTGTGCTCACAAAGTTGCACTTTTTCTGTGGTAAAACATTGGCGCCGGGCTGGCCTGACGGAGTCACGGCAGAGAACGATCAGTATTCTTCGGGGAGGAGAGAGAGTTGGGAGGCGGTGAAGATGGGGCCGTCTTTGCAGATATAGACGTTTCCGACGTTGCACCGGCCGCATTTGCCAAGCCCGCATTTCATTCGGTTTTCGAGGGAGGTGAGGATGTTCTCGCTGGCGAAGCCAAGCTCAAAAAGGACGGGGAGGGTGAATTTGATCATGATGGGCGGGCCGCAGACGAGGGCAATGGCGTTCTCCGATGACGGCGTCATTTCTTTGAGGACGACGGGGACGAGCCCGACTTTGCCTTTCCAGTCGGGGGTCTCGCCGCCGGGGTCAACGGTGGTGACGATAGTGACGCCGTCTCGCTTGCCCCATTCCTCAAGCTCCCGCTTGAAGACCAAATCGGCGACGGTTCTCGCGCCGTAGAGGATGGTGATGTCTTTGAATTTCTCCCGCAGGTCGAGTGCGTGCCATATCATGCAGCGGACGGGAGGGAGCGCGATTCCGCCGGCGATGAAGAGGATGTTTCTCCCCTCCATTCTCTCGACGGGATACCAGTTCCCGTACGGACCGCGGAAGCCGATGATGTCGCCCTCGTTGAGTTCCCAGAGAGCCGAGGTTACGCGCCCGACTTTCCGAAAGCAGCATTCGATATGGTCTTTCCAGGTCTGAGAGGAGCAGATGTTGAAGGTAGATTCGCCGACGCCGAAGACGGTGAATTCGCCGAACTGCCCCGTCCGGAAGGAGAAATTCTTCTGCATCTCGTCGTCCTGGAAGACGAGCTTCATGCTCTTGACGTCCGGCGTCTCCTGGACGATTTCCTTGATGACCATCAAGTGGGGGAGGTAAATGTTCTCCGAGTCACCCGTTCCGGAAGCGGATGTGAATGTTTGTCGAGAACGTTCGTCGTTCGTGGGGCTGTTCATGTCGTCCTCTAGAAGCGGCAATGCCAGATCATCGTGACTATCCAGAAAACCATGGCTGACCCGTAGATGACGCGGGTCGCGTTCCTATCGCTGAAGAGTCTGGATGGGGGCCTATCGGTGTACTGCCTGTAGCCCAGGGGCTTTTCGATTTTTACGGCCCTGTTAGAGTACGCCACCCAGTGCTGGATTCCCCGCTCGTTCATCACGAAAAACAAGAAGGAGATGAGCAGGCCCACAACCTTCACGACAGCCTTGGGCAGGTCGTCGATCGGTGGGGCCGAACGCAAGACTAAGCTAAGGAGTCCTCCGGTCGCTCCGAAGAATACTGTCAGCTGCGCGAATTCGAGGTTGCTGAGGTGCCTCATGTTCAAGCTGAGATCTTGATATTCTTGCTTCATACCTTCTGTCGCCCTGCAATCGACGTCACATTGCGACTGTCCGCGGTCTGGGGCGGCTGGCACCTCAGGCTTCGTCGTCATCGCGTCGCGGATGCCTCCATGTCTGATATTCCTTTGAGGATGCGGATGAGGTTGACCTCCATTGGGCAGTGGCGGACGCATCGTCCGCAGCCCGTGCAGAGAATCGCGCCGAGGTTGTCGGGATAATATTTGTATTTGTGCATGATTCGCTGACGATGTCGGGAAATCTGGTCGGGACGGGGATTGTGCCCGGAGGCGTGCAGGGTGAATGAGGCGAACTGGCAGGCGTCCCAGTTTTTGATTTTTGTGCCGCCGTCGTAATGGGCTTCGTCCACGAGGTCGAAGCAGTGGCACGTCGGGCAGACGTAGGTGCAAATTCCGCAGCCGATGCACATCCGCGTAACTTCGCCCCAGAAATTGTTATGGTAATTCTCATCGAGCCAGGGCTTGATTTTCTCGACATCGAACTTCTTGCCGAGCTTCTGTTTGACGGCTTTGGTGGCGGATTCTTTGTCGAGGGCGGCGCCGGCCTCGTCGAAGAGACCGGCTTTCTCCGCGAAGTCCGCTCCTTTCTCCGTCATGATTTCGGCGAGGTACCGGTCGCCGAAGACTTTTGTCAGGAGAATGTCGCTTCCCTCCGTTGAATCTGGCGCCAGCCCGACGGAGGTGCAGAAACACGCTTCATCGCAGTCAAGGCACGAAATGGAGATGATGAGCGTCGCCTTCCTTCTCTCAATCCAGAATTTGTCGTGGTAGTCCCATTGGAAGAGGCGGTCCATGATGGGAAAGGAGGCGGCATCGCAGGGGCGGCATCCGAAAATCATCGTGGGCGGAGCGAAGTTGCCCTTGTCCTCGACGACGACTTCGCTTTTCCCAATCCCATAGGAGAAGACTTTCTCCGTGCGCGGGAAGATGGCCGCCTTCGGAGACATCCGCGTGGTGATGCCGTCGAGGAAGACTTCCTTGGGGCTGCGCACTTGCTCGAACAAAACGAGCTGATCGCTTTTCACCGGAGCAAAGACGCGGTAGCCGAGGTCAATTGCCTTCTGGACAAGGTCATTGAGTCTATCTGAGCGGAGAGCCTTCAGGCTGAT
>CAZFAP010000048.1:0-27629 GCA_964516325.1 uncultured Verrucomicrobiota bacterium
TTGTGGTTGTGCCTTTCTCTCGTCACTATGAAAACGGCAAGGACCAGTCCCTTTCCCTATTGGCGACTCTCACTTGACCTCGCCGAGAAAGGGGCCGAAAAAGTGGCCGGGCTGCTCCCCGCCGAGGCCGACTCTCCCGGGCAAACGCCGCTCCAGCGCCCAGACGTTTTTCTCTTTCGCGGCTGGGAGCTCGGCCAGCCCATGGGCACCTGTTACGTTACAGTCTATGAACCTGACGCCCTCACCCGCCTGATTGACTCGACCGGAATTGTCCACGACCGGTTTCGCACGCTGGCCCAGCGAACGATAAGAGTGCAGATGAAGAGGACATTATTGTTCGACTCAGCCCTTTTTGCACGCGAGAAGCTGTTCCTGGCTTCGGGGGCAGAAGTGGACAGCTACGACTCCGCTCAGGGAAATTACGCCGCGGCAAACAGGAAAAGGAACGGACACCTCCGCGTCGCATGCGACGGGCGGACACAACCCGCGGCAGTTCTGTCTCGTGGTTGCCTTGTGAATGGAGACCTGATTGTCCCCGCGAAAGCAAATCGGGATAGAGAGGTAAGTATTGACGAGGAAGCGCGTCTTGTCGGAAACATTCTCGAGGCAGCCGAGACTCCGGATTTTCCTCTCGTCATGCCGCCCTGGAGGCTGCCTTCGCTCCCGGCCATTGCCCTCTCGGGTGGAGACGTCCTGACCGTCACGAATAGCGGAGCGTATCCCTCGATTTCCGTCGAGGACGGCTCCACCCTGATCGTGGATTCCGCAGCGGACCTTTTCGTGACCGGCCAGCTCCTGGTGAGCACACAAAGCCGCTTGATTATCTCGGAGAACGCCGAGAAGGTATCCGTGTTCCTCGACGGGGACCTCACCGTTGACGGCGAATCAGCGATTGTGAATCTCACCGGGCGCCCAATCGCTTTTTCAATCTGGGGTCTGGCCCCCACTTCCCGCATAAGCATCTGCTCAAAGGCGCCTTTTGTAGGGACTATATACGCACCAAACTCCAATATTCACATAGGGCCGGGACAAAATTTCTTCGGCGCCGTTTGCGGAAAAGAGGTCCGCATCTCTGAGGGTTCGCGTGTTCATTACGATGAGGCGTTGCGTTTGATTCCGTCCCCCGAACCGCGATTTGTGCGCGTTTCCCGAGAAGAACTCTGAGAGACCATTATGAGAGCAAAGCTGGGCAATCCTTCAAGCTCCGGTGCTGTGGGCGTTGGGGAAGCCTCCCAGGCGCACAATTATGGGCATTTTTCCGGCTTTCCGTGGCCATTTTGGGGCAACAGGTGCGTGTTTTTCCGCTCCCAGGAGCCGCGCGTAGCGGAATTTTTCGCTCCCGCGGAACCGATTTCGAGCAAGTCCTCACGCTTTTCGGAGGGCCTTTTCCCTCGTTGGAGCGGAGATGCAACCGCATTCTTTTTTCGTATCACCCGCTGGTCGCTAATGTTACGTCATTCGCCCGATGCACCGATGCAACGCTGCCTGGCACTTTTTGTGCTTTAGAACCGCCGAGCAGTGGTGCGGAGTTTTACTAAAAAGCTATTGAAACGGGTTGACTTGCTCTGGTAGAGTCAGCCCACGGAGGGCTGCCGAAACCGCCTTCCGGCTACTCACAAAGAGATACCCGATACCTATGGCCGCTAAGAAAGGGAAGAAAACCAATAAGCACTCCGTCGCTCTGGACGTTGGGACTTCTCTCGTCAAGCTCGTCGCATTCATCCGGGAAGCCGGAGGAAAAAGGCTCAGGCTCTGGAAATACGCCGTCAGGCCAATCCCCCTTGGCGCCGGCAAAGCCTCCGATAGCACCGTCATCAATCTCGTCAAAGAACTCTACGCGGAGGCGAAACTCGATCTCGATGAGGTCATTTCCGCCATCCCCGGCACCTCCGCAGTTGTCCGATACATTCAGATGCCTCGCATGACGCTCCAGGAAGCCAGGGCTGCTCTGAGGTACGAGGCGGCCCAATACATCCCATTCAAAACCGAAGAAGCGCAGATGGACTGCCACATCCTCGACGGCACGTCCACTCAAAAAGCTGACACCATGAGGTTGATGCTGGTCGCCACCCGGAAAACCGACGCCCAAAAACGCGTCGAACTGCTCCAGAAGGCCGGCCTTTCCCCGGTCATTCTCGACGTGGATTGTCTCGCTGTCCTGAACGCGTTCGAGATGTCCGGCATCCTTTCCGGGCAGAAGGAGGCTGTTGGCCTGATTAACATCGGGGGGCGGCAAACGAACCTCAATGTGATTCAGGACGGATGTCCCGTTTTCACGCGAGACGTGGAGGTCGGGGGCGGCGGCATAACCGTGGCAATTGCCCGCGGGTTGGGCATAAGCCTCGCGGACGCGGAGGGCTTGAAAGTGGCGGGCGATGCCATAGTTCAGCCGCATCTTGAGATCGTCTTGCGGTCCATCGTCCACCAGGTGCGGTCCTCGTTTGACTACTACCAGGGGAGTTCGGGCAGAGAAGTCAAAAAGGTCTATATCAGCGGAGGCACGTCCCTCCTGAAAGGGCTCGACAACTTCCTGAGCGATTCCCTCGGAATACCTGCCTCCTGCTGGGACCCTCTGCACGGCATAGACACATCCGATTTCAAGAACGATGCGGCTCTTCGTTCTCTGGCTCCTCTTCTAACCGTAGCCGTCGGCTTGGCCAGTAGGAGGATGGAGTCCCAATGATCGAGATTAACTTACTGCCTGTTGATGAAGAAGCGGCGCCAAGACTAAAGGCGGCCCAGAAAGGACTCGGCTTCGAGGTCCCGAAGTTCATTCCCAGGGGCTTCGCCGCCGCGGTCCTCGCTTTGGTCGCCATGTACGCCCTCTCGAACCTGCGCGCCTCTTCCTATTCGAAAAACCTCACAGGCACTAAGCACACATTAGCCGACTTGAGAGAGTGCTCCCAGCAGGCGCAGAGCTACGAGGCACGGCTACCGAGCCTCAGGGAGAGAGCCAATATATTCCGGACCACGGTCGAGAGCCGAAAACTGTGGTCCAAGCTTCTCAGGGAAATCGTCCTGTCCTGTCCGGGAGAGGCTCAACTGACGGAAATCAAGCTTGGTGTGCCGCGCTCGGGAACCGCCGGTCCCCAGCGGGTCAAGGAGTTGCTCATTAAAGGGTTCTACCCCATCGGTGGTGAGACGGGGAACAAGGAGACGGAGTTCCGGGAACGACTCAACCGAAGTCAGAGCATCGCAGCGTATTACCACAACTTTGTCGCCATGACCGACCCGCAGCCGGGCAGAACCGATTTCACAATCCGCTGCACCGAACAGTAAACAAGGGTTTCGGGAATGAAGTACACGAAACAACAAGCGGAAATGCTCGCCCTATTGGTCGTGATGGGCTGTGCCGTTGTGGTGTTGGCATTTCTCTACCTGGTCAAGCCCAACTTCGCCACGATCGCCCAGTGCAAGAACGAAATGAAAAAGACCGAGGCGGAGATAACCAACCTGAGCGGCGCCCGCCTCGCTCTCGCCAAGGCCAAGAACGAACTGGACGAGTTGGCCAAGACCATCCAGCTCGGAGAAGGAGCGGTCTTCTCCGGTCTGGGGGCGGGACCTCCCCTGTACGATGTCTGCGTCCAGGCCGCCACGGAACTCAACTTGAAGCCGAAATACGGAGAACAGACCAATAGCCAGTTGCTCGAGTTCGCCGAGCGAGGCCCGGACGGAACTGCCCTGCAGCGACATTACGACGAAGTCTCCCGGACAATCGAGATGCGCGCCGTGGATTTCTTGACGTTCTGCCGCTTTCTGACCGCCGTCGAGAAAGCGAACCCGGGCCTTGGAGTCGCTCACCTGGAAATAGACGCCAAAACCGTTGACGCTCAGTTTCAGGGTCAGGGAAAAGTGGACACCATCGTGGAACTCAGCATGGTCGGGATAAGGGAAGGAGAAAACAAGCCCACCATAGATATTAGTGGACACAAAGACTTCGAGGTCGCCGGGAGGCGCAACCCCTTCGGCACACCCGGCGGCTCCATCGAAGGTCCCGAAGACCCCCTGCCCCGACTCCGGGAAGCGTTGAAGCGAACCCGCATCAGCGGCGTCTGGGCCGATTTCCTGTCCGTGGAATACTCCGAAAAGGGGAAAGCCGGTCAGGAGAGTCCCCGGAAAGCTGAGATGAGCAAAGGGGAGGTTGCCCTCATTGCCGGAGCCAAAATGAAGTATCTGGGAAAAAGTGGGGAGTCCTTCGTTTTCGAAGCAGTAGATCACAAAATTCGTTTCATCCTTGAAACCAATTGGAGGGGAGAGGTCAAGACCATCAAAGAGGAGGAGGCAAAATGAAGTACGTGTCAGGAACCTGTCTGGTCGTCTTCACCGCAACGGCGTTGGCGCTGATTTTCGGCGCCGGCTGGAGACTTTCGGCGGAAACGGCCCCCGTCGCGGAGCCCGCCGTCAGCCCAGTGGAGACGACGGAGGAAACCGTCGGCCCCGAGGAAGAAGTGGGACCTACCGTGGCGATCACCCCAACGGGGTTGATCAGCTTCGATTTCAGGGAAGCTCCCATCCGCGACGTCCTGAGGCTTTTCGCGCGTCAGGTGCAGATTAACGTCGTGGCTACCGCGAGCGTTCAGGGTACCATCACTATGAAGCTCGACAACGTCAAGTGGCGGAAAGCCCTGGACCTCATCCTCGAGGTCAACAAGCTGAAAATGACCGAGGATAAGGAAAACAACGTTATCAAGGTCATGACGGAAACCGAAGTGGCCGCCGAACCCATGACCACCAAGGTTTACAGCTTGAAATATCTCCAGGCGGCTGATTACGAGGTGGAGAGCGTCGAGTATGAGAGCGGAAAGAAGCAAAAGGTCACGAAGAAAATGAGCGGCGCCGCCACCATGCTCAAACCGCTCCTCGCGGAGAGCGAGACCATGCAAGCCGACCCCGGCGGCAACAAGCTCATCGTTCACGCCATTCCTGCAGCGCACGATAGACTTCTGGCTGCCATTGATGAGCTCGACAGGCAGACCATGCAGGTCCTCATCGAGGTCAAGTTCATCGAAGCTTCCACGGAGGCTCAGAAGAACTTGGGTATCCGATGGGACTTCCTGAGGGAGTACGGGGTAGAGGCCAGCGGGCTGTCTAGGACGTACTCGAAGGGCATCAAGGATCTCTTCGAGGGCAAGTCCAACGCATCAGACAAGAGGAGCCTAAGCGAGTCCATCAAGGCGAGCGGCGAGGATCAGAGCAAATGGGCCAGGAACCGCACTGACGAGGCCGGCACGAAGACCAGGGGCTATGTCGCCGACACAAGCGAGGGGCTCAAGTGGGAGGACAGCATGGACGCGACGGGGCTCCGGGAGTCGAGCCTGACAAGGGACCTATCCGGCAGCAGCCTGGCCTCGTTCTCCCGCGACATCACCCATAACGCGGAGCAGGGGCTCGGCTGGGACCGCTCGCGCACCGAAGATCGCAACGTGGTAAGAACAGCCAACCTGACGGCCGACAGCGTGAGGCTCGTGTTGAGCGCGCTGTTTGAGGACACCGATGTGAAACTGGTCTCCAATCCGAGGATATCCACCGTGGACAACAAGCAAGCCACCATTCGAGCCGTCAAGGAATTCCCGATCCCGAGGTGGACCTACAACGCGGAAACCGGCGGATGGGAAGTCCAGGGATTTGACTACAAAGACATCGGTATCACCCTGAAGGTCACGCCGCATATCAATGAGGAGAATTTCATTACCCTCGATGTTGACCCGGAGGTCAGCAATCAGTCGGGAAGTGTGGTCTTTGGCGGCGGCACCGGTGGAACCGCGGAAATCCCCATCGTTGACAGCAGAACCGCCACGACCCGCGTCGTGGTCAGGAGCGGTGAGACGTTGGTCATCGGTGGGCTGATCAAGACCGACGAGATGATCACCAAATCCGGGGTGCCCTTGCTCAAGGACATACCGTTGCTTGGCAATTTGTTCAAGCATTCGTCCAAGAAACTGATGAATCTCGATCTGTTGATCTTCATAACCCCGACGATTGTGGAAGGACCGGCAGCTTCTGTGCTGGCGGCGCCGCCGGGGTATGTTGAGAAGGCAGAGCCTGTGGCCAAGCTCGAGGCTCCGGCTCCCGCGGAGAAAGCGAAGTAACTCCCCGGGTCAGCGGTTCTTCGAGCCGGTTTCCTGCTCGGCGGTTATGTTGGCTCGGCGACGGCACGGGCGCCGAATCGCGTGCCCGAAACCACGGAAGCCGCGCGAATCGCATGAGAAGCCGCCGACGGAAGCCCGCAGTTGGGCGCAGTATCGTAACGTGGGGCGTGCTCCCGAAGTCGCTCAGCCAGGAACGGATGAGCGACAATTCGATGGGCCGCCCCAGGAATGGCCGGTGTGCGGCCAGGGGGTCCCAAAGTCGTGAAAAAACAAATAATCATCAACGTTGAAGACACGGAGAAGCGCATCGCCCTGCTGGAGGAGGGAGTTCTTGAGGAGTTCTACTTCGAGCGCAGCGGAACCAAGAGATTGGCGGGGAGCATATACCGAGCGAAGGTATCCAAGGTTGTCCCCGGCATTCAAGCGTGCTTCGTGAATATTGGGCTGAAGAAGAACGGATTCCTCCACGCCTCCGACATCGTGGACCCGGGCAGGACTTATGCGGAGCTGGTTGGCGAAGAGCTCGACGACACAACCGCCGGGCCGCAGCCAGCAAAACGAGCGATCGAGGAATTGGTTCGTGCTGGAGACGACCTGCTGGTGCAGGTGGTCAAGGACCCGATCGGCGGGAAAGGCCCGCGCCTGACCACCAACATCAGCTTGCCCGGAAGGCACCTCGTGCTCGTGCCAAAATCCCCTCGGAGGGGAATCTCGAGACGCATCGAGGACCCCGTCGAGAGGGAGCGGCTCAAGAAGATATTGGATTCGCTGCCAATCCCTGGGTCCTTCGGCGTCATCCTGAGGACCTTCGCCCAGGGCGGCACAAAAAAGAGTTTCCTGAGGGACCTCAAGCTCCTTCTGTACCTCTGGAGGAAGGCCGAAAAAAGGTACAAGGAGGCCGGCAAGCCAGCGGTTCTTTACGAGGAGACCGACATTGTCAAAAGGTTCCTTCGGGACGCCATGTCGGGAGAGATCGAGAGAGTCGTCGTGGACTCGAAAAAGGAGTACAAGGAGCTGAAGAAGTTCGTCCACTTCACTCTCCCGAGAAGCGGCACGGAAATCGAGCTTTACAGGGATAGAACGCCGATCTTTGAGAAGTACGGCCTGGATAAGGAAATCGAGAAGGTCTTCCAGAGTAAGGTGTGGCTGAAGTCCGGGGGATACCTCGTCATCGAGAAATTCGAGGCCCTCAGCGCGATTGACGTCAACACCGGACGCAATGTCGGCGCCGACGACGCCGAACAGACGATTCTCGCGACCAACCTGGAAGCCGCTCCGGAAGTCGCCCGGCAGCTCCGGCTGCGAAACATCGGCGGAATCATTGTCATAGACTTCATAGACATGAAAACCAAGACGAATAGAAAGTCGGTGTACGACGAGCTCAAGAGGAGCCTCAAGAGAGATAAGGCCAGAACCTTCCTCGTTCCCATCTCGGAGCTGGGCTTGCTCGAGATGACGAGGGAAAGGGACAGGGAGAGTCTCGGAGAAGCGATTTTCGGCAAGTGCCCCTATTGCGGCGGCACAGGCGACGTCAAGCTCCCCGAAACCGTAACCATTGAGGTCCAAAGAGAGCTCCGCAGGATTGCCTCCGAAAGGAAGGGCGCCGACGTGAAAGTGTACGCTCATCCGACAGTCATCGAAAGGCTCAAAAAAGAGGATTCCGCGTCGGTCGCCCGAATCGTGAAGCGGGGCGGAATGAACGTTGAGCTGTTGTCTGTGAACGATTACCACCTCGAGCAGTGGAAGTGTTATGTGAGCGAATCGGGCCGTTCCGGAGAGTGAAACAAAGGACACACGCATGGGCAAGAGTATCCTTGTTGTTGACGACGAACAATCCATGAGGATTTTCCTGACCAAGATCCTCCTCCAGGAGAACTACTCCGTAGTCACAGCCTCTTCCGGAGCGGAGGCCATTAACCGAGTGACCTGCGACGAGCCTGACATCGTGCTCCTCGACCTCCGCCTTCCCGATATGGATGGAATGACCGTCATGGAGAAGGTCAAAAAGATTCTCCCGGCGGTCCCCGTCATCATCATCACGGCCCACGGCGGTGTCCAGAGCGCTGTCGAGGCAATGAAAAAGGGAGCTTTCCACTACCTGACCAAGCCCTTCAAGGTCGAAGAACTCCTGATGATGCTCGACATGGCCCTCGAAACCGAAAACCTCCGCCGTGAGGTCACCCATCTGCGCCGCCAGCAGCAGAAGGACCACCAGGCGGAATACATCGTCGGCAACAGCCCCGCCATGAAGATGGTTCACGAAATGGTGGGGCGCATCACCCAGAGCGACGCCACGAACGTCTTGATCTGCGGCGAGAGCGGCACCGGCAAGCAGTTGATTGCGAACGCCATTCATTACCGCAGCAGCCGCCGCGCGTCCAGACCTTTCCTGGAAGTCAACTGCGCCTCCATCCCGGACACTCTCATGGAGAGCGAGCTTTTTGGATTCGAGCAGGGCGCCTTCACGGACGCCAGGGAGAGGAAGAGCGGCCTTCTGGAAGAAGCCGACGGAGGCACCTTCTTTTTCGATGAGATCGGCGACATGACGCAGCCTCTTCAGGCGAAGCTCCTGAAGTTCCTCGATACGAAAACCTTCCGAAGGGTGGGAGGAACCAAGGAAATCCATGTGGACATTCGCATCATCGCCGCCACCAACCAGGACCTTCTCGGCGCCGTCGAGCGAAAGGCCTTTCGTGCGGACCTTTACTATCGCCTCAACGTCGCCACTCTCTACCTCCCTTCTCTCAAGGAACGAAAGGAAGACATTCCCCTCCTCGCGGAGCATTTCATGAAGGAAAGCAGCCGAAAGCTCGGCAAGAATATCAAGTCCATTTCACCCGAGGCGATGGAGATGCTCTCTCAGTACTCCTGGCCCGGCAATCTTCGGGAACTCGAGAACGTCATCGAGCGAGCCGCGATTCTTTCCGAAGACGGAGTCATCCACGAGTCTCAACTTCCCCTGAACCTCTCGCGACACGGACCCGCCGCGGAGGCCGCTTTGGCCGCCGGCCAGATACGCCTCGACCACCTTGCCGTCGGAAACGGCGCCTCCCTCACGGACATCGTTGAGAAGGTCGAGCACGCTTTAATCATGGACGCCCTGCGGCGCTGCGCCGGAAACCAGGTTCAGGCAGCAAAATTGCTTGGCATCACAAGAGATATTCTGAGATACCGCATGAAGCAGTTTGGGATTCCCTCGGGGAGAGTCAGTCCAACCTCCGCCGGACCCGCCGACGGCAATCAGCCCGTCGGAGTTGGCGCCCCCCAGGGAGGCTCCCCCGGCTGTGGAGAAATGTAAAGGCAAACATGGGGACGCAGGTTTTGCATGGCAGCTCAGAAACAAGGGGATTTGCAGAAATGGCACAAGACAGCAACCAACAGAAGGTAAAACGCATCCTGATCGTCGAAGACGAGGCGACGCTTTCGTACTTTCTCGCTTATAGCCTCATGTCCGAAGCCCACGACTACGAAGTCGTCACCGCACGCGACGGCGAGACCGCTATAAGCAAGATGGAGGAAAGACCCTTCGACCTCGTCATCTCGGACATCGTTCTTCCGCAGATGGACGGACTGTCCCTCCTTCGGGAGACCCGGCAGCAGTGGCCTCAGACGAAAATCATCCTGATGACCGCTTACGGTTCTTCCGAGGTCAAGAGCCGCTCCCAGGAATTGGGCGCCTTCGCTTATATCGAGAAGCCGTTCATCTATTCCAAGATGCGCGATTTGGTGCTGCAAGCCCTACAGGAGGCTCCTTCGGCGTAAGGAACTTAGAAGCCCTCCCGCAGCGGCGGCAGAGTTTCAAACTTGGAGAATACTGGGATAGCCATGAGACAACTCAACGAGATTCTCGAGGAGATTGCCGATAGCCCCGCCGTCCGTTTTTCGGCCCTGGTCACCAAGGATGGCTTCGTCGTCGAGACCTCCTCCTCGGCGACCGAGGCCGATGGACTGGCCGCCTCCCGCGCCGCCCAGCTTCTGTATGCCGCGGACGCGACGGGCGAGGAGTTGCAGAGTGGGGAAGCCAGGCAAGTCATCGTGAAGTATCAGAGCAGTCTGCTGGTCGTTGACTGCATTGATTCCGACACCTTGTTGGTGACGGCTGTCGCGAGCGAGGCGAGCATGGCCTGGGTCAAGTATGCGGTCGGCAAGTGCATGCCAGAAATTAACCAGAGGCTCTGATTCCGTGGGGGGAACATAGCTTGATGACCCAAACGAGAGGGACGCGGAATGTCCACCATCAATTACGCTTCTAAGGAAATTTTCTTCAAAGTCGTGTACTACGGTTGCGGGCTTTGCGGGAAGACCACGAACCTTCAGTGCATTCACCGCAACATTCCCTCCGCGAGCAAGGGAAACCTGGTCTCGCTGGCCACGGAGACCGACCGCACGCTCTTTTTTGACTTTCTCCCCCTCGACGCCATCAAAATCGGTGGCTTTACCACGAAGTTTCAACTGTACACGGTCCCCGGACAGGTCCACTACAACGCCACCCGCAAGCTCGTTCTCCGAGGCGTGGATGGGATCGTGTTCGTGGCGGATTCCCAGTGGGAAAAAATGAGGGAAAACGTCGAGAGCTTCCGCAACCTCGAGGAGAACCTCGCGGAATACGACTATTCTCTCGACGAGATTCCTCACGTGCTGCAATACAACAAGAGAGACTTGGAAAACATTGCTCCGGTCGAATTCTTGCACTATCTCCTGAATCGAAGACCGGTCCGGGTGGCCGCGTTTGAGGCCGTGGCCACCACCGGAACCGGGGTGTTTGCCACCCTGAACCGGATTGCGAAGCTCGCTTTGCACAAGATGAAACAGGAGGCAGGAGCAAGGGCTTCGTGAGCCAGCGCTCACCCCGCGGGGTTCTCATCGGTTTCGCTGGGCGGAGCGCTCGTTCGCGGACATGCTGACGGGTGACACATGGCATTAGTCGGAAACCTGAAGGAAATCAACATTGCTACCCTTCTCCAGCTCAATTGCGTGGAGAAGAACACGGTGCAGCTTACCGTCAGCACGCCGAAAGGACCTGCCATGGTCTATCTCAACAGGGGGGAGATCACCGACGCGTCCTTCGCAGGAGTTCGAGGCGAGGAGGCCATCTACCGCATTCTGAGCCTCTCGGAGGGGGAATTTCGTGTCGCGGAGGTGACCAAGCTCCCGGAAAGGACAATCACGGCTTCCTGGCAGAGCCTCCTCCTCGAAGGCATGAGAGTCCTCGACGAGACTCAGAGAGGGAAAACGAGGATCACCCAGACCATTGGCAACGATCTCAGCACGGCGCCGGAAGTCGAATTCTACGTCATCGCCTCCAAGAAGGGCGAGGTGTACGCCACCAACCGACAGGGAGACGCGGAGAGGATGGCGGCCGCAGCGGCTCTGATAGCTTGGAAAGGGCAGGAGGTTGCTTCGCGATTGGGGCTTGGCGAGATGAGCTTCGCCCGCCTAACCCGCGGCAAGACCTTAACTTTCTTCATGGACTGCGGCGACCTTGTGGCCGTCGTCGTCGCCAAGAAGGCGGTGGTGTCGGAACCGGTCTATGCGCTCGTTGACGATGTGCGAAAGAAGCTGAGGTACTATGACCTCGGCCGCGTCGAGCAAGGATCGCCGGTGGCTGGCTGAAGCCGGCAAGGGACAAAGCCTATGTATATGAACAGTCTGGTCCGAAAGAATGTGCGGGACCTTCTTCAACAACTTGCCCCCTTGGGGGAGGTCAACGGCGTTCGCGACTACCTCTTTCTGGACCGCCAGGGGACCATCCTCGCCCGGAAGCCCGATTCTTCCTGGGCGGAGGACGTCGCCACCGCGTGCGCCCTGGACGCGGCTCAGGTCGGGGAAATCCTTGGCCTCATGCCCTTTCAGAACGGGGACGAGCGTGTATTCGATCTTCACTTCAAGAGCGCCCTCTTCGTGGCTTGCGACCTGGGCAGGGCTTATCTCCTGACTCTATGCAGGGAAGACGCCAATCTCGCGGTCGTTCGGATGACCGTTAATGTCATTAAGGAAGAATTGGGAAGGGACCGCCGGTTTCGAAGATATCTGGAGCCTCCGGACGGTGGTGATGTCCTCCTGAGTGAGCAGCGCGTCGGTAGCGAAATGTACAAGCTCGTTGTTTCCCTGAAACAGAAATAGCCTCTGGTTTATTCGGCCATGACACCCCAGGAAGTTCTCGACCAAATTCAGGCTGAGCTCACGACGGTCATGGGGCCCCTCGCCCCCCTAATCGTGAGGGACAAAGCCGCCGAGTTCGACGTCAGCGTCGGCGACTTCCCGCCGGAAAGGATGCCGGAATTGGTCGAAGAGGTTAGCTTCGAAATACAGAATTGCCGCAAAAAAGTGCAGTTTCAGCGGGCAGCTTTGAGAGTTCTTCGGGAACTGCCCCCGCAGCCGGTCGCGGATCGGGAGAGCCAGCCTCGCGCGGGTGAAGCCGCGCCTGCCGACGGCGCCGCCGGGCTTGGGCCGGACGCTGCCCCCGGTGACCAGGAGACTCCGATGCCCGAACGTCCAGTTCGTAAATCGTCTCTCCGTCTGGCGCCATTGAAACATACCGAAGGGAAAACGTGAACGCGAAAAAGAAACCCCGAATCAAATCTCGGCTTCGGTCGCATCTTCTTGCCGCCTGGGCGATCGTTCTGGTCGCGGTAGCCGGGTGCATCTTTTTCACGTTGATGGCTACAATTCGGTCGCTCCTTTTCGACACCGAGATAGAAAAATTGCGTCCGGCGGTTCGGGAACTGGCCAAACTGTGCGCGGACTATTACCTGTCTCCTTCCGACGGAAAACTGAAGATTGCCTTTGCCAAGATTAGCAAGGATTTTCCCGATATATCTTATGTCCTCTTCGAGGACGCCAGTGACAGAGTTCACTGGCACGCCATGTCCGAAACTGTGGAACCCCTCAAGAACCGAGTTTCTCGCCTCGACCCCCGCCTTCAGCCCTTGAACGTCATCGAGACTCGTGGCGAGACCTACGTGGACATTGGCGACGTAACCGATACCCTTCCTCGCCTCCCCGTGCACGTGGGATTTCCCAGGTCCCTCCTCCAGCGTCGGGCCTACAGCCTTTTCTTGACGAGAGGCGCCATCGCCATGATTGCGCTCACCACCGGATTGATCGCCGCATTCCTTTTCACATCCTGGGTGGCGCGCCCCGTCCTCGAGTTGTCCAGCCTCGCGGAAAAAATGAGCTTGGGCGACATGGACGCAAGATTAGACTTGAAATACAAGGGCGAAGTTGGCAAAGTATTCTCGTCGCTGGAAAGGCTGAAAGAGAGTGTCCTCTATGCCGCAAGACGACTGGACGGTCCCCGTCAACCGACAGACGACCGGGTTTTGCAGGAACGGAACCGGTAAAACCTTCCGTTTCCGCCTCAGCCCCACGAATGTCCCAGCCGTCCGCGGCGCCTGCCCGGCGAATCCCAGTGCGTCTGCGGAAGTAGGCCCCGAGTAAACCCCAGAGCAGCAATCTGCTCCTGCGAAGGGAGAAAGCACATGGCTGGACCCGATGTAAAATCCGTCGAGGAAGATGCTCCGGCGGCCTCCCTGAAGCCCGACCGGACTACGGGTGAGATCAAAACCGACAAGGATAAGAGGGCCGTCGTCGTGACGGGAGACCTCTGGAAAGCCCTCGCGGATGCCATGGCGCAGCGATTATCCGCCGAATCGGACGACGTCCTTTACTCCGCCGGGCGCTCCTGGGGGACGCAGATGTACTCCGAGTTTGCCGAAAGGATTTCGGGCGCCCGCAAAACCCTCTACCATGCCCGCAACATGAGCCTCAGCGACTTCAAGGAGGAGTTCAACCACTACCTCGCCAGGTATGGATGGGGGCGCTTCGACATCTACCAGAAGTACGACCTCATCTTCATTGACCTGCTTTCCTCCGCTCTTCCCCAGCTCCTCGGAAAACGTGAAGTGATGGCATGCTCGCTCATGGCCGGATTCTTCTCCGGGTTCTTTTCGGAGTTGATCGGGGTTGACCTGAGCTGCGTCGAGCTTCGCTGCGCCGCCCTGGGCGGCGAAAAATGCACCTTTGTTGTGGCCGACTCCGCCATAACCACTTCCGTCCGGAAGTCCTTGTCCAAGGGAAAGACCTTCGACGAAATCGTGGAAGATATTGCCGCAAAAGAGTACCAGGCGAAGAAGTAACATGAACCCTGACAAACCACCGGATTCCCGACCGTACAAGGAGACACTGGAAGCCGCCAAGATTTTCCAGGAGATCGCTCGACCTGCTCCACGCCCGCGAGCGGACACGCAGCCCAAGCCCGGGGATGCCGCCTCGGGCGCCTCGGCGGCCCCCGCTGCCCCGACGCAGGCGGCGCCAAAGCCCGGTCCTCCCTCCCCCGAGGCAGCCAAGGAAGCTCGAGAACCATCCATCGGCGAACTCTTCTCTAAATTGGTCAAGATGTCTCCCCCCGAGAAGATGCGTCTCGAAAAAGACTCCGTCGGTTCCTTGTTCCGGAAATACATAACCAAGCGGGGATGATCCTCATGGCGAAACTCATCGCCGTCGCCAATCGCAAGGGAGGGGTCGGCAAAACAACGACCGCTATCTGTCTCGCTCATTTTGTTGCCCGACGCGACGGCAGAGTCTTGCTCATTGACCTCGACCCTCAGAACGCCCTGGCGGCAGCTCTTTCCCCGGCGGGCGAGGAGGTCTCCGAAGGTGTGGTTGACATCCTTCGCGGTAAGCCTGACACTCCCCAGGTCGTCCGCCGAACCGTCCTGTCCAACGTTGATCTCATCGCCTACTCGGGTTCCGAATCCCGCTCCCACGACGACGAACGCCTGTTTGCCCTCCCCGAAAAGGGGGCGCTTTTCACGCGGGTTCTCTCTGACCTGTCCAAGAAGTACGGGTACATCCTCCTTGACTCCCCTCCCGGTTCCTCGGCGATTGTGCAGTTCACCCTCTCCCACAGCGATTCCGTCATCATCCCTCTTCAATGCCAGCCGCTGGCTCTGCGCATAATGCCGCGCATCCTCAGCGACATACGGCAGCTTATCGGCGCCGGAGGTCCCTCGTTGCGAGTCGAGGGCGTCCTCCTCACCATGTACGACTTCTGGGACCCCGTTTCCCAGAACATCGCCGATCAGGTCTGGTCGCACTTCCCCAAACAATCCACCTTCCGGGCCATCATCCGCAAAAGCCCCGTCTTCGAGCGCATTTTCGACTCCGAAAAGAATCCTCTCCTCGAACAGAACCTCCCGGAAGAACTCCTCGACTACGACATCATCGCGCAGTTGATCCTGGACAAGGAAAACAAGGACCGCCGCCGCACTTGATCCGTCTCACCGGGGTTCCTTCGCACTGACAGGAATGCCGACTTCGCTTCGCGCTCGGGACATGGTAATATGTGGAGCGACAAAGACGTGCCAGAGTTGAATGCGCAAATCCGCCGGGAAAGGGATTCAACATGCGAACAATTGAGCGTTTTCTTTTCTTGTTGATCGTGCTGTTGGCCATCGGCGCCGGGACCCGATCCGCCGCCGAGGGCCAGCCGGAGGAAGGCTTCACGCGAATTTTCAACGGCAAGGACCTCTCCGGCTGGGACGGAGACCCGAGGTTCTGGTCCGTCAAGGAGGGCGTCATCCGCGGCCAGACGACGCCGGAGACTCCCGCCCCGCATAACACCTTTCTGATCTGGCGCGCAGGAACCCTCACCGATTTCGAACTTCGCCTCTCGTTTCGTATCCCGAGCGGCAACTCGGGAGTCCAGGTCCGCAGCAAAGATAAGGGCGACTGGCGCGTCGCAGGCTACCAGGCCGAGGTTGTGCCCAGCAGGACCGAGATGGGGCTGTTCTACGACGAGGGCGGGCGCGGGCGTCTCGCCGAGGTAGGACAAAAGGTCGTCATTGATCCGAAGGGTGCCAGGCAGGTCGCGGGCTCCGTCGGCGACCTCGAAGACATCCGACGGGCGTACAAGGAGAAGGACTGGAACGACCTTGTCGTTGTCGCCCGCGGAACCCATCTCATCCAGAAGATCAACGGAGTCGTTTTTTCTGAGCTCACCGACGACCACGACCAGGGGCGCGCGCTGTCGGGCGTCCTTGCCGTTCAGATTCATACGGGACCCCCGATGCTCGTCGAGTTTAAGGACATTCGTCTCAAGACTCTCGACGACGGCGCCATTCCCCTCTTCAACGGCAAGGACCTCACGGGCTGGAGAACGGCGGAAACCGGAGATTTCGCAGCCCACGGAAAGATTTACGTGGACGGCGGCAGGATTGTCCTCGAGCAGGGACAGCCCATGACTGGCATCGCCTGGGCGGGCGATTTCCCAAAGTCAAACTACGAGGTGGGCCTCGACGCCGTGCGCGTGGACGGCTACGACTTCTTCTGCGGGATGACGTTTCCGGCCGCGGAGTCCCACTGCACGCTCATCGTCGGCGGCTGGGGCGGGATGGTCGTCGGCCTGTCGAACGTTGACGACATGAATGCCTCCGAGAATCAAACGACCCTGGGCATGAATTTTGACAAAAATCGCTGGTACAAGATTCGGCTTCGAGTGTCCGACGAGAGGATCGAGGTCTGGATTGACGACAAAAGGGTGATTAGTCAGCCGAGAGAAGGCCATACATTCGGCGTTTGGGATGTCCAGAACCCCCTCAAGCCATTCGGGGTCGCGACCTGGAACACGAGCGGCGCCCTCCGCAACTTCACCCTGCGACGCCTCGGCAAATGAGCCAGCACGTTGGAAGCGCGCGGCGGTAAGCCCGTCGGCCGCCCTCTGTCTTTCGCTGAGGAACCTACGCGTACGTGTGGAGACCGCTCAGCAAGTAGTTCACCCCGAAATACGTGAATAGGACGAAAAGGAATCCGACCACCGACAGGATTGCCTGGAGCTGTGGAAGCGATTTTGCTTTCATCCCGAACAGCCCCCCGGAAAAGCGCACGTGCAGGAAAAGGGCATAAACCACCCAGGTGATGAGCGACCACGTCTCCTTCGGGTCCCAGCCCCAGTACCTTCCCCACGCGACGTTGGCCCACACGGCCCCGGTAATTATGCCAAGCGTGAGAAATGGGAATCCAAACTCGATGGTCTTGGGCACGAGCCTCGAAAGCGGCGACCCTCTTTTCTCGCCGGAGATCCCCTTCGCGTTCAGAACGTGAACGAGCCAGACCGCGATAAGCCCCGCCGCGACCAAACCTCCGACGACTATCCCGGCAATGTTCCACCCCTTGATCGTCGAGAACGTGCCGCTCTTTCTCCCCACGCCATAGACTAACCCGCCAATGAGCCCCACGCCGGACATCGCGGCAACAAAACCCGAAACGCTTCGCCACGCCCCGCCATGTCTCAGGAGAAACACGAGAGCGGCAACGTACGAGACCGCGAACGAAGCGTAACTCACGAAGCAGAAAATCACGTGCAGCGTCAGCCACCAGTTGTTTTGCAGCGCGGGCATCAGCGGCTCAATCGCCCAGTCGAACAGGTTCGCGTAGCCCAGCGCCAGAAGAGCCAGCAGCGAAGCCCCCGCCCCGATTGCTTTCGGTGAATAGAGCAGCTCCAGAATGACGCACGTAACTGCGATGGCAAGGCTGAAAAACACCAGCGTTTCAAAACTGTTCGCGAGGGGCGGACGTGCCGCTGTAACCCACCGCCAGCCGATAAACAGCGATTGAGACAGCGCACCTATCGCCAGAAGGCTGATCGCCCCTATCCGGAGCCGCCTTCGACCGCTCAGGTAATAGACCGTGAAAACCAGAGCGGCGGCGAGATATCCCAGTTCAGCAACCGTGAAAAACAACCTTGTCGGGGACACGAGAAATTCTCCGTTCTCTTTTGATTCAACTTTGTTCCGGAGACTCGGCTTCTGGACCGCTCCTCTTCTTCACGAGCGGACGCACGTAGAAGGTGAACAGGACTCCTGCCGAAATCAATCCGAACCCGAGATAAACCAGGCTGACGCCGGGGTCCCTCGCAACCTCCAATCCCGACCATGCCTCGTGCAGGGAATCGTACGACGATTGATAGACCGCGTAGCCCCCGTATTTGAGAGGCGTGTTCACCTCGATCGTCTTCGACGCGACAACCTCCCCATCGTCGAGAAGCCGCAGGGTTGACTTGAAATCCTTGATTCTCCCGGCCGACGAAAGTTCTCGGTAATCGAGCCGAACGTTCGAGTTCTCCTCCCGGTGCATTCCCGGAAACCGGAGAAAAACCCACTGCGTGATTTCCTGCGAGCCGTTGACAACCCTCACCTGAACCGCTGGATTGTTCCGCGCCTGGGACCGGCTTCCATATTTGCCCTGGCCCAAAATCACAAAGTCCGGCTCGTACCGCAGAATCCGGACGCGATAAGGCGTGCTTTTGACCTGAGACTCTTTTCCGACCTCGATCGGAAAGGCTTGCGAGACGCGCTCCTTCAAAACATGGACCACAAGCGCTTCTCGAGCCGCAGAGTATCGCTCCACCTTGAAATCCTCGAGCCGAATCTCAAACGGAAGAGGAATGGCCCTCCTCTCGTCGTCGTAACACACGCTCGCTGCCTGCCCGACGGCAAGCTGCACGTATCCCCGCTCGCCCCAGATGGCGCCGATCACCACGCCAACCACCATCACGAGCACCCCCACATGCGTCGCCGTCGTGCCCAATTTCTTCAGCCGAAGAGACCATCGCCCCGCCGTGCACAGAAGAAGGTTCAGACAAAAGAGACTCAGAAGCGAGAGAAACCACCACGAATGGTAAATGTAGCGGCGGGCGTGGCTCTGATTCTTGAGGAGCGTTCCGAGAATCAATACGATGGCGATCGTAATCAGCAGGAACACCGCAAGCTTGACGGAGCTCAGTGCTTTCAGGAACTGTCGTCCTGGCGTCGTCCTCTTCCCATTGCGAATTTTCACTTCATACTTTTCGCCCAACGCCTCATTCTCCGATCCTGAACTCGGGCCGTGCTGACTCCATCGTGGTCTGGGATCGCCTTTACGGCGAACTCTTCTCGACCATGTCGATAACATTGCGACACTCGCAGCGGGTTCCCACTTATACTCAACTGTTCGGCCTTCGGCTGTCAACCGACTTGTGCCCCGAGGTGTAACCCCTCAATCACGGGCGGGGGACTCACCGCAGTCGCTTATGAACTTCGTTCACCCGGAGACCATGACAATCCCGGCCACATGGCGCCGATTTTCACGGCAGACAGAGCGGAGAAGATTTGGAGAAGCCCCATTCCATTGTCGAGCAGGGGAGCTCTGCTCCCCGCGATGAAAGCTGAAGCTCCGCTTCAGCACTCCAGAGGCACGCCGAAATATGGAGTGCGGGAGCGCATAGCTCCCGCTTTCCCACGCGGAAGCGCAGCTTCCGCAGTCCTGGGCGGGTATCATCTCTCCGGTCTGTGCGTGCTCTGCGGTTCCATCCCCATGCCAAAGACTCCAGCATTGCTGATGACCTTCGCCACCCATAAGTGAGGGACTACCAGAGGACGCCTCCGTCAGAAGCCGGGCGTTCAACGACATTCTCAAGGCGGGGCTGAAAGGTCTCGAGGAGTTGACCAAGATGCTCGTTGAGCCAGAGAAAGGGGATGACACGGGCGCTCAGTTTGCCCTGCACGGTCTTGCCGTCTATGTGAGTCGTGCCGGCGCGGAAGCAGAAAAAGCTGGCTTTGTCAGAATCCTCGCCCGTTAGCTTAACAGCGACCTCGTCGTCGAGGTCAATCGCTTTCTCATCCAGCAGCTTCAGATTGCTGGGCGAGAAGATGCCGCGCCCACGTTATCTGCTTTCCTCATGGATGAGCGTCTTGGCGAGACCGCAAGGCAGTCGCTCCTCGCAAATCCAACCCCTGCCGCCGTGGCAGCTTTGCGGGAAGCCATGCCGAGGACCAAGGGACTCCCCAAGATTGGCGTTATTCAGGCTCTTGGTGTCCGTCGAGACGTGACGGCCGTGCGAGCCCGTTCCGCGGAAGCGAACAACCCCGATCCGGCTATCAGAAGAGCTGCCAGCGACGCTCTTTCGCGGATAGGCGCAGGACGCTGACGAATTCTGCGCGCCGCCGTTGCTCTTACTCCGCGGCCAGGCACACAGCGTTCCCCTTCTCAAGCACCACAATGACTCGCCCCTTCGCGTCCACGCAAAGACCGCCCGGAAGCGGCGCCGACGGTAGTCTCTCCGCCCAGAGCATTTTCCCGTCGGCGATGCCGAACGCTTGCACTGACCACGGCGCCCCCGAATCGGACGCGGCGCCCGATTCGCCCGCGGCAATAACGGCATTCCCGGCGACGACAACCGAAACGCTATTCATAATCGAAGTTGCTCTCCAGCGCTCTTTCGCGCCGGTCCGGTCCTTCCTCAACCACCCCTCAATCTTATCCGCGTCGAGGCACATGAGCGGTCCTCGGTCCGAGAACGCCACGACTCCGTTGCCGAAAGCGGGGGGAACTCTCCCGCGGAATTCGGAGCCAAGTTTCATCGCGATGTTCTCGCCGCTGAGGATGTCGAACGGCTGCCAGTTTGTGATGACATCGTCGTCCTGCGTGAACAGTCGCCTTCCCCCAAGCATCGCGTATTTTCCCAGAAAGCCACAAACCTCCGACCCGCGATGCGCCGTCGGCCAGCCCGCGTCCGGCGGCGGATTGAGGCACCTGCCGTCGGCAACGTCGTACACGCCTGGGGAAGTTACGTTCCCGCCCGCCAGCAGGAGCTTGTTGCCGAGAAGTGCAAGATTTCCCTGACCGGACACTCCCTCAAGGAAATCTCTATTCAGGTGCCCGGAATTATTGTTCTGCCACTTCACCTTCCCCGTGAAGGCGTCGAGGGCATACACGTGCGTCCCATCGAAATTGATGATTCCCGCAGCCGCGTAGGCGACTCCGTCTTTCAGGACGACTCCACTGTTTACCGGCCATGTCGAGCTGAGCGAGCCATACACCATGATCCGGCGCTCGGCGGGCGCAGCACGGAATCGCCAGAGAAACCGCCCGGTTGCTGCATCGAGCGCATAGACGTAACCGTCGGCGCTCCCAACGTATGCTCGACCGCTCCAGATGGTCGGCGGCATGCGAACGGGTCCGCCTGTGCAGAACGTCCATCGCTCTTTGCCCATGTCCGCATCCACGGCTCGGACTTTGCAGTCATCGCCTCCGATGAACACGAGTCCGCCAGCAGCGGTTGGCGGACTCGGCGTGAAGGTGTTCTTCGACTGGGATTCCCATTTCTTGATTACTTTCTGCGGCACGGTTGCTCGCGTGGAGGAACTGCGGTTATTGTCGGCGCGGTACGTCGCCCAATCGTCCGGGGAGTAGGCGAATTCCGCAACGCGTGAGACGCCGCCCGGCGACGCCTCCAGCCGTTCGCTTCCATTCGCTTCGCGGTTGAACTCGAAATCGCCAGCCGGACTGAGCGAGATCAGCCCGATCAATTGGAGGTTGCAGTCGCAATCCCACGGCGTTATGTACAACTGCCCCTGAGCCGGAATAATCCCGTCGTTGCACGGCGGGCGGAACGCGTGAATCACCGTGGCTTTGTTCGCGGCGAGTATGTATCGCGTCGTCCCCTCTCCGTTTCGGATGCTTCCCCGATGGAACAGTGAATCCGGGCATCCGGTGAACCGCGCGCACGACCGCTTCGCAATCCCTAAGTCTCCGACAATTTGCCCGGTCAGCGACTCAATCATCTTGCACGCGGGAATGTGGGCGTACAGATGCCCGCCCCGGAACAGAAGATTCGTCGCATTGTAAGCCCCCGGAATGGACCACAGAAATTTCCCATCGTCGCCGGAGACCCCAACCACATTCTTTCTGCCGCGACCTCCAAAATACAATCCCTTCTCCGTGCAAATGGCATAGGGCGTCGTCTTGAAACCGAGACCCTGATCGTTCGGTTCCGCGATGGCAGATAGAAGCCTCGGCCCCTCATTCTTCCACAACGGCTTTCCGGATTTCGCGTCGAGACATCCTACGAAGGCGCCCTCACTATGGATGAACAATCTCCCGTTGCTCATGCACAGCGCGCGGGAATCTATCGGTTTCTCGTCCCTGTGGGTCCAGAGGATTTGCTTCGTCTTCGGGTCTATTGCCACGATGACGTTCCCGAAACCCCAGGGATATCTGCTTTCGTAATAGCCTTTGGAAAGTTCTTCCCATCCCCACGCCCCTGTCTGTCTGTGTCGCTTAATAATTTCCGCCTCATACTCCTTCCCGCCGAGGAGCGCGTAAAGAATTCCGTTATCCAGCGCGATCCACTTCCAATAGCCTTCCCCTGCGATTTCCGGCGCCACGAGGATTGTATCTTGCTCCGCTCCGGTCTCCGGGTCAAGCAGAAGACACCGTTGATTGTCCATGAGGTAAAGCGTTTCCGGAGTCGCTACGAACATGGAGCGGTGAACCTGAAAGCCCTCCGGTATCGGACGAGTCCAGAGCAGCGTTCCGTTGTACGCGTTCGAGGCGTAGAGCGTATTGAGGTAGCGCTCTTCCCGGTCGTGAATCGCCATGTGCCCCGCCGCGCGGAATATCCTCCCGTCGGAGATCACCGAAATGGAAGGCATCGTCGAGAACCAGGGCAAACCCAGAAATTTCGTCAGATACGGCGCCTTGATGACCTTGTCATTGGAGAACGGGTTGTTGTCCGGACCATGCTGCCAGTGCGACCATTCGTCCATTCCTTCCGGCGCAAGTTTGACCACCTCCGCCAACAACCCAAACTCGTCCTCGCTCACCGTCGCCTCAATGCCTTTCACGCCCGCAGCCCACTCCCGCAGTTTCGCCGGGCTAAGATTCACTTTTTCGTTAGCCGCGCCCCTGGCGCAGCCGAGGATCGCTTTTCCTTTTGGCCTCAGCGCCCGCACAATCTCCGGGAGCGAAACCATTTCGAGAAGTTGATCGGTCAGCGTCGTGCACACGACCGTGTCAATCAGATCATTCGCAAATGGCAACCGCTCGAACGACCCTTTCTCGACGACAATTCTTCTTCCGTAGAGCCCTTCTGCGTCGAGTGATTTGCGGGCAGCCTCCACGGCGGAGGCGTCCGGTTCCTGTACGTAAACGAGAAGCTCGCTTCCTCGCGCGACTTCCAGAGCGAGCCGCGGCTCACCGCCGCCCAGCATGGCGCACAATCCCTTCTGGCTATCTCCCCTCTCGACGAGACGCTTCGCCAGGGACGAATAGTCGGTCTTCGCGGGCGGTTCTTCTGCCGCGCGGCTTTCTGCGAAGGAAATGCTCAAAAGCGGAAGGCAAACCGAAAGGAAAACGAATGGAAGGACGATTCTTCTGCCAGCCATGATTCGTGCCTCCTTCATCGCTGGTGGAGGTTTGATAGTTTTTCTGCGGCGTCAGGCTCGAAATCCGCAAGGTGCGCGCAATTCAGCAACTCCGCGACCTACGGCCACAATATCACAAGCCCCAGACGTCAACAAGGCTTTTGCGGGGGGACAATGCATCGGTGAAGATGGTCATGACGGGGAGGACCTTTTCGAGAGAGTTGCCGCGATGAGACCCTCCCGCTTGGCACGCACAAACGCGCGCTCACGCCATGGGAAGGCGCAGCCGCAGTTGCTCGCGTCGCTGCTCAGAACTCCGGGTGGCGGGTCATCTTTTCGCTGTCCCACGCCTCGAACCACTTCACGTGCCAGTCCGCGAAGAGGATGTCGTAGCCGCCGTCGTGGGGCCCCGAGAAGTCTGGACCTCCGTAAGGATAGTGCCACAGCCCTCCCGGACCATAGGCATCCGAAAACTCTCTTTTCGTGTTGCCCCATTCATCCGTCATGTCCGCGTCCGAAGGGTCCCGGGTCCACCTGTTGCGATCGTAGAGAATGGCGAGCTTGCCTCGGTTCGTGGCACCGGCGAGCGTTGCCCGGTAGCCCGTGCTGTCTATATAGAGTCTCGAGTTGAGAACGTAACCGCACAGGTACTTTCTACCGTCAGGGGCGTACACGATGCTTGGACACCGGAAGACTTCTGTGCTTTCGTGGTTGGCGCTAGCGGGATACCTCGGTCCTTTCCCGACAGCCTCCGGGGAGACGTAAGGAAATATCCTATCCATCCAGCTTCGTCCCCTGCCCCATAGAAAGTCAATCACGCCGCCGAAGGGCGGAACGTACGCGTGGTACTCGTTGAGATACATCTCCCACGCCATTCCCAGTTGCTTGAGATTGCTCGCGCATTTCGCCCGCTGGATTTTCTCCCGAGACAGCTCCAGCGTCGGCGAGATCATCGCCAGGCAAAACAACAGGCAACCCCCAGCCGTGATTAGTTGAAACGGTCGCTCTTTTGTCATTGATTGGCCCTCCCGCCATTACTCCACTGGCGCTACGCCGAAAAACCTCCAGCGATTCCAACCGGAAGTCGAGGTGTGCGACCATTTCTCCTCGGGCTTCAGGCTCTCTCCTGCCGACCAGCCGGACAACAGGTCTTCTGTGAACTGCCCCAGGACGTCCGTCAACGTTGTTGCCAGCCAGTAAATCCCTGTACGTTGTGCCGATTCGATGAAAACATGAGTGATCCATGCATGTTTCGGAGCGTAGCCCGTCCCGCCGAACGCTCCCATGTCGCTTCGAGAACCATCCGCATCGTTATAAACCGCGTCCGGATTCCCTGCGTCTATGCACGGAGAGCCCGCCGCAAGACGATAATCTCCCCCTTCAGCGTCCACGAAAAGCGGCGAGGCATATATATTGCCTGAGGAATCCGGCAGCGACTCATCCTCGATATCGCAATAGCTGATTTTCATCTGCGCCTCGCCGGAAAACGCGATGCCATTCCCCCAGATGATTGAGTTCGTGATCGTTGGAGCCGAGACCACTGGGGCCGGACGCTGGCATTCGATTGCTCCGGCGCCGATGGTCGCGAAGTTGTCTGCGACAGTGCAGTTCACAATGACCGGCGCCGACTCGTCGCTGAAAATGCCGGCGCCTCGTTCCGCCTGATTCTTTGCGACAATTGTCCTGACGACCTGCGGCACCGAATACCAGAAGAATAGCCCGCCCCCTTCCTTCGCCGCGTTCGCTTTGAGAACGCAATCCCGAAGGACCAGCTTCGACGCCCAGGCGTATAACCCGCCGCCCGCTTCCTCCGCCGTGTTCCCGCTGATTTCGCACCCACTGATGAGCGCGACGGATTCCGCAAGAAAAATCCCTGCCCCAAACGTCGCCGAATTCCCGTGAATCTTGCAGCGCTCTATCGTGATGGAGCTCTCGACGGAGTGGATGCTCCCCACTGCATCGCCCCCCGCGTTCGTCACCGTCAAATCGCGGAGCGCAGCGCCATCTGCCTTCACGAGGGTAACGGCAGGTCCGTTCCCGCCGCCGTCGAGAATCGTCTCTCCGCCGCCCGCGCCGGCAATCGCAATTTTCTTCTTCACGATAACATTCCCAACGTAAGTGCCGGGAGAAACAAGAACCGTATCCCCTTCGCGGGCGAGGTCAGCGCCTTCTTGAATCGTCGCGCAGCATTGCGGCACGAGAACGTTCTCGTCCCATATCGTCAGAGGCTTTGTGTCGGTGAGAGGCGGGTCGCCGTTATCCCTGACGACGACTGAATAGTCGCCGCCGAGCGCGTAGCTATCCGCTGGCTGCCACAGAATTCCTTCCTCGTTCGGGGCGTTATCGAGGATGGTCTCAAGCAGTTCGCCGGCTCTGTACAGCTCGACCGTCACCCTGTCGCCGATTCCCGCACCGCCCCATGAGATGACGCCCGGCTCGCCCTTTCTGATGAACACGCCGTACTCGCGCGAGCGAATGAAAAGCCCGGGAACCGCTATCGAGAAGGTCTTGGTTACCGCTGGATTTGCCTCGTCCTTGGCCTGCACCCGGAAGCCGAACAGTCCGAACTCGGACGGCGTGCCGGATATGATGCCGGTGCTCGGGTCGAGCTGAAGCCCCGGCGGCAGCGCCGACAACATGAACCTCGACGACGGCGCCAGGTAGAGGTCGGTAGCCCCGTCCTTGGCCGAAAGGAGCCAGTGCTGCCCGTCACCAGCAGAAATCCCGATCACCGGAAGGTAAAGGTTATGGTTTCCCTCTCCGTAATTGAATTCGATCTGCCCATCCGGGTAGCTGATGGCCTGGAGATTCCTTTCTGCGGGATCAGAGGAAGACTTTCTGCCTCTGCAGGTCACGACGCAGCGCCAGGGGACGGCTTCGACGTAGACGCCGTCGCCGATGCTGGGGTCAACCGGAGGTTGGATGTACAGGTCCGCCATCAAAGGCGCCATGCCGGTGATGTACATCTTAAAGTGTAGCTCCCACATGGGGACACGCTGAATGCCGCTGAAACCCATATGCCCCGCGCTGCTGACGCGCATTTTACGATACGTCTCGCCGTAGAAAGGGAACTTGAAGGGAAGACGCACATCAGGGTTTTCGGCGGATTGGCTTATAATCCGGACGCCGTTCGGAGCGATGGCGAAATCGTGCGCGGTCTCGACCTCAACGTATTCCTTGTCGCCTGAAACGACGGACCATGTTACCTGGCTGATGGTGCCTTCCGTCTGAAGCTGGACGCTGTACGGCTCGCCCTTGCCGCCATCGGGGAGACTGGACGGACTGGTAATCACAAGAGCTGACACGGCAATTGGGTGGAAAGCAAGTACGAAGACGAGAGTCCAGAGAACACGCTTCCGAATCATTTTCACGACCCCCTTTCGACGGGCAAATTGCCCCTTTCGCTTATCCCATGAACGCCCTCCCATATGATCCTGCAAATCCCAGGAACATGACACTCCCTCAACTCTGACGTTCCTTCAATATAGCACCATTCGCGGCGGGCCGTGTCAAGCCCCGAATTGCAGAGTCTGTAATGCCTCAGTCATGGGCGGGGGTGCGTGGCTGGCAGACACACGACAAGAGAGAGCGACCGCAGTTGCTCGTGAACTTCGTTCACCCGCAGACCATGAAAATCCCGGCCACGTGGCACCGATTTTCGGCGCAGAGAGAGCGGAGGAGATTTTCAGAAGCCCCATTCCATTGTCGAGCACGGGAGCTCCGCTCCCGGCGACGAAAGCTGAAGCTCCGCTTCAGGACTCCAAAGGCGCCCCGAAATATGGAGTGCGGGAGCGCACAGCTCCCGCTTTGTCATGCGGAAGCGCCGCTTCCGCAGCCCTGAACCGGTATCATCTCTGCGGTCTCTGCGTTCTCGGCGGTTCCATCCCCATGCGAAAGACTCCAGCGTTGGCGATGACCTTCGCCGCCCATAAGTGGGGGATTACCAGAGTCTGCGGCTCTATTTCGGCACCGTCAGACACTGCTTTCTTTGAGGAGCGATGCCTTCCGCTGGGCTTCTCGATCCGGGGCTTCCGCCATCGTCCTCACCTTCGCTGCGTGACTCCCACACCTCATCGAATCGCCCGCTGCTGGCGGCACGCACGGCCTATGGCGCAGGGTCGTGCAGGCCCAGTGTTCTCTTGCGCCGGGCTTCAGTGGCACCGGCGGCGCCACGTCGAGCCGGGCTTCTCGACCAAAGGATTCATCCATTCACCCGCCAAACTACAGCCGCGTCCCCGTTTCCACGGGTGTGGCTGTATTTCAGGGGTTTCCCGTTCCGCGCACGACCGGTACGAGCCCACTCTGACACTCGGCGGCGGCCGTCACTACGGGGTAGGGTCGCCAGCCGGCTTCCAGC
>CAZFAP010000049.1:0-27559 GCA_964516325.1 uncultured Verrucomicrobiota bacterium
GTCGAATCCGCGACTCCCATCCTTTCGGGATGTACTTCATCCGGGTTTTTCTCTTCCTTGTCTGTCCCAGCTACAACGACACGTGCTTTTCCCCTTTCAGAGCACACTTGCACCGGGGATTCCCGCACACCCGGGACATCTCAATCACGCTCCCGTGAACAAAACCGTCCGCCGTCGCCACCAACCGATGGAGCTGACTCCGCAGACTCCGCTCCTTTTTCAACCCAGTGCCTCGATGTTTCATGACCCTCCTCCTTTTTTCTGATGTAATATACTATAATATATCATTTGTCAAGGAAAAAATGACAAATCGCCAATGCCAAGTTCCTCCCTGCCCACCCCCATACCCCAACTCCCCCCAACTTCCCTATCTCCACAACCTTATCTCTCACTCCCTCCTTAGCCTTTCGGAATCGCTGATGAACGAACGGGTGCGAACGAACGTTGAGGTTGACGGTACAGCGGAATTGCGGTATATTGAAAGGGTGCAATCTTGGAGGGTCGCCCAAGGCGGGGTGAGACTCCTTCCTGGCCGCCCTCGAACAGCATTTGTTTTCCGGCCACGCGTCAGCGTCCAACCGCAACCCGGTCAATGAAGGGAGGGTCCTTCCGATGGCTGCCCACAACCTCAAGAAACTCGGCTTTGACCTGGCTTATCTTTCCCTGCTCACAAAAGCAGGCTTGAAGCCTCTAAGCCGATGGGAAAAAGAGTTCACACCGCAGACGGAATCGCTCCTTCGGGATTTGGGGCTTCAGACGCGAACCGTACATCGGTCGGTCCGTTCCGGGAAGCACATTCGCGAACTCATTCTCAGCGGCTCTGAACGCTGCCTCGACCTCTACGCCTCCCGATTCGACGGGACGCCGATTGACCGCAGCCCGACCAGCAGGAGGATCGAAGGGTTGTTGTTCGGCTACCCGTCGTGCTGTGTGGAGAGCTTTGTGACGAAGGGGTACGCCAAGAATTCCCTGCGGAGAGGCGACCAGCGGATTCTGTTTCATTGGGCTTGCCCGAATTGTCCTGTTACACCCATTCTGCTTCCCTATTACAGGGATATTTACCGCCAGTGCCGTAACGCAATGCAGGGGCGACTGTTCTCCGCGGTGTCCGCTGTCCGGGAGGTGTTTCTCATTGACAGCATGCGGTGCGCGGTCGCTGCGGCAGCGTCGCTCGTGGCTCTGAGCGCTCTGCCGGCGCCGGAAGCGAAGTACACGGGAAGTGACCCTCACCTCATACCATTGGAAGTCTGGGAGGACCCCGACGCGGACTTTCTTGCCAGCGACGAGGAATTGCTCCTGGGCGCCGACCCCGCCATACCGGACCAGGATGGCAACCACATCCCCGACGGCCTGGATTTGGCTTTGGTCCTCTCTTCGGCAATTGACACCCTTCCAAGGCTCTTACCACCAGATGACCCTCCCGTGGACCATCGGTACGTTGTTGACAATATGGCTTTTGGCCTCGAGACCTGCCAGGCCTGTGGAGACAAGGTAAACATGGGGTTTATGGAGGTCTTTGACCCCCTGAACAACGTCTCCGTCGGCATCCCATACATCGCCAAGCACTACATGGAGCATGGCAGCTTCTCCTATTCGGGCGAGATACATACCGGGCGCGTGAACGTTATGCTCCTCCGCACGATTGTCATGTCAACCGGCTTCTCGCATTCCATTGCTCAGCCGGTCGCAACGGATGCGGACGGCGATGAGCTTCGCGATTGGGAAGAACCGGTTTTCCAGACGCAGCCTGATAACCCCGATACCGACGGGGATAAGCTCCCCGACGGAATTGACATCGCGAGGGAACTCCGCGCTCAGCTTGATTTGCTCCCACGCGTCGTTACCGATGATAAGCCTTACGTCCTCGAACATCCCATGGACGGGATAGATATGTGCCCACGCTGCGGTTCCGAAGTTGTGATGGACCTGTGGGAGGTGATCAACCCCCTTACAGGGGCTTCGATCTCCATCCCTTCCATGGCTCTCCACTTCATGCAGCACGGCGCCTTCTCATGGGAGGGAGGCTATGCCCCCGCGGGAAGGATTGACCCCAGGCAGCTCAGGGCGGTCCTTACCGGAGAAGGCGATGGACACCTGCTTTACGTCTCGCCAGACCAGGACGGAGACCTTCTCACCGATCGGGAAGAAACGGACCTTCAGACGAATCCGGTTGTCCCCGACGAAAACGGCAATCAGGTCCTGGATGGCATTGACCTCGCGAAGGAAACCGCCGCCGAAATCTCCGCTCTCCCCACGAAGCCTTCTGCCAGCGAGGTCTATCGGCTCGATGTCCCGCTCAAGGGATTGGAGTGGTGCGACATCTGCGGACAGAACGTCAACATGGGACATCTGACCGTCGTCAACCCGGTGGCGCAACTGTACGTTGAGGTTGCGTACATTGCCGCGCACTACATGGAGCACGGCAGCTTCTCGTTTGCCGGGAATGTTCATGGCGAGGGAAGACTCGACGTAGAGTTGCTCGTGGACGCGCTCCATTCGTCCGGTCCGGGACACATCCTTTCCGTTCAGCATGACACAGATGGAGACGGACTAACGGACGACGAAGAGGAATACTTCGGAACCGACAAAACAATCCCCGACACGAACAACGACGGTGTTCCGGACGGGTTTGCCCTGTCGCATCAAATGTGGGAGGCTATCGGCGCCCTGCCGCGGGCACTCAAACCGGAAGACGGCCCGAAGGATCGTCCCTTCGTGGTCGAACATCCGCTCCGGGGACTTGAGACCTGCGAAGTGTGCGGTGAAACGGTGAACATGGGGTGGATCGAGGTAATCAACCCGAGAGAGGAAATTGTCCTCGAAATTCCTTACGTCGGGCTTCACTACATGAGGCAGGGGAGCTTTTCGTACAAGGGCGACCTTCACAACGGCCGGGGCAACCCCTGTCTCCTCGATCTTGCCCTCCGAGGGGACGGGACCTCTCACCTGGTCGTGGTCGCCGGCGACTCCGACGGTGATGGGCTGCTTGATGGCGAGGAGGCACACTTCGGAACTCGCGCCAACGTCCCTGACAGCAATGGCGACGGCATCCTCGACGGCGTGGCGCTCGCCAGAAAAATGCGGCAGCAGATTGGCTCTCTGCCTGTAGGCCAGAATCCCGTGAAAACCTATGTCGTTCATTGTGAGGCGGACTGTTATACGCATTGTCCCAGGTGCGGCGAGGTCGTCAACTGCGGGCATGTGGGGGTTACAAACCCATTGACGGGCCTCAGCATGAACATCCCCTACGCGAACCTGCATTTCATGGAGAGAGGGAGTTTCGCCGTCCCTGAAGCCCAGAGGGTGGACCCGCTACTTTTGGAAACCATCCTCCGCCCGGGCATCGTTATCGCGGCCGGAGAGAATCAGGTTACGCTCCGATGGAAAGGCGAGGTGGGGAAATCCTACCAGGTGTTCACCGCGGAGGAACTTTCGGGACCATGGACACCGGGTCCAATTCTCCAGGGGAATGGCGGCGAACTGACGTTCACCACGGAGGACCAAATTTTTGTGCTCCATCGGGGCTTCTATAAGATTCTGGTCTGGTGAGGCTCGCGACCCGAAACGACGGGTCCGCAAACGAGCTTGGCTTCTGGGCAGCCGGTCAGCGCTGTTAACCGTTGATTTGGCATCGCTGACTAATGTACTCTCGCCTTCCGTAATGATTTGTTTCCGGCATTATTGGAAAGGGAAAACCATAGCGTGCCATACGAGCTTTCGGTGTGCCTCCGGTATCTCCGGCCGAGGAGAAGCCGCGCCTACATCTCCATCAACACGCTGATCTCCATCCTGGGGCTTGCCGTCGGCGTGACGACGCTCATCGTCGTCATCGCCGTAATGAGCGGCTTCGCAAGGAACCTGGAGGAACGGTCCATCGGTTTGAGCTCCCACATTGAGATCGCCGGGTACAACGTTCTGATTTCAGATTGGCGCGAAGTCGAGGCAAAAATCAGGGACACCCCCCACGTCGTTGGCGTCAGCCCCTTTGTCTGGGGAGACTTGACCCTGAAGGTGGATAACCGCTCGACGGCGTTGTTCTTTCGGGCGGTTGACCCGCAAAAAGTCCGCGAGGTCTCCAGGCTTCCCGAATACCTCGTCTATTTCATCTGCCAGAGATGCAAGACAACGTACACTCGCGAGGCATACCGAAGAAACGTCAAGGCGGGAACGTTCAAGTGCAGCGGCCCCGGCTGCACCTTCGTCGGGGAGGACGACCACCTCCTGAAAAGCGACCTGGACCTCGAGGAGGTTGAAATCACCGACGCCTCCGGCGAAAAGGTTCTCGTCATGCCCCTCATCATCGGGAAAATTCTGTCTGAAAACCTCGACCTGAAGCTGGGCGACACCGCTTATATTTGGTCGTCGAGCGTGGGGGCGTTCGGAGAGGTGAAGAGTATCTTTCCGGCCCGAATCACGGGGATTTTCCGCTCCGGCCTCGCCGAGGAGGACCTGAAGCTCTGCTTCACCTCGCTGAAGTCCGGTCAGCATCTACAGCACCTCCGGAAGGAGGATTCCATCCACGGCTTTTCTGTCAGGCTCCACGACATCGAGCAGTCCGCCGGAGTCAAGGCAGCCCTCCAGAAGTCGCTTGGCTATCGGTACGTTGTGAACACCTGGATGGATCTCCGATTGAGCCTGTTCCAGGCCATTCAGCAGGAACGGGTCATCATGTTCATTATCGTGACTCTGATTACTGCCGTGGCCGCCTTGAACATCATATCGAGCCTTACTATGACCGTTATGCACAAGCGCAAGGAAATCGGCATATTGCGCTCCATGGGCGCCCGAAAAAGCTCCATCACGGCCATCTTCGCCCTCAGCGGCATCATCATCGGCGTGGTGGGGATTCTGATAGGCCTGACCGGTGGGCTACTACTTTCGCACAACATTGACCCGGTCGCGGACTGGGTCAGCAGGCTGACCGGGACAACGAAATTGTTCAGTGGAGAGATATTTTACCTGGACAGGATACCGGTTGTCCTTTCGGCAAAGGACACCGGCGTTATCTGCGGGGTAGCTTTTGTGCTCGCGGTCCTGGCGAGCATCTATCCCGCGTGGAAAGCCGCAGCCCTCGACCCGGTGGAGGTTCTGCGGTACGAGTGATGGGCTGACGGGCGAATCACCCAATAGGAAGCCCGGGCCCCGAGGCTAATACCGAATGACGGCTATGCCCGAAACAACCGAAATTCACGCGATGACGGACATCCTCGTGGCAACCGACGTCGTCAAGTCGTTCCTCGTCGGCAAAGAGAAGCTTGTAGTCCTGAAAGGGGTAAGCCTGCGGGTACGAGAAGGCGAAATGTTGGCGATTGTGGGCGCCTCGGGCGCCGGCAAATCCACCTTTCTGCACATCCTCGGCGCCCTGGACCGCCCCGATGCAGGCGCCGTGGAGGTCAACGGCGCCGACATTACCCGTCTGCGAGACGGCCAGCGAGCCAACTTTCGGAACTCCACCATTGGCTTCGTCTTTCAGTTCTACCATTTGCTGGCGGACTTCAGCTTGTTCGAGAACGTGCTGTTTCCCGCGAAGATTGGCAGGGAACTTGTTGGCGACAGAAGGAGTCTTATAGAAAGGAGGGCCGTTGAACTGGCCGAGCGTGTCGGTCTGGGGGAGCGCCTGAAACACAAACCGGGACAACTCTCCGGTGGAGAACAGCAGAGAGCCGCCATCGCGAGAGCCCTGCTGAATCAACCGAAGATCATCCTCGCCGACGAGCCCACGGGCAATCTCGACAGGCAGACAGGCGAATCGGTTCTGCGGCTCCTGCGGGAACTCAACAAAAGCAACCGGCAGACCGTAGTGGTCGCTACCCACGACCAAGAGCTATCGGAATTGTGTGACCGGATCGTGCACATGGTGGACGGTCGCATCGTGGATTGACTAAAGGCATGCACGCTGGCACGGGTCTTGCACCGTCCCCCGACCTGGGAACCTTCTTCTGGTCTCTTTCATTATCACTCTCGTACGGTCTGCGTGAAGTTCCCCGTTGACTTCGCCGCCTGTTTGTCTAACAATTTGTGGATGGAACGAAACTGAAACGCTCACCGGAGGAGGCTGGCGATGCTCTGCGAGATATGCAAAGAGCAAATTGCAACGATTCATTACACGGAGGTCCTGCCCAATAGTCAGCCCAAAAAGATGGCCCTCTGCGAAGCCTGCGCAAAGCAGAAGAACCTTCCGATTGGGGCTCAGTTCTCCGTGGCAGACATCCTGAAAGGACTGACACAGGCGGTTCAGGTGGAGGAAGAGGCCGGCAAGGCCAAGTGCCCGCGCTGCGGTCTGACGTTTGCCCGGTTCAAAAAGAGCGGAAGGCTGGGCTGTGCCGCTTGCTACGAGGCTTTCGGCGCCAAGTTTCAGTCTATCCTGGACGAAATCCACCGCGACAAGCAACACGTCGGGAAGGTCCCGAAGTGCATTGCGCAGCAGTCCGGAGTAGCCGCGGAACTCGCGGAGCTTCACCAGAAGCTAAAAGAGGCAATTGACAAAGAGCAATTCGAGCAGGCTGCGGTCCTGAGAGACCGGATACAATCCCTGAAAGCGGAAGGGAAGAGCGGGAAAGACCAGAAATGAACTTGGAGGATTTCGTCAGCGGCAAACGCGGGTGGCTGGGTGAAAACGGCCCGGAGTCCGAGATCCTTTTCAGCAGCAGAGTCAGGGTGGCAAGGAACCTTGCGAACCATTTCTTTCCAAGCCGGGCCACCACCGCCGAGAAGAAGGAGATTCTGGGGGAAATCCTATCGGCGGTGAAGACCATCCCCCGTTTTCGGAACTGCCACATGCTGAAGATGGAAGAGCTACCCGAGATAGACAAGCAGCTTCTGGTCGAAAGGTACCTGATCAGCCGCGAGCTTGCAGGCAAGAAGGTCGGCAGCGCGGTCATCGTGGACTCCGAAGGAGTCGTGACCCTCATGGTCAACGAGGAGGACCACATCCGGATGCAGACGCTCCTGTCAGGTCTGCGGCTGGCGAAATGCTGGGAGATCATGAACGAGATTGATGACCATCTTGAGTGTCAGCTCGGGTTCGCCTTCTCGCCGCAAGTCGGGTACTTGACCGCCTGCCCCACGAACGTGGGTACGGGCATACGCGTCTCCGCGATGCTTCATCTGCCCGCGTTAATCCTCGGTAAGCAAATTGACCAGGTGCTGCAAGCCGTCGCGAAACTTCATCTGGCCGTCCGAGGACTCTACGGCGAAGGGACGGAAGCGTTCGGAAACCTCTTCCAGATTTCCAACCAGCTCACACTCGGAAAGAGCGAAAAGGAAATCATAGCTACTCTGGAGAAGGTCGTTTTGCAGGTCATCGAGACGGAGAAGAACGCCAGAAAGGCTCTCCTCAAGACGGATGCGGACGTTCTCTACGATAAGGTGGGCCGGGCGTATGGCATCCTGAGCAATGCCCACGTCATCACCTCCCGGGAAACCATCGAGTTATTGTCCACGCTTCGCATGGGAATTGACCTCGGCATCATCGGAGAACTCGACCGACAGGCTGTGAACGAGCTTTTCGTGCTCGCTCAGCCCGCGCACCTGCAAAAGATTAACGGCAGGGAACTGGACGCCGCTTCCAGAGACATTGAGAGAGGAAACTTGCTTCGCAGCAGGCTGGCGAGGCACAAACCATGACGGAAAACTCGGTCGCATGAGCGTGCGGCGGTGACGGGCGCGCTGGAACCGTGTCGCGATTGGGATAACGTTGCAGGAGGTTGCGAAAAGGACGCCATGTGGGATAAGTTCACCAACAGGGCAAAGCAAGTCAAGAGGCTCGCCGAGAAGGAAGCCCAGAGACTCCATCACAACTACGTCGGCACAGAGCACATTCTGCTCGGCCTCATCAAGCTCGGCCAGGGCGTTGCTGTGGATGTCCTGAAACGACTTGGGCTGGACTTCGACATTGTTCGGGCGGAAGTGGAAAAGATGGTCGGCTCGGGCCCGGCCACGAAAAACGCCGCCAAGCCCGCCAACACCCCCCATGCGGAGAAGGTCTATGAAAGCGCCTGGGAAGAAGCGCAGCGCCTCAAGCATAACTACGTGGGAACCGAGCACATCCTCCTGGGCTTGCTCAAGGAAAAAGACGGCGTCGCCGCAAAGGTGTTGCAGAACCTCGACGTTGACCTCGACAAGGCGAGAAACGAAGTCCTCGAAATCCTCTCCGGTTTCGCTCCGCCGACGGGGGCGCCCCGAGCCGCGGAAGGGAGGGGCGGCCCCGCCAAGTACCCGGCGCTCCAGGCGTTCGGGCGGGATTTGACCGAGCTCGCCGCAGAAGGGAAGCTCGACCCGGTCATCGGCCGAAAGGATGAGATAGAAAGGGTCATCCAAATTCTCTGCCGGAGAAGAAAAAATAACCCTGTCCTTCTGGGAGATGCGGGCATTGGAAAGACGGCGATTGTCGAGGGGCTGGCTCAGAAGATTGTCGCCGGGGACGTTCCCGAGCTCCTTGCCAGAAGAAGACTCATCACCCTGGACCTTGCCTTAATGGTGGCTGGCACGAAATACCGCGGCCAGTTCGAGGAAAGAATCAAGGCGGTCATGGACGAGATTCGCAGGTCTCAGGACGTCATCCTGTTCATAGACGAGCTGCACACCATCGTGGGAGCCGGCGCCGCGGAAGGCGCCATAGACGCCTCCAATATCCTCAAGCCAGCGCTCGCACGGGGAGAACTCCAGTGCATCGGGGCGACGACGGCTGACGAATATAGAAAATACGTCGAGAAAGATGCGGCGCTGGAGAGGCGGTTCCAGACCATCATGGTCACGGAGCCTACCGTGGAGGAAACCATCGAAATCCTCAAGGGTCTCCGGGATAGGTACGAGGAGCATCACAACGTGCGCATCCTGGACGCCGCTCTTGTCTCGGCCGCCAACCTTTCGTCGCGGTATGTCTCGGGCAGAAACCTGCCGGACAAGGCCATTGACCTCATTGACGAGGCAGGCGCCCGGGCTCGAATATCCGTCATGACACGTCCCCCGGAACTCAAAGAAATTGACGAGAAGATTAACCTGACCCGAAAAGAAAAACAGCTTGCCATTGCGAGCCAGGAGTACGAAAGGGCTGCCCGCCTCCGAGACAAGGAAAAAGAGCTGAAGACGGCTTATGACGATTTCGTCAGGGACTGGAAGGAGAACAAACAAGAGCAGAGGGTGGAGGTCACGGACGAAGACATCGCGTACCTGGTCTCCAAATGGACGGGAGTCCCCCTGTCCAAGCTGGAAGAGAAGGAAACGGACAAGCTCCTCCGTATGGAGGACGAGATCCACAAACGTGTCGTCGGGCAGGACGAAGCAGTAAAAGCCCTCGCAAAGGCTTTGCGAAGGTCGAGGGCGGACATGAAAGACCCTCGTCGTCCCATCGGCTCGTTCATCTTCCTCGGTCCCACAGGGGTCGGAAAGACCCTTCTCGGCAAGGCGCTCGCGGAGTTCATGTTTGGAGACGAGGACGCCATCATCCAGCTCGACATGTCCGAGTACATGGAGAAGTTCACTTCTTCCCGTTTGGTGGGGTCGCCGCCCGGCTACGTCGGGTACGAAGAAGGCGGGCAGTTGACGGAGCAGGTCCGAAGACGTCCCTATTCGGTGATCCTGTTCGACGAAATTGAGAAGGCTCATCCGGACGTCATGCACATCCTCCTCCAGGTGCTCGAGGAAGGCAAGCTGACCGACAACTTTGGGCGGGTGATTGACTTCAGAAACACGGTCGTCATCATGACCTCCAACATTGGGGCGGACGTTCTCAAGAAGGAGGTTGCCCTCGGATTCGGGACTCCTTCCGGGGAACAAGACTACGAAAAAATGAAGGACAAAATCCTCGTCGAGGTCAAGAGGCTCCTTCGGCCGGAGTTCCTCAACCGAGTGGATGACATGATCGTCTTCCGGTCGCTGACCAAGGACGACCTCTTAGACATCATTGACATCGAGCTTCGCAAGGTCCAGGCGAGACTGGAGAAGCAGGGCGTCAAAGTCGTTTTGACGGACGGAGCAAAGCAGTTCCTGATCCAGGCAGGATACGACGAGAAATTCGGCGCCCGACCCCTGAGAAGAGCCATCGAAAAGCAGCTCGAAGACCCGCTCGCCGAGGAGATTCTGAAAGAACAACTCCCCAAAGGGAAAATCCTGACCGTGGATGAAAAGGACGGCAGACTGATATTCAGGTAACTGACAAACAGCAAGAAACCTCGGGTTTCCTGCGTCCTTGACAAGTCCGTTTCATCCGGCCGGGAGCTAACGTGAGCGGCGGCTTCCCAGCAATCGAGAGGGGGGAACCTGCCTGTTGCTGAACGCCGCACACCTATACGCGGCGGCTCCCTCGGGGGCATTACACGTGTTCCGGAAAGAGGGCATGATTCCCTTCAATCCCGGTTCGTGACGGCTGCCAGGAACCTCTTGAACCCAGCGAGACTTGGCCCGCTGCACTTGCCCTCTTCGTCTGGCGCCTGAAGCACCGAGAGGTTGCGGGCCATGCTTGGCCCGCTGGCTTCCGCCCGAACGACAGGTTTGGCCCCTCGGCATCCGAACCCCGCACCGCCACGGAAGGACTTAGCCATGGCAGACATATCCGCACGACTTGGAACGAAGATCAGCGCCTTCCTGATTGACCTGGCGCAGACCACGAGGCTTCTCATTTCCACGCTTCGCCTGTCGCTCACCGCGCCTCCGAAATGGCGGCATGTCTCCTCGCAAATGTTCACCATGGGGGTTCTGTCGCTGCCGGTCGTGCTTGTTACGGGCGCCTTCATGGGAATGGTCGTGGCGGCGCAGAGCTACTATCTCCTGCACAAGATTTCGATGGAGACGGGCATAGGTCCCCTTGTCTCGCTCTCCATGACCAACGAACTGGGACCCGTCATCACCGCCATCATTATCTCGGGAAGGGTCGGGGCCTCTATGGCGGCGGAACTCGGCACTATGAAGGTCACGGAGCAAATTGACGCTCTCCGCGCCATGGCCACGAGCCCAACCCGCTACCTCGTCGTCCCCAGGTTCATTTCCGGGCTGGTGATGGTCCCAGTATTGACGGCTTTCTCGATTTTCATCGGCATCACCGGTGGATTCCTGGTTTCAGTTTACCTGAAAGGGGTCAACGCGGCGTACTTCATGAAGAACATGTTTTATTACACCGACCCCGACGACCTGCGAACCGGCCTGATAAAATCGGTCGTTTTCGGAGCAATCATTGTGATTGTCGCCTGTCGGCGCGGGTTCACGACAGAGGGAGGGGCCGAAGGCGTCGGGAGAGCCGCCACGCAGGCGGTCGTTGTCTCGTGCATTGCGATTCTCATCGTGGATTTCTTCCTGGACGTGCTTTTGCTGTTCTGAAGCTGTTGTGTCGGGAGTGGGCGTCAGGCGCAAGCGTATGCCAACGATAACCGTCGAAGACTTAACGAAAACGTTCAACGGAAACCTCGTCCTCGACAACCTGCGCCTGGAGGTCAATGAGGGCGAGACAGTTGTGGTCATTGGCAGGAGCGGGTGCGGAAAAAGCGTTATGCTGAAACACATCGCGGGGCTCCTCATGCCCGACTCCGGGCGGGTGGTCGTCAAGGGCACGGACATAACCACACTCAATGAAAGGCAACTGAACCGGGTGCGGAGGCTTTTCGGAGTGGTATTTCAGGGGTCGGCTTTGTTTGACTCGCTCACCGTGGGGGAAAACGTGGCCTTTGGGTTGGTCGAGCACACCAAGATGAGCAGGAAGGAGATTGAAGCCAAAGTGGACCGATGCCTCGACATGGTGGGCATGAGCGGCGTGGAGAACAAAATGCCCTCCGAGTTGAGCGGCGGAATGAAGAAAAGGGTTGCGCTGGCGAGAGCCATCGCGTTCGACCCGTCCATCATCCTGTACGACGAACCCACCACGGGCCTCGACCCCATCATGGCGGATGTGATTAACGACCTCATCATATCCCTCAGCGAACGGCTCGCGGTAACGTCCATCGCCGTCACCCACGACATGAGCAGCGCGTACAAAATCGCTGACCGGATCGCCATGCTGTACGATGGGAAAATCATCGAAGCAGGCACACCCGACGAAATCAGAAATTCGCCGAATCCGGTCGTGCAGCAGTTTATTCAGGGGAAGGCGGAAGGGCCCATCCCTGCCCGCAGCTCGCAATGCTGAGCATGGAGGAATAACCATGAAACGCAAGTATCTCGACCTGTACCTCGGTCTGTTTGTGCTTTCTGGACTGGCGGTAGCCGCTTACATGGTCATCAAATTCGGCGGCATGTCCTCGGTGAACAAGTACAACGTTATCGTCCAGTTCGATTTCGTTAAGGCACTGATCCGGGAAGCGCCTGTCTATCACGCAGGCGTGGAGTGCGGGAAAGTGAAGGAGATTATACCGTGGGGGATGGAGGTCAAAGACAGAGCAGACGTCGCTGTTGAGAAGGTGAAAGTTGTCCTCTCCATAGACCGAGAAATAACTCTCCGGACCAAAGATGAAATCAAGATTGTCCCCCTCAGCCTCCTGGGAGAGAAAGTGATTGAGATCGCTCCGGGGCCTCTGGATGCCCCTCCCCTGCCCCAGGATGGATCGGCTGTCATGGTCGGCACGAACCCCGAGGAACCGCTCGACACGCTCCGCCAGGTCTTGGGCCCCCTGGCGGAGGAGGAGACTCAGCACTACGTCAAAAACATCTTCCGCTCCTTCTCCGAACTCACCGATCACCTCAATCAGATGACCGGCGAAGAGGTACAAGTCACATTGAGGGACACTCTTCAGAACCTGGGCCTGACGGTCAGCGGCTTCCCCAGCGTTCTGACTGACCTGCGAGCGGCAGTGAGAACTATCGCGACGGCTGGCCAACAGGCCCAAAGGCTTCTCACCGAGAACCGCGAACAGATCAGCGGTCTCATCGCGAGCATGGACGAAACGCTCAAGAGCTTTGGTCGCGTCGCAGACACTCTTTCGCCCATCATGGCGAACATCGGGGCGGGCAGGGGTGGACTTGGTAAGCTCATCAACGACCCGAGCTGGTACGCGAATTTGAAAGCCATTCTGATTGCCGTCAGAGAAAAGGGGCTTCTTGACGTGGAAAAGGCTTTCCAGGAAGAACAGGCGATGGCAAGGCGACGACCGCCGGAGCCAACCGTCTGGGTCCGATAGACGGCTCCAAATAGACCGGTCGGCTCATTACCGCGGCGGGCTACAGCGATCGCAGCCGTCGAGAAGCAACTACTTGGGCATGGACGAGGGTGCAGGTTTGTGGTAGGCTACCGTGTGGAGCGACTTGGTTCGGATTTCCCGGTTACATAATTCTGTCTCATAGTCGCAATCCAGTGAACATAGTGTTCGATGTCCATTTGGATCGCTCCCCGGTCGGGGAGCAGAAGCCCAGCTCACGGGAACGGGCGGGCAACGCCGCGGTTTTGACGCCGTGGATACCTAAAGAGTGATAGCTACGAAATAGGAGACCTAACTATGAAGAAGTATCTTATTCGAGGCGCGGTCGCGCTGGTTCTTGCCGCAGTTGGCGCCGCAATTCTGACCATCTCCGGGTTAGGGATAGACACGAGCATTGTCGTCGGGGTCTTTCTGGCGGCGGCGATTCTTGCACTACAGGCGGGCGCCGAAAGGTTCTCCCTCAAGGCCTTTTCAGTCGTGATGATTGGCCTGGTAATCGGTGTGATTATGTCTTTCTTGGTGAGGGCAATTCTGAGAGGAGTGCCCTGGACGACCTTCGCCGATACTCCGGACGAAGCCGAGAAGGTCGCCGACAAGTTTGTGAGCTGGGCGGGCGGCATCGCTCTGATTCTCTTCACCTATTTTGGCATCGTCGTCGCGAATCGCGGCGCCAGCCAACTGAGCATGTTCGCCCCCGAGGACCGGACCTCCGATGATGAAAAAGGGCCTTTTCGGATGATCGTTGATACGAGCGTCATCATTGACGGGCGGCTCGCGGACATCGCCGCCACTGGCTTCGTGGAGGGCAAGCTGATTATCCCGCGGTTCGTGCTCAAGGAACTGCAAACGATAGCCGATTCCTCGGACCATCTGAAGAGAGCACGAGGGCGAAGAGGGCTGGACATGCTCAATCGGCTGCAAAAGGACCCCAACGTGGAGGTTCTCATTCAAGAAGACGACTTCCCCGAAGCTCGGGACGTTGACGCCAAGCTCGTCAAGCTCGCCAAAAAGCTTGACGCAAAAGTCTTCACCAACGATTACAATCTGAACAAGCTCGCCGAGTTCCAGCAGGTTCAAGTCCTCAACATCAACGACCTCGCCAACGCCCTCAAGCCGGTCATCCTCCCCGGCGAGGCCATGACGGTCCGCATCACGCGCGAGGGCAAAGAGCCCGGGCAGGGCATCGCCTACCTTGACGATGGCACAATGGTCGTGGTCAACAACGGTCGCGATAAGATCGGCCAGCAACTCGACGTCGCCGTTACCAGCGTCCTCCAGAAACCCGCGGGCAGAATGATTTTCGCGGAGATAAAGTAGCGCAAGGAGCCGCCGCATTGAGAGTCGGAATCGGCTATGATATTCATCCGCTTGTGCCCGGTCGAAAGCTCATCCTCGGAGGCGTCCCAATCGAGTACGAGAAGGGGCTTCTGGGGCATTCCGACGCGGACGTCCTGATTCACTCCATTTGCGATGCCCTTCTCGGCGCCGCGGGTCTGGGAGACATCGGCTTACTATTCCCCAGCGACGAGGACGCTTACAAGGACGCGCCAAGCACCGATTTCCTCAATGAAGTGACCGCGCTCCTCCGCAAGAATGGGAAAGAAATCGTGAACATTGACTCCGTCATCGTCGCTCAGCAACCGCGGCTCAGTCCGTTCTTCGAGCAGATGAAAGAAGCCATCGCATCCGCTGCTGGCGTTGCCCAGGACCGGGTCAGCATAAAGGGGAAGTGTCCCGAAGGAATCGGGCCGCTGGGGAAAGGGGAGGCTATCGCAGGCTATTCGGTCGTCCTTCTCAGCGACGCCTCCGAGAAATGAGGCTCGACTCCACCCGCCCGCCTTGGGCTGACAATGACGGTCCGACGAGACTTTTCCTGCCCTACTCGACAAACCCTCAATTTCTCACCCCAAACGCAATCCCTCCGTCACGGGGGGACAACCTCGCAAGAGTCCGACCTACCGGGGCGAGTCAACCCTCCATTGTTTCTCATCTGCGTCCATCTGCGTTCATCTGCGGTTCCACCCTTCCTACTGAGCCGCCCCAGCGCGGGGAGACGCCGCCCGTAACTGAGGCATTACCGCCAAACGCGCAACGACTCTGGACAAAGCGCCCACAAATGCTTTATTCTCTCGCCACGAAGCAGAGCTGCGGAAGGAGCTTTCGCGTTTTCAATCTGACACAGGACGGAGAAGAAAGGAATCGCTTCTCTGCGGAGGAGGGAGAACGAATGGCAGGTATCATCGAAGTGGACGCCCGGGGCGGCCCGGCTGCTCGATACATCGAAAAGGCAATCTACATGCTGCGCGATGACTACGCCAAAGCCGGAATCAAAATCCGCGCTCTTCTCCTCGACTCAGTGCCCCCCGTTCCGCAAATCGTCGTGGGAATCATTACCCCCGTCCCCACTCCCTACATCAGCAGGCTGATAGATACCCTCCTCAAAGCCCGTGCCAGCGCCGAGAAAGACCTTCAGCAGCGGGTCAATATCTTCATCACCCACCAGGAAGGCGGCATAAGATTCCGCCTGCCGGAGGAGAGAGAAAGCTGCGAGGCCTACTTCGCCTCTCTCCCGGCCTGACGAGCTAGGGCAACGGCGACTTCAAGGTCCGTGCTCGGTGGAAAAGACGGTCCCATACGCCCCCCGACCTCAGGTTATGAACCCCGTGCGGAAGGCTCCAACTACCCCGTCATCACGGAGCCTGTACGCCCCGCTCATCTCAAGGCGGCCTTTCCAGTCCTCTCGCGCCATTCTGCCGCCGATAATCCTCTTTTCACCAACGACCGTCCACAGAAGGTCATAGCCGTTGTCGTTCAGGAATTGCAGGAGGGCGTCGCGATTCATTAGCAGCGCCTGTGGCCCGGGAGTTTTTACTGATGGGTCGAATGCGATCAACTTGCCTTGGCGATCAAACAGTTGTCCCTCAACGCCATTCCAGCGCAAGCCCATCTGGTGCACAAGCCATCTGGTGGGCAAAGAGATATGGATGGTCTCCACGATTGAGCAATCGTAGGTGCCATGCTCCTGCATATATCCGCCTGCTGTGGGCAAGACCTCTTTCGGTATCCGTTTGTCATATCCCCTCGTCCACTCATACCCGGGTTGTTCGAAGTGATAGTGAAACGCGGGAGCCCAAAAGAATTCACCGAGGAACACGCGATATAGCTCGCGGCATTCTGGCATCCAGCGCCCGTAGAAGTTCTGCGCCTTCGCCCATTCGAACAACTCCTCCATGTCTGTCCTTTTGACTATGTAGCTCTTGATCATGTACCACAATTGTCTCCGTGGGATTTCAAATCGTTCCTCTTCTGGAGGCGTTGGCTGCTCCCATTCGAAAAACGCGTCCAGGACAAGCCATTTTGAGTTGTCCTCAGGTTTCGTGACCTCAAGGAGCGGCTCAACTGGGGGCAGACCTTCGCAGTTTTTCAGCCATTCGACATCATCGGGTTTTGCATCCCATGCGTCATATTCGCTTGAAAACCACCACGTCCTGCTGTGAGGCCCCCATCTTTCGTACCCGGTCTTCTTCAACAGGCAGGACGGGTCTATGTCGCGGATCCAGCCGACCTGCCATGGTCCGTCGTATTTCCTGTCGCCCTCGTCCCCGTACTCTCCCTTAAGCTCAAAATTGTCAGACACGCGGGCCAAGAATTCGTGATATCCAATCCACTGGTATTTCTTGCCTATCCGCTCCGGCTTGGTTCCGCTCCTGCCGTAATCGCCGTGCAAATTGACCTCCCAGTCAAAGTTCCCGAAACGTTGCACGGTCCAGCCCAGGTCCAGAACCTTCTTGAAGATCCAGCGCTGTGCGATTGACAGGTCAAAGCGATCTTCATCGGCGTAAGCACAGGGGGCGTTCAGATAAGGAAGGACCTGCTCTTCAAAGATTTTGAGTTTCTTTTTGCCCAGTTTCCGGCGAAATGCAGCTTCAGACCGCCCTAGTGCTGCCCCCAGCCCCCTTTCGGTAGGCTGGCGGCCAAGAGCGCCGGTAGTCAGGAAGTCCATGTGCCACACCTGGAGTTCAACACTACGTCGCGTCTCAATGTACCGGTCCCATGCTTCTTTCTGCGGAGGGGTGAGGGATTCCACAAAGGCGTCGTGAATTTCCTTTTTGCTGGGCTTCCTCGGCTGGCCCAGCCGGCGCGATGACCATTCGAAATGGCCGGTGTTGGTCCCGATGATGTACCGGGCGAAATCCCCGTCCTTCATCACAGAGCTGTATAGGCGAAGTCGCCCCCTTTCTTCGTCGGGCATGCCCTCCCACCACTTTCCATAATCTTCCAACTCCTGCCTCGTGGAAATCTTGTCCGGCCATTCGCTCCTATAAGGCGGCCTGACTTTCTTGACGTCGATGTCCAACTGAATGCCACGGTGTAGAGCCAAGTCGATGACGCCTCTTGCATAGTCGCGAAGGAGAATGTGAGGAGGGGGCTTGCCCTTTTCGAAGACCCAATCGTAAATCTCTTTTGCGAGGAGACCAATCGCCGCATCGTCGGTGCTCCGCATGGTGCAACCGTAAGCGACGGCAAGGAGACGCTCAAGTACGTACGGATCATTGACACCCTCGAACTGCTGCAAGATTTTCCTCAAAACGTGAAGTCGAGGCGTCAAAAGAGACACCAGCGCCTTTGTAGCGCGATCCCGAAGAGAGCGATTGGAGGTCGTCAGGAACCAGGCGAGAGCCACCCCGCAAAGCCGGACGGACTCATCGCTGACGTGACTTTTATCCTCACAGGACCAGCCCCAGTCAACAAGACGATCAACGGCCCCGTGCTCACCGTATTGGCGGTGGAGAAAGATAGACCACCACGCATCGCGCTCGGCGAGCTGAAGTCTCATCAGGTTCTTGTGAAGAAAATCGGCATTAAATGGGTGGTCGGGGTTTGAGGCGACTGTTAACAAGGCGTCCAGGAACCTGTCGTGCGTATCCTCGTATCGGATGACTTGGTCGTTGACGTACCGCACCGTGGCATCGCTAATCGCCTTAGGCTCCCTCCAGATCAGGCTTTCGACGAAGGCTTCACGGACCGGACGATAGCCAGCGCATCCTGGGACAAGCTCGACCAGCTCTTTGCCTATTCGTTCTGGAAGCTGGATCGAAAAGCCTTCTATCAGACCTCGATTTAGCCAGCAAGCGTTCTCGTCTCTGACATAGGGCTCAAGCGGCTGGCCTGGCAAAAAAGCCTGTGATGGGTCATCGGGTTTGAGGTATTTATCCAGAAGGTGCTTAGCTACCAAGTGATCGGCGAGGCGTTCATAGGAGAAGTGGATGCCCTGAACCCATTCGTCGTCGCCGACGTAAAGCCTGTCTTCGGAAATAACTCCTTCGGAAATCAGATGCCTAAAAAGCGACTTTTCATATTGATCCGGAGGTAGAACGGAGTTCACGGCATCCTTTGCTTGACCCCGTGGCAACCATCTCCGACCTTCAGCCGCCATCATTTCGGCAAGCTTTTGTACCGCCCGATACACGGTGGGAGACTTGGGGTCGAAGTCGAGATACTCGGGCCCGGAGAGTTTCTCATTCACGGATTCGATGAAGAATCTGAAGATTGCCGTGACCCCACGGAGCCCGGGAGGGATCGCCGTCAGACCTTGATTTCTCAGGCCTTGACAGAACAGTTTGAGGAACAGCGGATTTTGGAACTCTGGAATGAGCAGTGGTACAGCGGGACGCTGAATGCCGAAATGGTCGAAGAACGTCTTTGTGGCCTGATACTCAGAGTCTGCGAAGCCGTGATGCTCCGCTCGAACCAACCTGTCTGGCACCTGTCCATCAGGCACAACCAAGGTCACGTAAGACGTGCGGACACTCACGGCGAGTCCGACCCACGGATACCGTAAAACTGCGGCCAGCATCCCGCCGAGGTGCTTCCTCCACAGGGTCCTGCCCTCTCCTTCGTTCAAGGCATCGATCATGATAAGAGCCCTTCCACCGCTCGCTTGCGCCGCTGCTTCGAGGGCACCTAAAAACTCTTCCGCCGTGGAAGATATATGCAACAGACGGACAATCTGCGACCAGGGCTCATCGTCCTTAAAGTGTCCGCCCAACAGCAAGACAGTCGGAAGACCCGCGGAGACCCTTCGCTTGGCAATGTCGCACAACAGGTGTGTTTTCCCAGTGCCTGCATCCCCTGCGAGCAATAACGCCGGCAGATTTGACAAGCGTGCCGCCCTGCTTTCAGCAATATTCTGAAGCTCGCGCAGATCAGTCATCAGTTCGAACAGGTGGTCACGTTCAGAATCGAAACCGCGGGGACGCGAGTAGTCCTGCTGCCGTTCCGAAGCCGCATCCTTGGCCTCCCTCTGCTTTGCAGCCGCCTCCAGATTTCGTCTGCACTCCCAGGCAATCTCGGCAGACTCAGCGGCAAGCCGGCCCATGGACTGCCAATCAATCGGACTTACTTCCGACTTTTCGATGCCCTCGATGCACGACAGAAGCTGAGTGACATTCTGGCGAAGCGAGTCAAAAAGGCGGTGGTCTACCTCTTCTTTCGCCCGCGGTTCGGTCCTCGGATATCTTCTTCTTATTTTGCCGGAGAGGACTCTAACGGGGTCGAAAAACGACGAGGTGCGCCCCAGGCCATCAAAAAGTCGAGCAACAGGAAGCTCGACGTTCAGCTCCGGTGTGTAACGGGGACCAACATTGACGACAGCTTCCTCCAGGCGGTCCTCAAACCATTTCTGGCTGAGCAATTCCCTATTGAACCAGAAGAAGTACCGGCCTCGATGTTCGTCGCGACTGAGGCGTTCGAAAATCTCGTGCTTGCCCCAGTAATCGAACTCAACAGACATCCCCTTTTCCTGTCCCCAACCCTGCCAGGTCTGGACACGCTCATTCCACTTATCGAGAAACCACCTTTGCTCGTCAACGCGAGGATCTGGCCGGTCAATAGGAAGGCAAATCGTGTATCGAGTCAAGCGCGGGTGTTTATCGAGAGCTTTCTTCACAGACTCATCGATCTGACGCCACTGCCTGGCATCCGGAGGCGAAAGGAAGAACTTCGCTTGCCATCCCCACTCGTCCCCCGTCGGCAACGTCCAAAAGCACTCCACCCCGGCGTCAGGTGGAGCCTTGCGAGTAAACTTCGACCCCTCCCGCACCGGCTCATATGCGGCGAGCTGGCAGCACAGTTCCTCGAATGCAGCCTGCTGGGAGCCATTGAAGGGTCTGAGATTTTGCCAATCGACTCCCACCGGATCACCCTTGACGCGCCGTTCCCAGCCGCATCGCCTGACACCGGAGAAGATCTAACGGCGAAAGCCGCCAATAAACGCCCACTGTCACCGGCCGACGGGCACCATGCTGGAGTCTACAAGGAACCGGGGCCCGGCGTCAAGGAGAACCAGGCCTTGCCCCGCTGGTCCCACATGACCACCTCAGTCGCTCGCTGTGTCTTGCGAAATCTCCCCGCTGATGGAAATCGTTACGTCCCGGACGCGGATGCTCTTTCCGCTCAACCGGAGAGCCTCCTCAACGAGCCTGACCAATCCAAAACAGCACGGCACTTCCATGTGCGCGACCGTTATCGTCTTTGGCTCGCACTGCGCGAAGATTCGCGCCAGCTTCTGGAGATACGGACCGGTGTCGTCGAGCTTGGGACACGCTATCAGAACCGCCTTCCCTTCGAGGAGGTCCTTGTGAAAGTTCGCGTATGCGAAGGGGACGCAGTCGGCGGCGATGAGCAAATCCGCGCCTTGCAGATAGGGGGCGCTCGCGGGAACCAACGTCAGTTGCACCGGCCATTGAGAAAGTGCGGATTCCGCAGGGGCGGCCTCGGCGCCTTCGCGGATGGCCGGACGCGATGTCTTCGCGAGAAAGGACATCACCCTCGCCGAAGGACAGCCGTCTCCATGCGACAGATGTGCGGCTGGCTCGGGGGCTTTCTCCGAAGCATGGAGATGCTCATGGACCGCCTCGTCATCGAACTCCTCCGCCTCCCGTTCCTCTATCGTGATGGCGCCCTGGGGGCAATGGCCCAGACAGGCGCCAAGCCCGTCGCAATATATCTCGCTGACGAGCCTTGCCTTCCCATCAACAATCTGAATCGCTCCCTCTTTGCACTGCGGGATGCACAACCCGCATCCATCACATTTCTCTTCGTCAATCTTCACGATTTTGCGGACGACCTTCGTCTTCATCTCGATTTCCCTCCGTGCTGGTTGATTATGGGTTCCTGTCCGGATAAGCCCTGCGTAGGGGCAGACTTTTTGCTTTCCTGTGGGAAAAAGTAGCACCCCACAGGCGGGAAATCCTTGACTTAGGTCAAGAAAGGGCAATTTCCAAAACTAACGAGTCGCTTCCGGAAAGAGTTAACCGCGGAGACCGCGGAGGACGCTGAGATAAGGCGGCAGGACGAAACGCGGCGGGGACGGGGCGATGACCGCCCGACTGTGATAAAGCGACCGCTTCCGAAAGAGAACGATGGGGGATTAGGACGAGAGGCTCATTCCTGAATTCCCGCCGCTATTCGCGCAAGAGCCTCGTGGTCGAGAATTCGAATTTCATTCCTCTTCACGTCAAGGATTTTCTTTTCCCGAAGCTTGGCGAATGAGCGCGAGAGGGACTCGCTGACGGTTCCCAGCCTTGCCGCCAGGTCCGACTTTCGGATGTCGAGCCGCACGACAGAGTCGTCCATGCCGGACCCCCTGGCAGTCGAGGACAAGTCCAGTATGTATTCCGCCAGTCTCGCGGTTACGTCGCTCAGGGCGAGTTGCCCCAAAGCAGCGACAAGCGTCTCAAGCCTCTGCGACAGCGAGACTATGACCTTCAGAGCCAGACGCCGGTCGGACGAGACAAGGTCGAGGAAAGACTTCGCCTCGAAAGCCAAAAGAGTGCTTTTCGTTGTAGCCTCTGCGAAAACCGAATACTTCCCGCCGGTGAATGCCGCGGCCTCCGCGAACGTCTCTCCGGGCGAGACGAGCCGCGCGATGTGATACTTTCCCCCAGCCGAAAGCCTGTACAGCTTCACCTTTCCTGTAACAACCGCATAGAAACGCGCCGCGGCATCGCCCTGGCTGAAAATCTCCTCGCCGCGCTCGTAGGACTTCACTCGCGCGACCGTGGCAATCCGCTCCAGGTCTGGCTTCAAAAAATCCGCGAACAGAGCGCAAGTCCGCAATGCGATGAGAACGTCCATCCAGCCATCTCCTCCACACGATCGCCAGGGAAGTGGCAGTCCATCCAAAAGCCGATTCTCGCCTTTGTTATAGCCGCCGTAACCGAGAATAAGCCCGATGATGCTCCGTGTCAACGGCGCTGTGCCCTGAGGCGAGGGCTCCACGTTTGAGAAAAATAGCGAAACCACCTTGCACGACGCTGCCGCAGATGCTAAACTGCGGTTTAGGGGAAATGGGGGGCGGAACTAGAGAAACTACGCCCTCGGGTTGACCTGACATTCCTCTCCGTGGTCCCCGGGGAATGAAAGGTCAGCCCGCCCCGGGCTTACTCTCTTGGAGTCTCAATCTTACCTCCAGTATCTGAAACCCTCACCAAAAGGAGGAAGGGAACAATGAAAACGATTTCTGCTTCTCGAATGATCTGCTTGTGCCTGGGACTGCTTTCTGTGGTCGTGGCGGCGCCGTGCGGCGCACAGCCAGCGGCGCAGCCGGCTCCCGGGGAGCCGCCGAGAGTGGACCTTGTCATAGCTCCCGTCGAGGCGCTGCCTCCTCAGCCGTCCGCAGCCGTGTCAGGAACTAACGTCTGGGTCGAGGCGATTGTTGTCGAGCTTGAAAGGTCCGCCACCCGCGACTTCGAGAAACTGATAGGATTCAAGCTCAGCCCGCCGGACGGGAGGGCAATTCTCAATCCGCAAGAAAAAGAAAAGGTGGTCGCCGCAATCGAGGAAATGGATGGCGCACGGATCATCGCTTCGCTGTCTGTCCTGACGATCCCGGGCCAACAAGCTCAAAGCCAGCATTCCGAGGAAGTAACATACCCGACGGATTACAAGTTCGAGGAACGGGGCATCACCCCCAGTAACTGGGAGAAACGAGACGTCGGTGCGGTGCTCAACGTAACCCCGGTCGTCGGCGAAAACAAGCTTATCGCTCTGATCCTCATGCCAGAGGTAACGGCTCTCGCCGGTTGGAAGCGGATTGACGGGACGGAGGTTGCTCAACCGGTCTTCAAAACATGGAACGTAACCACGACAGTCCACATTCCAGACGGGTCAAGTTTTGTCCTGAAGGAAGCGCCACTGACTCCACTCTTGCAATCGCAGGCTGTGGACCCGGATACTGCGAACGATCCGGCAGTCCAAAAAACGTGGCTGACGATCATCTCCGCAAAGATTGTCGAAGTGAAGTGAGTCTGGCGGCAACGGGACGGTCGGCCTTGAAGGGCCGCCGGGAGTCGCACGCTGCGTAAACCACGGAACGGCCGATGACGGAGGCGACTACTGCTGGACCGCCGGAGGCACAGGCTGACCGAGGGCGGTGAGGATGCTGGCGGCGACGCGCCGGGCGAGGGCCCGGGAGCCTTCGTCTTTGAAATGAACGTCGTTGGGCTTTTGAAGCTCTTTGAGGCGCGGCGAGACGAAGGCGTGAAGATCGTTGATCGGTATCCCATTTTCCTCCATGACCTTTTTAGCGACGGCATTGCATTTTAGCTCATCGCCGGCAATGCGGTTCTCAGCTCCTTCGGGAACCGGAGTCGTGGTCGCCCAGATTAGCTTGGCGCCGGTGGCTTTGAGGCGTTTCACCAGCTCAAGCAGGTTCTTCTCGTATTGCTCGATGGGGACTTGATATTGGCCGTTCACGAATTTGAGGTCGTGGAGGCCGAAATTGAAGTGGATGACGTTCCATCTGGCGCCGCCGATGGCTTCGTCAACCCTTTGAAGGGCGAGGTTCGTATCGCCGCCATTCCAGGGGATGCGCTGAACGTTGACTTTGCCGCTCAGAAGCTCTCGCGTCGGCTCGGTGTAGTCCATGGAGATTGAGTCGCCGATCAGGAGCGCGCGCGGGAGCAAAGGGTCCTCCGGGACAACGTACAATTTCGGATGGGCCTGGGGGTCCTTCGGGGAGAGGATTCCGGCTGTCACGCCGGGCCAATCATCCGTGCGGAATGGGGACGCGGGGAGACCTTCCTTGTTGTAGAGGTTGCATCCGTGGGGGTCGTCCCACCAGGCGCATCGAACAGCGACGGGATGCGCGATATGCCCGCTGCGGACCAAAACCGTTTCGCCGTCAATGCGAGCATCCGCCCAGAGGAATTTGCGATCGTCACCCGCGACGATGAAGCCCTTTAACGGTCCGCCCTGCGCGACAAGCCCACCTCCAACGTGCTGGAACCGCAGCCGGATGGTGTTGCCCTCAATTGCCATCCCCTCGTAAATGGGGCCGGAGTAAACCAGTTTCTCGCCATAAGCAATCGCCCGCGCGGCGAGAGCGAGGCGGCGACCGACCTCCTGCTTGTTCTTCGGATGGATGTCGAAGGACTCGCCGATGTCAATTGCGACCGCCATGCCCGTGTTCGGTAACGAAAGCGCCATGAGCTGCGCCTCGCGCAGTTCAGCCCAGGACCTCGGGTCGGTCCAGTTGTTTCGGAAATTCGCGAGCTGAACGAAGAGGAACGGGAAATCACCCTGCGGCCAACCCCGACGCCAATCCTGGATGAGCAATGGGAAGAGCTTCCGATATTGGCAAGCCCGGCTGGCGTTGCTCTCGCCCTGATACCAGATGGCGCCTCGCAAAGCGTAGGGGATCAGAGGGGCGATCATGGCGTTGTAGAGGCTGGCGGGGCGGTTCGAGCTGCTGCGCTGGTCAACCGGTCGCTGGGGCTGCGGCGGCGGTTCTTTGCCCTCGGCCTTTGCGGTTTCGGCTGCCTTCTTCCATTCGGCCATCCGCTTCTCGAACTCCGCCAACAGAGCCTCCGATTTAGCAACCTCCTCTTTCCACCAATCGAGCAAGGGCTTGACGTCAGGCTCAGCTTCGAGAGCAAGGAGACTCGTCCAGGCTTCCGAGGGCGTGCCGCCCCAGGAGGTATGGATGAGACCGACGGGCACACCGTCCAATGCCTTGTGGACTTCGCGGCCAAAGAAGTACGCCACCGCAGAGAAATCGGCGACGGTCTGCGGGGTGCACTCGGCCCAATTGCCGACGACGTCGTCCTGGGGCGTCTCCGCGACGGTTCGTTTGACACCGAACAGGCGAATCTTCGGATAGTTCGCGGCGGCAATTTCCTGTTCGGCATTGGCTGATTGATTTACTGCCCACTGCATATTGGACTGCCCGGAACAAACCCAGACCTCGCCGAGGAGGATATTTCGCAGAGTAAGGGTGTTTTTGCCAGAGATTGTCAATTCGAGCGGGCCGCCAGCTTCGAGCGGATCAAGCTTGACGGTCCACTGCCCCTTTTCGTTCGTAACGGCCGTTGCCTCGACTTTACCCAGAGTCACCGTCACTTTCTCGCCGGGTTCAGCCTTGCCCCAGATGGGGACAGGGACGCCCCGCTGGAGGAGCATGTTGTCGCCGAGAAGACTGGGCAGTTGAACATCGGCACCGGCAATGCCCGAAACCAGAAGAACGACTATTGGTATCAAAAAGAACAGTCTGACCGACATCGCTTTCACTTGCCCTCCTCTCCGATTTGCTGAGCATTCCGCGTGGAACGCACGGTTGCGTTTGGATGACAGATATTCTGCACTTTACCCATGGACGTCGGCGACCGCAAGCCATTTCGCGCACTACGAGCAAAGGGCGATTGCAGCCGTGGGATGTTCCCCTCGCTTCGGCGTCGGCGCACGTTCGCCGCGGAGGCGATGGCGGCAGGGCGCTCTTCAATACGGTTTCCGAAGCGGCTGCAAAATGCACTTTCCCCGGACGAGAACGTGTCGTTTCGTCGAGCGCAACCGGCTGCGCCTGAATTTGATACGGACGCCCTGTTTAAACCCAAAAAAGACGCTGAAATTCCAGCAAATTCCAGTATTTTCTCGACGAGAGGGCATACTGGAACGCATCCCGGTTTTGCGCCAATTTCCAGCGCCAGCTGTGCACCCCAAGCAAGGTAAATCCAGCCGGATCGCCCCAGCGGATTTGGAACCGCGGAGAGCGCAGAGGGAAAGAGCCTTACGCGTGCGCGGCGGACCACCCGCGGAAGAGTAACCGCAGAGAACGCAGATGAACGCAGATGAACGCAGAGAGCATAGGGAAGGCGTCCCGCCGGCGGCGGGAAAGGAAGATGAGAGCTCTCTGCGGTCTCGGCGCGCTCTGTGGTTCCATATTCGCAGCACCGCTGCCCGCCGGCGGTCGCCAGGAGCTCCTTGCCGCAGGTAGGTGAGAGATTCACCGAAGAGAACGCAGAGGACGCGGAGAAGGGGACGTAATAAAAAAGAAGATAGGGCGAAAAAGTGAGCCTTTCTGGGCCTTTTTTAGTTAGCGATATCGCTGATAACGTAGTGGGGGAAAGCAGGATACGGAAGGTAGGGTCGAAGTGCAAAAGGCCCAGGGGGGTGCTGCGGGGAGCAGTTTTTTCGGGGCATTGGGGACGCAGAACACTCCGGTCAGGCGCGAAGGGGGGCCGAATCAGCGAAGGAGATGAGTCTTCAGGTGGCATTCCGTTCCCCGCAAGTGGGTTGTTGGAGTGGTAGCCTCTTTTTGACAGGATTATACAGGACTTTTGATGATTTGTCAAGGAAGGAGAGGGCAAGCGACGGGACGTAGGCAAGGAGCGATATTGGGGGAGGGTGATTGGAGAGGCGGCGCGGAGTGGGGTATCGGTTCGCCAGTTTTGCCCCGCCCTGGGCGGGGAGGCTGAAGGAGTGCCAGTTTTACTGGTGGCAGTCCGGCGTCAGGCGGGAAAGAAGCGGCAGCAGACGCGCGTGTTGGGCACTGGGAGCCGAAGCAGGGCCGCCTGCCGATAAGCTGCGCGCGCCAAAGGCGACCGTCAGCTTCATCGGCTTGTTGGGCAGCAGGTACTTCGATGCAGCGGCCGGTTCAGGGAATCACAATGCACATGGATAGCCAAATCATCACTCCGAGGGTCACGTAGAACGGCCAAATCGAGAACGAGCAAAGCGATTGACCGAAGCTCTTGGGGAGCGAACCCTTCGGCGTGACCGCGTATAGGTCGGCAGCCGCGAGGCATCCAGCATGCACCTTCTCGATGAAGGCGTTATACGAGTCCCGGTAACATCTTTCAAGTGCGAGATAATAAGCGTCAAGTGCAAGGAAAAGCGTCGTGGGGACACCTGCAATGAGCGCATAGCTCGCCTTGCCTTTGTCCGCCACAATCACCAGGATTGCAGCGACAAGGGTGATGCACCATGCCTTGCACGACGAGCTGTTTGATGCCATTCGCTCGATCACTGACTGAGTAATGCGCAAGTGGGCCTGTACGGCCGGTGATTGGTCGCCGTAGGTTCTTTCCTCGACCATATTCAAGCTCCTAGAGACTTAGCCGGAAAGCCCATGTTTTGCTGACGTGCTGGGCCTGGGTGAT
>CAZFAP010000050.1:0-27361 GCA_964516325.1 uncultured Verrucomicrobiota bacterium
TGGCCTTGAGTTGCGCTCCCGTAAGAGTCCAGGTGATGTTCCCGCCGGCGACCACAGCGCCCGGAGCGACTACGTCCGCTTCCGTCAGACCCGTCGGAATCTTCTCTCGCACGGTTACGCTGCTCGGTTTGTTGTTCGGGTTGACCTTGAACGAGAGGCTGACGTCCGTCGTGCCGAGGGGCTGATAGGACACCGGCAGCGTCCTCGCCGCGTAGGCGTCGGCCAGGACGATAGAGGGACCAAACGCGTAATACAGGTCGGTGTACTCCACGTCGCTGCGGTCGGTGAAGCGGACGGCGAGCTGGTTTCCGCCGCCTCCTTCGTGGAGCTTCAAGGTCATGGAGTTGATGCCTTTGAAGAGTGTGAAGTCAGCGCTCCGCTCGATGCCGACATCGCCCGGGTCACCGTCCCAACTGTTCCGCATGAAGGCAAGCGCTCCATTATTCCAGCACCGCATCTCGTCGTCGTGCCGGAAGATGGCTCTTGCGTCCCTCTGTTCCGGCGAGATAATGTAGATGTGGTACATCTGGACGAAGTTGTCCAGACCTTCATCCGCGAACCAGCCGGTGGCATCGTGCTGGGGAGTCCAGACCATCGGATTCCTCGTCCCGGTGACGCCCGTCCCGGTGAAATCGTACGCATCGTCCTCAAGGGGATTCACCATCGCCTGACCGCCAAACGCCGCCAGCTGGTCGGTGTCGATGCCCAATGGGGAGAGAATCCTGTCGGTGGGGTTCGTTCCAAGATGGAGCAGGTCTGTCAGGTATCCCGGACCTACAGGATAGATCGGCGCGGCAAGCTTGTTCCTCACCTGAACTTTCACTTCGTCGGTGCTGACTCCGCCCGCTTTGTCGTCCACCTTCAACTGGAACGTCATGTCCTCCGTGTAGCTCCAGATAATGGGCGCCGTAAACTGAACCGTCGCGGTCGTCTTGCCCGTAACGCCCATATCCGTCCCTGCGGTCTGAGTCCACAGGTACGTCAGATTCCCCGTGGTGCTCAGAGAGCCTGTGCCGTCCAGATTCGCGGTGCTCCCTTCGGGTGCTATCTGATCAGGGCCGGCAACGGCGGTCGTAACGAGGTTCTTCACCGTGATGCGGACATCGCTGTCGCTCCCGCTGTTGGTGCCGTCGCTGACCGTCAGCTTGAAGACGAAGAGCTCGTCCTTCGTGACCACCGGCGCCTGGAACGTCGCCCCTGCGCTGTTGGCGTTCTGGAGAGTTACGGGCATTCCGGGGGGGCCGCTCACGAACGACCAAGCATAGCTCGTCAAGGCGCCCACCGTCGAGAAGGAGAAACTCCCGTCGAGGGTGGCCGTGCCTCCCTCTCCGAACTCCGCATCCATGCCTTGAACGACGAGAGGACCCTGGCTCTGGTCTCCGAAGACCTCCAGCTCGGATATGGAGGTGAAGGAGTTAATCCCGCCGGGGGTGCCCGCAATTCTGACTCCGGTCCCGCGAAGGGTTGGAATCAGGAGGTCGTACCGGGTGAAGGGCTCCTTCCCCGAACGGGCCTCACTGAACTCGTAGGGGGGCAAAATGTTCTGTATGGGGACGTCTTTCCAGGTGGCGCCGTCCTGCGTATATTGAACCTTCATCCTCGTAAACCAACCGCCGTCCGCCCCAAACTGGCCGGTGTAATAAACAATGTGGTCGAAGAAGTACTGCTGATTCCACATGTAGCCCCAGAAGTCTTCGGCTTTGTACAGCCCACTATTGCTATCGTTATTGTCGGCAAAAGCCCTGTCATTCATGCCAGCGACGGACAGGCGGGAGAAGACGTATGTGACGCCCTGAACCGCGTCGAGGGGCGGTCTTGTTCCGCCCTGGGCTGCGGGGCGAGCCAGATTGGGCATGGCCATGTACGTTACGTCCTCGGAGTAGGCCCCGTGTTTGGTGGGAGTGCTATGTTTGTTCTCACCTCTCACAGCGACGGTCCGCACCTGGCCTTCAAAAAGCCCTGTGAATGTGTAAAAGGCGTTTGCGGTGTTGTACATCCAGAAGTATTCGTCGCCGAGCTTCATCGCAATCTGATACTGCGTGGCGTCAAGAATTGGGTCCCATTCCAACTTGAAGCCGAGGTCTCCCGGCAGGTCCAAGGGATACACGCGGAAGTTGCTCGGGGCGATCTTCGGTGGGTTTGCCGCAAGGACGGTGATGTTAACATCATCACTGCTTTCGCCCTCGGAGAGAGAGACCACTGTCAGCTTGAATGAGAGCTGGTAGCCAATCTCCACGGCAGTCGTGTCAAAATAGACCTGCGCCTGATTCGGAGACGGCTTCAGAGCAGCCAGCAACCTGTCGAGACCGGCGGTCTGCTCCCACTTGAAGCTCGTGGCGTCGTCGGGACCGATGCCGTTCAGAGTAACTGTCTGGCCGGAATCCGCGAGTTGGTCGGGGCCGGCGCTGGTAACGCTGGCCGGGTTGGCGGAAATCCTCAGGGTAGCCCAGTCCTCCTGATTGTTCCAGGAATCGGCGCTGACGGCATACCACCAAAGCTGGCTTTCGCGGCCGCTACCATCATCGTCGTCATCCACGTTCACAGTGAATCCGATGATGTCCCCAATCTCGAGGGCCTGTCCACCGCCGGTGTCAAAGCTCGTGAACGGAAGCGCCACCTCCACGCAAAAGCCTTTGGAGGTCGTCTGCGCGGCACGCCACTCCGTCCCCGAAAGGCCGATAGTGGCATTGTCGCTGGCGTCAGTTCGCATGTCTGACGTGATGAGCAACTGGAAACCCCTTCGATCGTTGTCCTGGGCCGTACCCAGTTCATCGGCGTCACAGAAAATCTCCACACAGTCGTCATCCCAGGTGCTCGTTCCGCTATCTGCGAAGACCACCTCGTCGGTAACATCGAAGCCGATGTAGAGGGTGTCGCCATCATGGCAGATGTACAGGTCGTAGCTGAGGTCAGAATCGCTGCCGATAGCGCCGGGCGAGGTATCAACGCCCGTGTCGCGCGCCACATGGATGGGCTCGACACCCCGCCACTCGTCGGCATTGATAGCGCCGTCAATGGTAATCACTCGGTTCGTCTTCAAGGCTACTGCTTCCGGCAACTGCCCCCAAACTGCATAGCTGCTGACGAGGAGACTTAGGAAAAGAAAGAAGGCGAGCGTTCGTTTCATTGTGCACCTCCATGAGAAGTTAGGAAAGACACTGTAACTTCATCGGCGACGTTATGATTTATACTTTGAGCGCCCAACCGTTCTCTGTCAAGCCCTAAATTGGCACAAACGCCAAATCAAACGTTGCGCACGTAACACCAATTATGCCATTGGGTCAGGCCCCCCGGGAATGCACGAAAATCTCGAGACCGGCGAGCAGCCTTCGGGTAGTTTCTAACGGAACCCGAACGACACAATAGACCTTTGCTGGACAATGAAGGCGCGATAGACTGACGCCGGTCCTCTCGAGTATGGGCTTTGTGCCGTCCAAGCCAAATTCGTGACGGGCGCAGATAGCAAACATCAAGCGATGAATGTGACCTTTGAATAAACGAACAGCAAAGGAAAGGAGCAGCAGATGGGTACCACAAGACGTGAATTTTTTGGACACACCGGCAAAGGCATCTTCGGCGCGGCTCTCGCCGGCGGGTTGGGCGCAACGGTGAGTCAGCGCGCTCACGCGATGAGTGAGGTTCGCAAACCGGTCAAGTTCCGCATTGGCGCAATGGACGGGACCATCGGGCAGGGAGGTCCGGAGGCTCTCGCGGTCGCCAAAGAAATCGGATTGGAGGGAGTCCAAATTGACGCCGGAGGCGCGGCGGATAAGTTGAGCGTTTGCCAGCCGGAAGTCCAGCAGCGGTACAAGGACGCGATGGAGAAGACTGGCATGGCGGTAGCTTCCATCTGCATGGGGCTTCTGAACGGCAATCCGTTGATCTCCGATTCCCGGGCGCCGGGTTGGGCCTCGGCTACAATCGAGGCGGCGGCGAATCTGAAAGCGAAAGTGATTCTCGTCGCATTTTTTGGTCGCGGCACACTGAAAACCCAGGAGGAAAAGGACAAGGCTGCTGAAATCCTCAAGCCGCTGGCGCCGAAGGCGGAAAAGGCGGGCGTGATCCTCGGCATCGAAAACACCCTCTCCGCAGAAGACAACATCCGGATTGTTGACAAAATCAAGTCTCCTGCCGTGCAGGTCTATTACGATGTCGCCAACTCCACGTTCAACGGCTACGATGTCCCGAAGGAAATTCGCCTGCTCGGGAAGCGAATCTGCGAGCTCCACTTCAAGGACAGCACTCTCCTCGGACAGGGGAAGGTGAATTACCCGGCGATCCGCGAGGCTGTTCGGGACATCAGTTACGAGGGTTGGATCATTCTCGAGGGCGCGAACCCGCTCGGCCCGAAGATCAGCGGCGCCTACAATGCCGGATTCGTCCGCGGGCTACTCCTCGATTAGGCTGCCAAAGTCCGGCCGAGGCAGCGAGGCGCAATTTGCCTGAACGCAGCGCCGGGTTGCATATTCCGGCGCGCGGCGGCTGTTGCCCACGAGCACAGAACATCCAAGGAGGGCTATTGTTATGAAGACACCGGGCCTCCCAGCACTGTTCGACAACCCCTGGGCCAAGATGCTTTTCGTCGGAGGGGTTCTCCTGATGGCCATGTCGAATGGTTTGGCGGAGGAGAGAGACTTCATGCTGAAGGATGGCGATACGATTGCCTTTCTCGGCGACAGCATCACGGAGGCAGGAACGGGCCAGGAGGGGTACATTACGCTGTTCAAGCTCGCCTGCGGCGTGAACGGCTATGAGGTCAAAGCGATCAACGCGGGAATCAGCGGACACAAATCGAACGATATGCTTGCCCGTCTTCAGCGGGACGTGGTTGATCGGCATCCCACGTGGGTCAGCATCTCGTGCGGAGTCAACGATGTCTGGCACGGAGAGAAAGGCGTTCCCCTCCCGGACTACAAGAAAAACATGACGGAGATTGTGGACCGCTGCCTATCAGCCGGAATCAAAGTTCTTCTCCTTACGGCAACGCCGATATATGAAGATGCAAACAGCAAGGAAAACCAGAAGCTTGCCCCCTACAACGATTTTCTCAGGGAACTCGCAAAGGAGAAAAAGGTCGTGCTCTGCGATTTGAACAAGGCTTGCTTGTCCGTCTATGCGGAAAAACGCGCCGACAAGAATGTGTTGACTACCGACGGGGTCCACATGAATCCCAGGGGGAATCGGCTTATGGCGCGCGAGATTTTCCGCGCGCTCGGCGCGACGCAGCAGGAGACCAGGCAAGCCGAGGCGCGCTGGGAATTGCAGGGAAACCCCTGAAAAGGAACCTGCACTCGCACTACGGTTTGCCAAGCGTTTTCCGCGTTTGTTTTCCGCTTTGCACTATGGGCGTATCATGGAGACGAAAAAATGGGAGCAGGATGGAACGACAATCTGAGCAGACGAGATTTTCTTCGAGGACTTGGAGCGGCCGGGCTCGCCTTGCCTTTGGCGCGCGGTCTATCGAGCTTAGCAGCTGAGGCTGCGAGAAGGAAGCGCAACATCGTTTTCATTCTCATTGACGACATGCGGTTCGACTCGATGAGCTGCATGGGGCATCCTTTCCTGAAGACCCCGCACCTCGACCGCATGGCGAAAAATGGCATCCTGTTTGAGAACGCCTTCGTAACGACCTCGCTCTGCTCGCCGAGCCGCGCCTCGATTCTAACGGGTCAATATGCCCACCTCCACGGCATCCTCGACAACGCGACCGCTCTCCCGCCCACGACGAGAACCTTCCCCGTTGAACTCCAGAAAGCGGGGTACGCGACTGCCTTCATCGGCAAATGGCACATGGGCGGGAGCAGCGACGAGCCGCAGCCCGGTTTTGACCATTGGGTGAGTTTCCGTGGGCAGGGAGTCTATGTGAACCCGACCTTCAATGTGGACGGGAATCGAATGCGCCGCGAGGGCTACGTGACGGACCTCATCACTGAGTACTGTGTGAATTGGCTCAAACAGCAGAAGGACAAGCCGTTCCTGCTTTACATGGCGCACAAGGCGGTTCACGCGGAGTTCACGCCCGCCCCTGGACACAAGGATGCTTTCTCCGACGTGAAAGTGCCGCATCCAGCCTCCATGGCGGACACGCCCGAAAACTACGCGGGCAAGCCCCAATGGGTTCGCAGGCAGCGCCATACCTGGCACGGCGTGGATTACATGTATCACGACGGTACGGACTTCGACCGCTTCGTGATTGACTATAACCGCACGATGCTCGGAGTTGACGACAGCGTCGGCACGCTGCTCCGAACGCTCGAGGAACTCGGGACTCTTGATTCCACTCTCGTCATTTTCACGAGCGACAACGGATTCCTTCAGGGCGAGCACGGTCTCATTGACAAGCGCTGCATGTACGAGGAATCAATCAAAGTCCCCATGATCGTTCATTGCCCCGAAATCGTTCCCGGCGGTCGCAGAAGCCAGAGAATTGTCCTCAACATTGACATCGCCCCGACCATCCTCGATGCTGCCGGTGTGCCAATCCCTGAAGGAGTGCAGGGCGCATCGTTCCTGCCGGTCGCGCGTGGGAATGAGACCGCGTGGCGAGATGCCATGCTCTACGAGTATTTCTGGGAGCGACCCTTCGTCTCGACTCCGACGGTCTTCGGTGTCCGCACCGAGAGATACAAATACTGCTGGTATCACGGCATCTTCGACCTCAACGAGCTTTACGACCTCAAGGAAGACCCGCACGAGATGCGAAACCTGATTGACGACCCGCGCTATTTCGAGGTCCGCCAGGAAATGGAGAGGGAGCTGCGTGAGCTGATGACCAAGTACGGTGCGACGATGGTCCCGAAATTCAAAGCTTGATCGGCGTGCCGTGCAGACCGCTCCGGCAGGCGAGGAGATTCGCACCCAGAACCGCACAGGGTGTCCGGGAAAGAAACCGAGGCAAAAGCTGCCATTGACGCCGCCCCTATTCCCGTCCAGACCGGGAACCAAACAACCGACTTCCACTCGCCCGTTTCGGCCCGATGTGCCAACCAGATTCTTCCATGTAATCAGGGCATGGCAATGAGGCTGCGATTTTGATAGAATAATGTTGTGAGTCTTGACGTTTCTTACTAACGGAACGCTGTTCTCAGAGAGGGGGCACGATGAAAATGCATCGCTTGATTCCGCCGAAGTCCGTTCCCCATCAAGTGTTTTCTGTCTTCTTTGTCGTTTTCGTTTTAACAATCTCGGAGTGGTCCGCCGCACAATGGCGAGCAACCATCAAACTGAATGAAGCGGACGACTCCATATCAGTCTCTTTCGCTTCGGAGCAAGCTCGCAAGTACGAGATTTATTGGAGCGATTCTCCTTTTGGCACGACCATGGAGTGGCGCCGCGCCGTCAAGGATATTGGCGGGGACGTTTCGGGAACAAACTCGTGGAAGGACGCCGGCGGCACGGGACGAAATCACCCATCCGCTGTCACGACTCGGTTCTATCACGTCGCCATTCAGGAGGATAGTGACCGCGACGGTCTCACCGACGCTGAGGAACACTTCCTCTACAAAACCGAACCGCGAAACAGCGACTCCGATTCTGACCACCTCCTCGACGGCGACGAGGTCAACGTGCACGGGACCGACCCTCTGGACCCGGATTCCGACGGTGGCGGTATGGGGGACGGCGACGAAGTCGGCTTCGGGTTCGACCCGAAAAGCAACTCCGATGACACCGGGGACGCGGATTCCGATGGCCTTTCCAACGCTCAGGAATCGCTTATCCACACAAACCCTCTCGTCGCGGACACCGACGAGGATAGCCTCAACGACAAGCAGGAAGTCACCCTCGAGACCGATCCCTGCAATGCCGACGTGGACGGGGATGACCTCTCGGACCCCGACGAAATCGAGTACGGGACCGACCCGAAGGACGGTGACTCCGATGACGACGGCATGCCGGATGGTTGGGAAGCCAAGAACTCGCTCGACCCCACGTCCGACGATTCAGAATCCGACGCAGATAGCGACGGACTTGCCAACCTGATCGAATATGCGATGGCGACCGACCCCCAGAACAGCGACTCGGACGGTGACGGTATCCCGGACGGCACGGAGGCTGTTACGGTGTTCAGAACTAATGCCGAAGACACGGAGGGAGATGGCAAGCTGGATTACGTGGCGGACACGTGGATCGCGGCGGACACGGACGGTGATGGCGCGCTCGAAGAATTCAATTACGACAGCACCATTTCCTATTCCGGCGAGGGGTTCGATGGCACGCTTACTGGGAAAACATCCGATGCCCTGGATCTCTATAGAAAGAATGGCGACATTTACGTGGACGTTGATGACGCGGACACGGGCGATGACAAGAACGAGCTTGTCAAGTACGCCGCTATTCCGGCGATTCCACCGTCAGCAACGCCTCAGCTTCCCTACGCCGCTGACGGCCAGGAACGATGGCGCGACTGTGACGGCGACGACAGTATTGACCCGCTCGACACCGATTCCGACGGCGACGCCATGCCGGATAAGTGGGAAAACGACAATGGCTGTGACCCGTACAAGTCAGCCGATGCCTCCGCTGACAATGACAGCGACTCTCTGACAAACCTCGGAGAATATGAACTGGGCACAGACCCCAACGACGACGACTCTGACGATGACAGCGTGCCCGACGGAGTGGAAAAGGAGGCGGGAACCGACCCTCTCACGGACGATTCGTCTCAGGACTTCGACGCGGACGGCCTGAGCAACCTCACCGAGCACCAGAACGGGACCGGGATCAACGATCCCGACAGCGATGACGACGGCATCTCCGATGGGTCCGAGACGAGTTGGAATAGCGACACCGATGGCGATGGGCTAATCAACGCTCTCGATTCCGACTCAGACAACGACGGGTTGGACGATGGGCAGGAGCTGAATCTCGGCACCGACCCTCTCTCAGCGGATTCCGACGGAGACAACGTTTCCGATTATGACGAAGTTGAGGACGAAACCGACCCGAACGACACGGACAGCGACGATGACAGTCTCACGGACGACCTCGATCCGGACCCCTTGAGTCCCGATGCTGACGCCGACGGGCTGAAGGATGCGCAGGAGGCCGCAGTTGATGCGATTTGGCTCGGGGTGAACGAATTATCCGACGGAGAAAGTGTTCTTCTCGACGACCCCGAAGCCAAGGGCGGAAAATGCCTCGTCCATAAAGCAGCCAGCAACGAAATCTTCGACCGCCCGGAGTATCTTGCGGCAGGGAAGTACAGGTTATTCGTCCGGGCGAAGACGTTCCGCCTCCTCGAGCCGGTGCCGAACGGCGACTTCGAACACGACGGCACGACATTCCCCCCAACCGATTGGTCTTTTGTCGCGGGCGGGCCCATACCTCCGACGACGGGAGTCTATCCCGCAACCCCCGCTTTGACCGGTGCGACAGGGGTGGGAATCAACGTTCCTGGGAACGTCCCCGGATCTGTGGGCGAATGGGTGCACGTTTTGAACCGCCCGTTTAACAGCGAGGACCAGTACACCTTCGCTGTATCTTTCTTTGTCCCAGCCGGAGCGCAAGGTTTTGGCGTGGACGCAGGACTCGTGTGGAAAAATGGCGCGGCGACGATGGGTCAGAATTGGTCGAAGAATTTCTCGTGCGCGGTATCGGATGTCTGGGTTCCGCTCATTGTCTCGACATCCCCACCAGCGGGAGCAACCGCCGTCGAAATCCACCTCCGGGCGACCGTCACCGGGCAGCCCGCCCTCGGCTCCGTCATCTTCGACGAGGTTATGCTCACGCGAGTCGGAGATAAGGTGGAGCTCTCGGTCGTAGACGAGGGCGGAACGGACCTGACCGGTTCCGCCAGCGGCGCCGACACCCACTTCATCGCCAACGTCTATCGCTGGGTCTCGACGCCGGACTTCACCCTCGCCGCCGATGGCACAGTCCATCTGAGAGCCTCCGATCCGCAATCGGCGGAAGGAGGAATCGTTGGAATTGACAGAGCGCTTCTCGTCAAGATCGAGGACCCGTCCCCAAAGCTCACGGATCCTCTGGATGCTGACACCGATGGCGACGGCCTTGTTGACGGCGCTGAGCGAACGCTCAATGCATGGTGGTATCAGGCGGAAGATTTTGTTCCGGCTGATCGAATTCTCGACCGCCCAGACGCGGCGAACGGCAAGGAGGTGAAGCCGGATGCAGCAGGGGTTCTCTGCCGCATCTCTGACAACAATTTCTCTGCTGACGGGGACTACACCGTCTATGTCCGGGCGCGGACTTTGAACGTGAATGACAACAACAATATCCGTGTGATGGTGAAAATCGGGGCGACGACACAGCAATATACGATTCAACCGGCCCGCTTCGTCGGCCTGGATACGCTCCACGGAAACGTCCCCATTATCGTGAACCTTTACGAATGGTTTGCTGCTGTTCAGCCAATCGGCTTGCCGCCGGGCCCCCCCTACGTCGTCTCGCTTCCACCGTCCATCTCGGTCTCAAATGAGACTGGCGTTGACATTCAAGTTTTCGCGCAAGGCTTTAACAGGAACAACATTCGCCTCGACGCGGTTCTTCTCATCCACGGTCCGTTCAGCCCAACCGAAATCAATCCTTACACCAATCCGGACGGAATCAACCTCTATGAGCGGGTCTTGCTGAATCCGCGGATTAGCAATCCCATGGACCCGGATACCGACCTCGACGGCTACCGGCCCAAAGATGGGGCGGTCGCTGGTTCGAAAGGCTATCTGACAGACTCCTTCGAGTTCGAGGGCATTGGTTCAAACGCTTTCGCCATTGACACGGACCTCGACGGCGATCCGGACAACACGAACATCAATCCTCTCACCGACGACTCCGACAACGACGGGCTAAAGGATAACGTCGAACTCGCGGACGGCACGCTTCCTGGTTATCCGGGCAAGACGAATTTCCTGGACGGGGACAGCGACGAAGATGGCATCCTCGACGGGAATGAAGACGTAAACATGAATCAACTCTGCGACCCCGGGGAGACGAATCCGACGGTAATTGACACCGACCTCGACGGGCTCCTCGACGGAACGGAGGTCGGGCTTGACCAGGCTCAGGGAAAAGGCACGTACACAGACCCGCTCCAGTTCAAGCGCGACGAGGACCCGGGGACTCACACCAATCCGCTCGACCGCGACAGCGACGAGGACGGTTTCCTCGACGCTACGGAGGACGCGAACAAGAATGGCAGCCGCGACGGGACCGAAACCGATGCGAGCCGCTACGATACCGATAATGACGGTCTCAGCGATGGTCTGGAACTGGGGCTTGCCGCCCCGGAGGAAGCAGGCTCCACAGATGCGGGCAAATTCAAGGCCGACACCCATCCCTCCACGAAAACCGATCCCCTCGTCGCGGACTCGGACCACGATGGTCTCAACGACGGCCTCGAAGACAGAAACGCAAATGGCAAGGTGGACTCGGGTGAAACCGACCCGAACAATCCGGATTGCGACGGCGACGAGCTGACGGATGGAGAAGAGGTCAACATCTACCACTCCAACCCGCTATCGAAGCAGAGCGACAAAGATGGACTGAGCGACACGGACGAGGTGAAGGTCTATCGGACGCACCCGGCTTCCGAGGACACCGACAAGGACGACTTGTGGGATGGAAACGACATCGTCGTGAACAGCGTCTCTCACAGAGGGGAGATGACTGTCCACACGAACCCCACCGTCGCCGACACGGATGGCGAGGGGCTGAAGGACGGCTTCGAGGTGACCGGCTGGTCCATAACCGTCAATGGAGAAGCGAGGAGCGTAACCTCCGATCCCCTCGACGCCGACACCGACGGAGACAAGCTCACGGATAAGGAAGAGTACGTTTACCACACGGAGCCCCGGAATTCGGACACCGATGGCGACGGGCTGAGCGACTATGACGAGGTGAAGCGGTATGGCAGCAACCCGGCGGAAGCGGATCAGGATGGCGACGGGTTGAACGATGCTCTCGAGGCTGCGCTGCGCACCAATTCGCGAAACGCCGATACCGACGGCGACAGCCTCCCCGACGGGCACGAGGACGGCAACCGAAATGGCGTTGTGGATGTGTGCGAGACCGATCCCAGAAGGCGCGACACCGACGGCGATGGAATCACCGACGACAAGGAAATCCTCTATTCGTCTCAGATGTACTCCGAATTCATCTTCTCCTGGGAGGCCGAGCAAGGGTCCCACAATGGGTGGTTCATTGGAGGCACTCAGAGGTATGGTTTCACACCCCTTCAGCAGGGCGACCTCATCGCGGACCTGAGGAATGGCGCCAGCGGTGCAGGGGCGGTGAGCGTGAACACGTCCCCCGGTGGGGTGTACGTCGCGAGAATCTCGAACATTGTGAAGAATGCTACCTATCAGTTCTACGTCCGCCTGCGCATCCAGCCGAGCGAGGGCTCGCCGATCACGGATGGACTGGTCGGCATGGACGCCAGTTGGAGCACCTCGCGGGAGGGCTATTTCCTCCAGGCGCCGACGACGTATGAGTGGTACTCCACCGCCCCGCGGACCGTCGCGGGCAGCGACGTTACGCTCCAGGTCTGGCAAGGGAGCGAGGATGGCTACGATGTTTACGTGGACAGGTTCATCCTCGTCCGCCTGGATGGCGCCCCGGCGAGACTGCGCGGCGGGCAAATCACGCTGCCAGGGCCAGGGAATTTCGACACCGATGATGACGGAATTCCCGACGCTACCGAGGTAAAAGATGGAGTCTATTGGATTGAAGTGGAGAATCTCGGCTTGAGCAACGCATCGGTCTATGCCGGGAACGACGCGTCGAGCAACGGGAGGGCTGTAAGGGCCACAAATGCCTCCAACCCTGTCGTGACCTACAACTCCGCGAAATCGGTGTTCAGCCTTGAGGCGGGGAAATACAAGCTCTGGGTACGGGCGCGAGCTTTTGAATCCGCATCGAGTCAGAAGCTCAACATCAGGGCAAAAATCGGTGCGGGCTCGTGGGCAACCCAGGAATTCACATTTACGGAGACGGCCTATTACCGGTGGCTCGCCTTCCTTTCCGAGCTCGATGCGACAAGCACAAGCCTCGACGTCGAGGTGAAGACTACCTCCGGTGTCTTCGTGGACAGGCTGATGTTCGTCCGGAGTTCCTACGGTGATCTGAGTCAGAGCGCCAACTGGGGGAAAGTCACGGACCCGCTGCGCGCCGATACGGACGGCGGTGAAAGTCGCGACGGCGATGAGCTTGTCAACGCGGGCGATGGGGTGGATAATCCGCTCGATCCCACCGACGACGATGTTGATTCTGACAAGGACAAGCTGTCCGACGCGTTCGAGAACCTGACCTTCGGGACAGGGGACGTGGACGGCGATGGCCTGACTCCCGCCAATGACCCCGATTCCGATAACGACGGGCTGCCTGACAAGTTCGAGATGGACAGGTTCGACCTTTCCAACCCGGACGGCGACGGGAGAGTTCCCGCCATTGACACGGACTCCGACGGCGACGGCTTGAACGACAAATATGAGACGGACAACTTCGGGTTTGTGGATGCGGATGGCGATGGCAAAGTGCCCGCGCTGGACTCCGATTCCGACGGCGATGGATTGAACGACAAGTACGAGAACGACACGTTCGGCAGCAATAATCCCGACGGGGACTTCCTCCCCGGCGGCAGGCCCATGATTCCGGTTCTGGACTCCGATAGCGATAACGATGGCGTCAACGACTACGAGGAGGTCTATGCCGGATCGGATACCTACACGTCTAACCCCTTGAGCACGGACTCCGATGGCGACGGACTGCGCGACGGTACCGAGGTCAACATTTCTCACACTGACCCGAGCAAGAAGGACACGGATGGGGACAAACTCAACGATAATCTGGAGCTGGGCGGATGGCGGCTGCTGATTTATTCCATGAGGACGGGAAACGTTATCACTCGGCGCTGGGTCTATTCCGACCCGAACGTGAAGGACGAGGATGCCGACGGGCTTTCTGATTATGCGGAGTACTTGAAGTCTGATCCGGACGACCCGGACACCGACGACGATGGGTACGCCGACGGCGTGGACAGCAACCGGGTCGGGATCGAGAACGAGCAGCCCATGATCACGGAGTTCAGCTATTCCTCCGAGGTTATCGTCGGGTACTTCCAGATTCACGTCAAGGTCAAAGCGGAGGATCAGGGCACACAGTCGAAGATCGAATCCATCAAGGTTACCGTCGCCAGCGCGTATAGTTCCGATACCGAGACCGAATACGACGGCAATTTCGACAAGAATCTGCACGTGCAGTGGTTTTCGGGCGGCGTGGTCAGCGGCTTCGACATCACTGTTACCGTCACCGACCTGAATGGCAACGTCCGCAAGGCGAAAAAGCATCTCGACGGCTTCGTGGAGTGGGTGGCAGGCGGGGTCGAGGCGGCGTGCGAGTGGTTGGCGGACCAGGCGACGTATTATGAATTGACGCCGTTCCCGCGGTACTGTCAGGGGCCATACGGTCTGTGCGCGGCGATGGCCTGCCTGGGGATTGCCCATTACTACTGCCTCAACAGCGAGACCCTTGCCACCGTTGAGTCGAGGTCCGGCGATGACGACATCTGCAACGGAATGAGCAACTATGAGGTCGTGAATTACCTCCGGGACCCCGCCGTCAACCTCTGGGAGGCGACCGACACGCATCCGACCTTCGACGAGATCAAGCAGCAGCTTCAGACCGAAAAAGACCCCGTCTATGGGATGTTCGACGACTACTACAGCAGCGGTTCCGCTCAGGGACACTACCTCGCCATCGTCGGATACTTCGAGAGCGACCTGTTTGGCAAATACTGCATCATGCAGGACAGCAACGTCACAGTGGTAACCTATCCTGTGTCCTGGGACTACCTCATGGACCATTTCCAGGAGTACTTCGTTTACGTGAACGGCGTTGGCATGGCCGACTCGAATCCGCCGTGCAAGCCCAACCCGGACCTGGCACCCGATCCTGATGAATTCTGCAAATGAGCAGCAGATCGAGCGCTACACACTTAGATAACCCCCGCCGGCGGGGCGAATAGTGCCAGGCGGGTAGCCGGCCATCACGAGGCCGCGTCGTGTACGAGAGCATCGCTTTTTCAAGCAGGCTCCCGCAGGCAAGAATTGACTTTCAGGATAAGGAGGAGGCCATGAAAGTTGTTAGGCTTTTTGAGCGCGCCCTTCGCGTAGTCGCGGCCGGGCTGATGTTCAGCGCCTTTCTGAGAGAAACCCCTGCCGCAACCCATTACGTGTCGCCGTGGGAGGCGCCCTACTACTGGATCAGTCCGGAATTCGCCGCATGGGAGGTTCAGGAGGCGATCAACGATGCGGAGGAAGGCGACAAGATCGTGATAGGTCCAGGGCGCTACAGGGGCAATTTGACTGTGAAAGAGGGGGTGACTCTCTCCGGTTCCGGACGGGATAAGGTCATAATCTCGGGCGCGGCGCCGACGGTGCCGACTATAACGCTCACCTGGAACAACACTGCCAAGGGGCTGACCATTTACGGTTCGCGGTATGACGGCAGCGGCATTTATGCCGACGTCGGCGTCCCTCCGGCGAAGACCGGTACCCTGATGCCTTTCCACATATCCGATTGCACAATAAGCTCGTGCGCGGGATCGGGAATTCTTATCATTGCTCGGTCTGAGGCCACGATGATCCTCCGTCCGGATCCACGTTACGCTACCCCAGAGGAATGGGAGGCATACTTCGAGGCACTTTACGACACCGAGTTGGAGGTAGAAGTCTTTGGTTGCGAAATCAGGAAGTGTGGAGGGAATGGAGCAGCGGTTCATGTGGAAGGGGATACCGACCCGCACGACTTCGCGTTCCCAGAGTTCCTGCCGGTCGAACAGGGATTCAAGCACGGTACCTTGCGCATCTCCGACAGTACGATTACTGGATGCAACGGAACGGGAATCTCGGTCGAGGCCGGGTGGCTCGGCAGGGCTCAGGTCGTTATGGAGCGCTCCGCCGTGCGCGGTAACGGAGGGAGCGGCATTTCGGCTCACTCGACCGGTGCAACGTGGAACGGCGCGGCGGCATGGCTGAACAATTCGTTGATCGTTGGGAACAGGGGGGCGGGCATCTTCTGCATGTCGTGGGAGAGCTGGTGCTGGGGGGACATCTGCCCGGATGTCCTCTACCCCTGGGAGGAAACAGGCGAGATCTACGCCGATTCGTGCACAATCGCCCACAATGGTGTCTCCGTGGATGGGACACTCTGGCTCAGAAACTGCATTCTATGGGGCAACGCGGACCCTGAGCCGAATCCGCCATTTACCCCTCGCAGGGGCATCGTGGGGGCGACGAACAACTGCATTCAATGGCCCGAATTCGCCGGTAAAGACGGCAACATCACCGCCGACCCCTTGTTCGTTGATGCGGCGAATGGGGATTTCAGACTCCGAGCGGGCTCGCCGTGCTTGGACTCCGGGGGCTTTTACTGGCTCCCAACCATCGGCGTCTGCAACGAGGTCAACTATGCAGTTTCATTCGACGCGGGCGTTGATCTGGACGGAAACCCTCGCGTCTCGGGCGGCGGCCCTGAGATGGGCGCGTATGAGTGCGCCGTCGAGGAGCCTACTTACGTTATGGAGACCTCTTACGACTTGGCCAACTGGACCCGCGACTGGGTAACGGGACAGGGTCCCCGTTACACGTGGTACGATAGGATCGCGGACTTAGGCGCGACAAAGTTCTATCGCATCGGCGTCGGCGCTCAATAGTGCTTCATATCGCTCACGACGGGCGCCGGAATCCAGCGTGGCAGACCGACCTGACGCAAGGACCCGCCCGAGCTGCTGCCTGGGTAGTAGTTTCACGGTATATCTGTTAGAATCCGCCTCTGATGATTCGACAGCTCCAAAATCAGACGACGGAGGGTTGAGCATGAGACAAAAAGCAATTGGCATGATCCTGGCCGCCCTTTTCTGTTTGGCGAGCAACTCGCCCAGCACAGAGGTTTTGAAGCTGGCCGAAATCCGATGGGATTTTGAGAAGGGGGACCTCCAGGGATGGAGCCAGACGGGAAACCTTGCGAAGCACCCCACGAACAAAAGCGATGACAGGCACATGGGCAACTTCAACAAGCAAGGGCGGTACTTCATCGGCACGTGCGAGCTGACGACTCCGGGAACCGCTTACAACGACGATTTGACCGGTGAGCTGAAGTCGCCGCAATTCTTAATTGACCAGCCAGCGGTCTCCTTGCTGGTTGGCGGTGGAAGCAGCGAAAACGTCTGTGTCGCGCTCTGCGATGCCAAGACGGGGGAGCAACTGGTGTTTGCCCGTGGCGGCGATGCCGAGGCTATGAGGCGGATCATCTGGGACCTGAGCAAGCTCCAGGGGCGAACCGCCTTCTTCAAAATCGTGGATTCGGCGAAAGGCGGATGGGGGCATATCAACGTGGACGACATTCATCCCGTCACGAAGGAGGAGATTGAGGCTGCCCGCCGAGCCGAAGAGGAGAAGAGGGAAGCGGCCAAGCGGAAGATCGCGCGGCTGCTCGAGAATGCTTTCCAGTCGGAGAGGAAAGTCTATTCGGGGAAGGAGCTCCATGCTCTGGGCATGCCTCTGGGGCCAATCGGCGGCGGATCAATGTATCTCCGGGGAACGGGGGAGCTGTACCGCTGGGAAATCTTCAATAACATGAATTCGGCGGCGTACATCCCGGATCAATTCTTCGCCATCCGGGCGAAGCCAGCAGGAGGCGAGGCGGTCACGCGAGTTCTCCGCTATTACGACGGGAAGGAGCCGGGGGTGAAGGACATCCGGTTTGTGGGCGAGTTCCCGATCGCGTACCTGGAGTATGTCGAACCCGCACTTCCCGTGAAGGTCTCCATGACGGCTTTCTCGCCGTTCATCCCAACGAATGCGCAGGATTCCGCGATACCGGTCATCTTCTTCAGCATTACGGTCAACAATGAGTCGCAGGAGAAGGTTGCGGTTTCCCTAATCGGCGCTCTTCAGAACGCGGTGGGCTACGATGGCAAATCGAGGTACGAAGGCGCCTCGTGGGAAGGGTACGGCGGGAATGCGAACTACCTTTTCCCAGGCGGTGAAAACGCGTACCTTGTTTTCATGGCGAAAGAGGGATCGCGGGCGAACATGGGCTTTGCCATGGGTGGCAAGGGAGCCATCGCCAACCCCCAGTGGGCGGATGCGAGATCGCTCCTTGACGACTTCGCGCGGACAGGTTCTCTGGGTGCCTCAGCCAGCGGCCCGAGCGAAAAGGGCACGACGTGGAACGCCGCTCTGGGGTCCGCCTTCGAGCTGGCGCCGGGCGAACGAACCGACGTCGGGTTCGCCATTTTATGGTACTTCCCCGGACGGCTTGGAGTGGGCAACATGTATGAGAACTGGTTCACCAGCGGGATTGACATTGCGACACGCCTGCTGAATGCGGGTCGGCTCTCCGAGGACACCGTCCTCTTCCACGACACGCTCTTCGACACGACGCTCCCGTACTACGTGGTCGAGCGGCTGAGCAGCCAGATGTCCTCGCCGTGCACGCAGTTGTGCATGTGGCTAAAAGATAATAGCTTCTTCGGTTTTGAAGGGCTGAACGCCGACGGGACCGGCTGCTGCCCGATGAACTGCAATCACGTGTGGAATTACGAGCAGACGCTCGCGAGGCTTTTCCCCGAGATCGAGAGGCGGATGCGCGTCATTGACCTCGAGCATCAGATGGAGGACAACGGGGCGGTTCATCACCGCGTGGAGTATCCGCTGAAGGGCCGAGTCACGGGACCGGGCGCGGTGTGCGATGGGCAGGCAAGCACCATCTCGAAAACATATCGAGAACATCTCATGTCTGCGGACGATTCGTTCCTCAAGCAGATGTGGCCGAAGGCGAAGAAGGCGATGGATTTCATGATCGCCTTCTGGGATGGACCCGATGAGGACGGCGTCATGCGCGGAAAGCAGTTCAACACGTATGACACGTCCATTTCCGGCCCGAACACATTCACGGGCACTCAGTATCTGGCTGCGCTGCGCGCCGCGGAGGAGATGGCGAAGGAGATGGGCGAGGAGGAGGCCGCAAAACGGTACCGTTCGATCTTCGAAAAGGGGAGCAAGTGGGTCGGTGAGCATCTCTTCAACGGCGAATATTTTGTGCAGGAGTGGCCACAGGCTAACCCGGACCACGACTACGGCTTGGGATGCCATGCGGACCAGTTGATGGGACAGTGGTGGGCGAGCCAGTTGGACCTCGCGTGCGTTTTGCCGAGACACCAGGTGAGATCCTCGCTTCAGTTCATTTTTAAATACGACTTTATCCCTGATTTCTCAGCGTTCGAATACTCCCTCGGACACCGCACCTTCGTCTGGGACGCCGGAGCGGGATTGATCTGCTGCACATGGCCCAGAGGGGGAAAACCGAAGACCATTATTTTGTACGCCGAGGAAGTCTGGACAGGGATCGAGTACGAGGTCGCTGCCATGATGATCAACGAGGGGATGATTAACGAAGCGCTCGCAATCGTCCGCACCGTTCACGACCGCTACACGAACGGAACACGCAATCCCTGGAACGAAATTGAATGCGGCGACCATTACGCGAGAGCCATGAGCAGTTGGTCGGTGTTGCTGGCGGCTCAGGGCTTCAAATACCACGGTCCGAAAGGCATCGTCGGGTTCGCTCCAAAGCTTCAGGAGAAGAATTTCAGGAGCTTCTTCTCAACGGCGGAGGGATGGGGGAGCTTCTCGCAGAAAAGGGGAGGGAATACCCAGACGAATCTCATCGAGCTGAAGTATGGGGCGCTGAGGCTCAAGCAGCTCGAACTGGAAGTTCCCTCGGCAAGCCTCCGCGACGTGAAACTGGAACTCAGCGGCAAAGATTTCCCGTTCGACCGGAAAATCTCCGATAGTCGTTTGGTCATAACGTTCCCCGGTCCCTTGAACCTCAAGCCGGGCAGCTCGATCAAGGTGACGGCGGGCTGGTAAAGCTCCAAACGACGACCCGGATGGCTGTCCTCACTTAGGGTGATGAGCGTGCGAAGAAGAGTTGCGGTCTTGACGCAGTTCAACTCGACCCTTGAGATAAGGGAGGAGGAGATAACGCCGCTCAAATTGGGAGAGGCGCTCGTCAAGCTCGAGGCGTCGGGCGTGTGCGGGTCGGACGTCCACATGTGGAAAGGAAAAGATCCGCGAACGCCGCTCCCGCTTGTTCTCGGACACGAGGGGGTAGGAACGGTCGTGGAGGTACGTGGCTCAAAGACCGACATCTTTGGCGGCAAAATCGAAGAAGGCGATTCGATCATCTGGGACAGGGGCATTACGTGTGGTCGCTGCTATTACTGCACGGTCCGCAAAGAGCCATCGCTGTGCCCCAAGCGGCAGGTCTATGGAATTGTCAGGGACGGTTGTTATGCCACGCACATGACGCTTTTGCCGCAAACGAAGACTATAAGGCTTGAATCGTTACTGGGAACGGAGGATGAGAGGCACAAAGAACATACGATAGACCCGGCGATACTCGTCGCCGCCGCATGCTCTGGAGCGACAGCAGCTCATACGATCGAGCTACTTCCCATCCGCCCGGGCGACGTCATTTTCATACAGGGGCCCGGGCCCCTTGGGCTCTTCTGCCTGGCATTTGCCTTCGTAAAGGGAGCAACTAAAGCGGCCGTTATCGGCACGAGAGCCGACGCGCCGCGGCTTCATCTATCGAAGGAGTTCGGTGCGGTGCGAACTTTCGTGGTGGAAGATTCGTCCGCTGACGACCGCAAGAAGGAAATCCTGGGTATGACGAGCGGAATCGGTGCGAGCGTGGTCATAGACTGCACGGGAACGCCCGCCTCCCTCAACGAAGGTCTCCGGCTGACGGCCCCCGGCGGAACCTATTCTCTCCCCGGCATTGCGACACCCGTCGGCGAAGTCCCCTTGCGGCTATACGAGGATGTGGCGAGGAAGAACGTTCGGATTCAGGGAGTCTGGGTGAGCGATACGTCTCATCTCTTCCAGGCGGTGCGGCTCGTCCTGAGCAAGCGATTTCCATTGGACAAGCTGGTGACGCACCGTTTCCCATTGGAGCAAGTCATGGACGCGCTGACGGTCGTCGAGAGCAAAGAGGCGATCAAGGCTGTTCTCGTGCCGGGCGAAGGATGAGACGGTCCTACTGACCGACAGGAAGCCGTGTGAATCACTTTTTCGCCGGATTACGAATGAAGCACCCGGCGCTTGGGACTGACCATAAGAAAGACAAACAATGAAACTCGAACGATGCGACGTTCTCGTGGTTGGAGGTGGAGGAGCGGGGCTGAGAGCCGCCATCGAGGCTGACACCCACGGAGCAAACGTAATCTTGCTGACAAAGGGAAAGCTCGGTGCCAGCGGCGTAACAGCCACCGCCTGTTCCGACCGCATGGCGTTTCACGTAACGCTTCCGCAGACGGAACCGGGCGGTCCAGACAACTGGAGGTATCACGCCGACGACATTTACGTGATTGGTGGGTACGTTTCGGATTACGACCTCGCCGAAATCCTTGCCCGAAACGGCGCCGACGCGTTCTCTTTCCTCGACGCTCTGGGCGTTCCCTTTGTGCGGAAGGACGGAAAGCCCGACCAATTCGTCACCGACGGGTCGAAGTACGCCCGTGCCTGCTACACGGGACCGCGAACCGCAAATGAGATCGAGGCGGCATTGGTGCGACAGCTCGGATACACGGGCGTGCGCGTGCTCGAACACTCGATGGCGGCGGAACTGATCCTCGACGACAAAACGAATGCCGTGATGGGCGCCCTGTCCTTCGACACGATTTCGGGAGAGTTCTTTGCTATGGAGGCGCGCTCGACGATCCTGGCAACGGGCGGCGCCGGATCGGCCTTCAAGGTGAACGTGTATCCGGAAGGGATGACCGGGGACGGCTATTCCCTCGCCTACCGGGCTGGCGCGGAGCTGGTCAACATGGAGTTCATTCAGATAGGTCTCTCGTCGCTGAAGACGAAGCTCGCGTGCTCAGGAAGCCTTCTGCGCGCCGTCCCGCGGCTTGTAACGGAGGACGGAAAGGAATTCCTCGCGAGCTATTTTCCTCCAGGGACGAGTCCGCTTGAGATTCAGTCCACAGTCTTCCGAAAGGGAGCGAGCTGGCCCGTTTCGCAAAGGGAGTCTTCGCGGATTCTTGACATTGCGGTCGCGCGAGAATTAGCCCGCGGCAGACGAGTCTTCCTCGACTACCGCGCCAATCCGAGCGGATTCGACTTCAACTTACTCCCGGAAGATATAAGGAAGCGGTACGAGACCGAGGTGAAAACAGGCATCCGCGAAAAGTTCCGAAACGAATCGCCATTTCAAAGGCTGCGGGAGATCAATCCGGATTCCATCGCGTGGCTGAAGGAGCACGGTGTGCACCTGCAGAGAGGGGACATGATTGAGGTGGCGCCGGCGGTTCAGCATTTTCAGGGAGGAGTCAAGATTAACGGGCGAGCCGAGACGAGCGTGCGAGGTCTCTATGCCGCGGGGGAATGCGCCGGCGGACAGCACGGAGCCAACCGACCGGGAGGAAATGCACTTCTCGACTGTCAGGTCTTCGGCAAAATCGCGGGCGAAATTGCCGCGCACGACGCGAAGGCGCGGCGCTCACCGAAGCTCACTCAAGAACTCGCTGCGCGATGCCTCGAATCCCTCGAAAAAACACTCGAGAAGGATGGCGCCCTTGCGGCGTCGCGCGTTCGAGATACCGTGCAGAACGTGCTCTCGTCGGCAGCGGGGGTGATTCGGACGGAGGAGCGGCTGACCAACGCGCTCGTCGAGGTGGACGAACTCTCCCACGCCGGGGTGAGGGTTGACGAGAGAGGAATACCCGTTGCGCTCGAAACTCTCGGCATTCTCGACACGGCAACAATGATTATCGGCGCCGCTCTGCGCCGGAGAGAGAGCCGCGGTCCCCACCTCTTCTTCGAGTCCCCCGACTCGCTGAAGACTCTCCCCATTGACGAACAGAATTGTCGCCACTACATCGTGATCTCTCGACAGGACGGCGAAATGGCCTTCGAGAAAAGGCAGCCTGTGCCGAAGCCAGACAGTCGCTCCTGATTTGCAGACCGAGGGAATCGCCAGGACGAAGCTCACTCCACGGTAACGCTTTTGGCGAGGTTGCGGGGCCTGTCCACATCGCATCCCCTCTTCACAGCGATGTAGTACGCCAGGAGCTGAAGCGGAATCACCGTCAGCATCGGGGAAAACCGATCCGAGCACGGCGGAACGTAGAGCACCTCGTCCGCGCATTTCGTGATTTCCGTGTCGCCCTCCGTCGCTATGGCAATGACTCTCCCTTTCCTCGCCCTGACCTCACAGATATTGCTCACGATCTTCCGATAGACGGGACTCTGCGGGGCGATGCAGACGGTGGGAGTCTGCTCATCAACCAAAGCGATTGGACCGTGCTTGAATTCCCCAGCGGGGTAGCCGGTGGCGTGAATGTAAGAAATTTCCTTGAGCTTCAGGGCGCCTTCGAGTGCGACGGGGTAATTATACCCCCGTCCGAGGAACATGAAATTCGGAACCCCGGCATACTTGTCCGCCAGCGCCTCGATCGGTTCGGTCCCGGCGAGAATGCTCCGCATCTTATCAGGGATTCCCCGCAACTCCCCGGTCATCTCTTGTCGCAGCTCGTCTTCGATCGTCCACTTGACGCCGCCCAGATAGACCGTCAGCAGCGCCAGCGCCATGAGTTGAGCGGTGAAAGCCTTCGTGGAGGCGACACCGATCTCTGTACCCGCGTGGATGTATATGACTCCGTCGGACTCGCGCGCGATGGAACTCCCCATTACATTGCATATCGAGAGCACCTTCAGGAACTTGCTTTTCGCCTTGCGCAGGCCTTCGAGCGTGTCCGCAGTCTCGCCGGACTGGGAGATGGCGACGATCAACGTGTCGCCGCCAGCAACGGGGTTTCGATACCGGAACTCCGACGAGATGTCCGCCTCCGTGTGGAGGCGAACGTGTTCCTCGAGGAGGAGCTTGCCGATGAGACCGGCATGCCAGGAGGTTCCACACGCCAGGATGATGACCTTGCCCAGATTGGCGAGTTCGTGCTTGGTCAACCCGATGTTCTCAAAAGTGATCTCGCCCGATGGCGACAGGCGCCTGTTCAAGGCCGCCTCCAGGATGGAGGGCTGCTCGTGGATTTCCTTGAGCATGTAATAGTCATACCCTCCCTTGTCGAGGAGGTCGGTCTCCCATTCGACCTTCTTGATTTCCGGCGCGACCTTCTCGCCCTGAAGAGTCCATATGTTGACGGAATCCCGGGTAATCGCTGCGACCTGTCCATCCTTCAAATAGACGACATTCTTCGTGTGAGGGAGAATGGCGGGGATGTCGGAGGCGATGAAATTCTCGCCGTTTCCGAGGCCAATAACGAGGGGCGAGCCATGCTTCGCGACGACCATGGTATCCGGGCAAGATTCGGCGATGACCGCTATGGCGTACGCTCCATCGAGCACTTTCGCAGCCGTCGTTACCGCCTGCATCAGGTCGCCCTTGAAATGCTTTTCGATAAGGTGAGGGATGACCTCCGTGTCGGTGTCGGAAGCAAAGACGTGCCCTTCTTTCTGAAGCTCCTGCTTGATCTCGGCATAATTCTCAATGATGCCGTTGTGAACCACGGCAATGGCGGACTCGCAGTCGGTGTGGGGGTGGGCATTTTGCTCGTTGGGGTCGCCGTGCGTGGCCCATCGAGTATGCCCGATGCCGATGTTGCCGCCGAGAGGGTTCAACCGAAGGCTCTCATTGAGCATTCGCAGCTTCCCCTGCCTCTTTCTGACCAAAAGCTCGCCGTCGAGAATGCTGGCGATCCCCGCGGAATCATACCCTCGGTACTCTAACCGCTCCAGGCCAACAAGAAGAACCGAATCAATGTGCTTACTCCCTACGTACCCGACGATTCCACACATCTGGCATACCTCCACACGACATGATTAAGGACCGCAAGGCTTGAAAAAGGAACGAGCGACAGTGGGGTTCGCCCCAATTCACGATAGGGTCTCGATCAGCACCCTGGCTAACTTATCGGGGTCGTGACGAATCAGGTCCTGCTTCTCCCAGAGGATTCGCTTCTCGCTGATATCCTCCATTACATCTTCGACGACCGCTTTGACCCCGCCGGAATATTCGTCGGCTTTGACCAGTGCGGCGCCGTCTCCCTCGTACCGCTTCAAGATGGAGTCCGGCGGGCGCCCACTGTTGAGAATCACATAGTCGAGAACCCCCTCGCCCAAATACTTCTCGATGGTGGCGACGTGCTTGTTGGCGTCGAATCCGTCGGTTTGCCCGGGCTGTGTGACGATGTTGCAGATATACACTTTCTTGGCGGGCGATCTCTTGATCGCCTGAGCGATTCCCTTGACCAAAACGTTCGATATGATGCTCGTGAACAGGCTGCCCGGTCCCAAAACGATGATGTCGCTCGAGAGGATTTCCTCCACCGCTTCTTCAAAGGCTTCTGCATCCGGGGGCTTCAGGAACACCCGCTCAATCTCCTGTTTGCCGGGCTGCCTGACGTTGAACTCTTCTTCGACGAGAGTCCCATCCCCAAGCCGTGCGCAGATGTGAGTGTCTCGAAGAGTGGATGGAAAGACTTTGCCGCGAATGGCCAGAATGTTGCTCGTCTCTTTGATCCCTTGCTCGAAACTTCCGGTTACTTTGGCCATAGCGGCGATAAAGAGGTTTCCGACGCTCATGCCATCCAAGGCGCCCCGGTCGAAGCGGTAGTTGAACAGTTCGTGCAGCAGTTTCTCTGATTCCGAAAGAGCGATCAAGCAGTTGCGGATGTCCCCCGGAGGAAGGACCCCCAAATCCTGCCGGAGACGACCCGAGCTTCGTCCGGAGTCCGTAACCGTCACGATGGCCGTGAGGTCCCGGGAATATTTCTTCATCCCTTCCAGGACTATGGGCAAGCCCGTGCCCCCTCCTATCGCCACCACTCGAAGGCTTTGCTTCTTTCCCTTTCGCCTTACGGCTCGAACAATCACCGGCAGCTCCGAGATCGCGTGGATTTTGAAGTCAGGTCGTTCCAGTTCGGTGGAGGGGATGAGGTCCTTGAATCGCCCGTGCATCATCTGCACCGTGGTCATCCCAAGGGCATTGCATATCCGGACCTCAGAATGGATACGGTCGCCCACGGAGATGAACTCCTCCGCACGAAGTCCCATTTCCTCCATGAGGTCCACGTAGCACTCCTCCTTCGTGATCCCCATGTCGTCGTCCGTGATGATGATGCGGTCGAAGCACTTCTCCAGTTCGAGGAGCCTGATCTTTCTCTCCTGGCGCGCATACACACCGCTGGTGACGAGGAAGAGCTTCAACCCGAACGCCCGCAGCTTCGCCAGCGTCGGAATGACATCCGGGAAGGGATGAATTTCGCCCACCTCGTCCCGGTTGTACGCGCGCATGACCTCCCGAACGAAATCCTCCCTGCAGCCGTAGATTTCCGCGATCCGCGCAAACGCCTTGAAGCGGGGGCCGTGCTCTCGCATGAGGTTCATCTGCATCTCATACGCCTCGTCGAGCGTGAGAGGCAGACCCGCTTTTACCATCGCCTCTGCGGCACGCCGGTGCGCCGCTTCCCGAAGGTACTCCGTGCAATCGTAGAGAGTATCGTCGAGGTCGAAGATGATTCCCTTGATGTCAGCCATTCCCTTCCTCTTCTTCCCCGCCCGGGGTTAAGCGGTTTGTGCGCTTTTGGGCGAGCGCTTCTTTCCTCGCTGGCGACTCGCGAGAAGAAGAACCACCTTGATCAACGACTCGCGGCTCGCCACCACGATATCCTCGTGAAAACCGGAGGTCGTGATAAGCTCTCCCTCATCCGTCGCGTAGGTGATATAGACCTGAATCTTGGCCTCGGCCCCGACGTTGCATTTCTTCGGGAGCCCTACCTCGTAGTTCACCAACCGGAAATTGGTCGGAAGACCGGCTTTGGCGAGCGCCTCCCGCATAGCTTTGAAACTTATGGCCACGGGGCCGTTCTCGTCGTCCTCGAAGACCTTATACTCCTTTCCGTTGAGTCTGATCTTCAGAACGCACGAGTTGTCGTGCTCGATATCCCCTTCGTACTTCGCATAATGGGAAGTTACATCGCACCGCTGGATGTCAATGTCCGTTTTCACGTCCCCGAAATGCTTCAGGGTCAGCAGTTCGTGCTCGTCCTCCAGGAGTCCGAGGTTGAATCCTTCCGCGCATTTTTGATGAATCTCGTCGAGCATAGCCTGGAGGCGAGGGTCGTCCTTGTCCACGTCGTACCCAAAGATCCTCGCCACCCCCATGACGCTCGCCTTGCCCGAATTCGTTGAAAGGACGATTCGCATCTTGTTTCCGACGGCCACGGGATCAATGTGCTGATAACTGGCGCCCTTCAACACGGCGTCCACATGCACGCCTCCGTCGTGGGCAAAAGCCTTTTCGCCGCAGAAAGGTTGAT
>CAZFAP010000051.1:0-27176 GCA_964516325.1 uncultured Verrucomicrobiota bacterium
ATTTGGTTGGAATATAAATTTGATTTCAAGGACCATATTGTTACTTATCGCGTGAGAGAAGGCAGAATCACTTTGATTCGTGTATTCTGCGAAAGCGCTCGGTTTCGCCATATTCGTTCTGTCACACATCTTCGCTCAGCCTCATCCCTGGGCGGCGTTCATCGTCGTGGGAACGGTCTTCGTGGTGGCCCACATGGTGCACCGAAGAGCTTACGGCTGGTTTCACGTCGCTGCGATAGCTTTTGGGCTGGCGGTTTTTGGACTGTTGATGTTTCCGATTGTCTGCTTCGTGCTGCTTGATTCACCACAGACCGTTCTGGAGACTTTCTCGCAATCGGAGGTTGTTCTGGCTTTGAAGACGAGCTTGATTTCGGCGACGATCAGCACGTTCGTTGTCCTTCTGTTCGGTGTGCCTCTCGCTTACGGTATTGCGCGGACCAAGTTTCGGGGCAAGGCAGTCCTCGAGGCGGCGGTTGACCTGCCAATTCTCATCCCCCAATCGGCGGTGGGAGTCGCGTTCCTTTGGGTGGCTGGGTCAAAGGGGATGCTTGGCGGCGTGGTGAACGTCCCCGGAACGCTTCTGGGGGTGGTTCTGGCTCAGATTTTCGTGAGCGCTCCGTTTCTGATCAAGACCGCGCTCACTTCTTTTGAGGCGGTCGCTCCGCAACTCGAAAGCGTTGCTCGAAGCCTCGGAGCCTCGCCCGCGGGAGCCTTCTGGCGAGTTTCGCTCCCCCTCGCGGGAAGGGGCATTTTCGTCGGGTGCATCCTCACCTGGTCGAGGGCGATCAGCGAGGTCGGCTCCGTGGCAATCCTCGCTTATTACCCAATGACCGCCCCGGTACTCGTCTTCAGCCGGAGCACTCAAGCCGGAATCGAGCAGGCGCGCCCGGTGGCTATTGTGTTGGTTCTGACTTGCCTGTGGATTTTCGTCGGATTGCATTTTGTTCGTTCCGCGGCGTTCAGGAGGTTCATCCGGAGGTCTGACCCAACGTGATTGTTCTGAAGAACATAGAGAAGAGCCTAGGGGCGTTCACGCTCTCGATTGAGCGGCTGGAGGTTCAGCCCGGAGAATACCTTGTGCTCCTCGGACCGAGCGGCGCCGGCAAGACCGTCTTGCTCCTGACCATAGCCGGCCTGATACTCCCCGACGCCGGAGAAATCTTATTCAATGGCGCCAGCGTTACGAGATTCCCTCCGGAGAGGCGGGACGTCGGTCTTGTCTTCCAGGAGGCGAATTTGTTTCCGCATCTGAGCGTCGCCGAGAACATTGCTTTCGGAAAACGCTACCGAAGAAAACGGGCTGCGGACATCCAAGAAAGGATGGAACTTCTGGTTGACATGCTGAGAATTCGGCATCTCCTGGGCAGGAACGTCGAGGGACTGAGCGGCGGCGAAAAACAAAGGGCGGCGGTCGCCCGCGCTCTGGCTGTGGGTCCGACGGTCCTTCTGATGGACGAGCCGTTAGGTCTTCTCGACCAGAACACGCGAGAGGAACTGCGCGGGGAACTCCGGCGGGTGCACGACGAACTGGGTACGACGACTCTTCACGTCACTCACGACAGAAACGAGGCATTCGCCATGGGGGATAGGATAGCCATCCTGAACGAAGGAAGGCTCGCGCAGATTGGGTCGCGCGATGAAATAACCGCCGAGCCAGCATCCGAATTCGTGGCGAGGTTCATCGGCGCAGAAAATATCTTCGAGGCTCATGCGGAACAGGATGCCACCGGAAGGACGTTTGTCAGGATTGGCGAGCGACGTTTTCCAGTCGCATGTCAGCACGAAGGCGCGGTTCTCGTTTGCGTCAGACCCGACGCCGTCTCGCTGCGCTCCAAACCCCCAGGGAGAGCAAGCCTCCAGCCGTCAATTCCCGGGACCGTCGCGTCCGTCGAGGAAAGAGGGTTGACAGTTCGTGTCGTCGTGAAATGCGACATGGGAGACGTCATAGTTCTGTGCGGCAGGGAACAATTCCTCCATACCGGTCTCTCGTGTCTCTCTTCGACATGGTTGGAGATTGATCCAGCCGCGGTTCATGTCATTCCAACAGCCCAGTAACGCGCTCGCCTGAGGCAGGCAATGGTCGGATTCTTGAACTGGAAGGTATTAAACAGGACGCTGATCCCGTTTCAGGAAAGCTACGTGGAGCTGGCAGCGTGTCTTGCTGTTTTCTTCCTCGCCCTTTTTTGCACAGCGATCAAAAGGCGCCGGCAGTTCTGGCGGCACGTAGTCCAGGGGGTGAGCCTTTTCGTATTCTTTTTCGTGGTCACGTCTTGCCTCGGGGTGTTCGGGCTTATCCGGAACGCCTTTCATGGCGTCAGCCTCATCGGAAAGGATGACCTCAACGCGTTCTATTTCCTGAGCACGACCGTGGTTATCATCTCAGCGAGTTTCCACTCAGGGGCGGTCTTTTGCGGCTGGATTTGCCCGACAGGTTCGCTCCAGGAACTCGTTTCAAAGACCCGACGCCTTTTTCAGAAGAGAAAAGGCTACGTTCTGCGAGCAAACTGGACGACAGTAGCATCCCTTGGGGCGGCGACTGTGGTTTTCCTCTGGGTCGTGCATGGCGTCTTCAGCAATCGGCGTCCGTTCCCTGAGGATTCTGCTGTCCTCTGGGCAATTTCTCTCGTCGTCATCGTGTGCTTTGCGATGTTCTTCCCGCACCGGGAACGGGCTCTGAAAACCTTCCGCGCTATCTCTCTATCGGTAATCGTCCTCTCGGTTCTTTTCGGAATTTCCGTGTATTCGCCGGTGCACTTTGCATTCAGCAACGTTCACGACTGGGCGAGCCTTCTTTCGACGCTGGTGATTATGTTATCGGGCATCTGGGCGGCAAGAGCCTGGTGTAGATACCTCTGCCCCTTCGGTTACGTCTGCTCCCACCTGAATCGAGTTGCCCTGCGGCGAATTGCCGTCTCGGAGACTTGCTCCGGCTGCGACAAATGCGGGGAGGTGTGCGAGGTGGGAGCGATTGAGAAAGGCAAGATTAACCTCCCTGCCTGCACGATGTGCCTCGCCTGCGCCGATGCTTGCCCATCGGGGTGCATCACCTATGCCAGTCAGGGGAAAGGCGTCGCGTGAGAAGCAGGGTCCCACAAAAGGTGTTTGCAGTGCTACCTGTTGTCGCACTCTGCTTTCTCTCGTCCACCGAAGCCATCCCAGCCTCCGGTCAAATAGACCCCGAAAGGGAGTGGGCGTCGTTTCGAGGAAGTCCCCTGAATGATGCCTCGCGCGTTTTCGAGACCTCTGCCAACGAGAAGGCAAGGGAATGGACATTCAAGCCTGCCTTCTGGACATGGGGATACCGCCCGGGGATAAGCATCTGGAGTTCTCCTTCGATTGGGAAGGTTGACGACAGGGTCATCCTCTTCGTGGGCAGCTACGACAAGAACCTTTACGCGCTCGATGCGTTCACCGGAAACGAACTCTGGCGATACACGACTGGCGGCGAAATCTCCTCCACGCCGGCTCTTGCGGAAGTTCGCGGGCGATCCCTTGTCTTCTTTGGCTCAGCGGAGAGGCTTCTCTACGCGCTCGACGCAACGACCGGGGCGAAGGTCTGGGCGTACCAGATTGCCGACTGGCGATACACCGTCGGGAAGGCGTACGTTTCGTCGCCAGCGGTCTTCAACCTGGGGGAAAGAAAAGTCGTCCTTTTTTGCTGGTGGGTTCACGACCCCTCGTTCGCCCAGCCTCTCGAAACGACGGAAGCCCTTCTTCTCGATTGCACGGATGCTCAGCGCATCTGGCAGCGCCCATTTTCCAAGAGCCCGCCATCCAGCCCATGCGTGGCTGCGATGGACGGTCACCCCCGCATCTATATCTCCGCCCGCGACGGCAACACGTATTGCCTCGACGGGGAGACAGGGCAGCCGCTCTGGAGATATACCAGCCGGGGGGAGATTGTCAGTTCGCCGGCCTATTGCGGGAGCCCTGATCCGGCGCTTGTCTTCGTGGGTTCGCGCTACGGCGATTTTACCGCTCTCGATGCGCGCGACGGGTCGCACGTCTGGGATTTCAAGGCGGGGCAGTGGATTGACTCGTCCCCGGCAGTCGCTGAGATGGCTGGGGAGGCGTTCGTCATATTCGGAAGCCACGACCAATCGGTGTACTGTCTCAATGCTCGAACCGGCCGTCTCCGCTGGAGGTTCTTCACAAAAGGAGACGTTTTCTCGTCGCCAGCCATTTTCCACACCGGGGCACGAACGCTTGCCGCCATAGCTTCCGGGGACGATTACCTCTATCTCCTGGACGCGTGGACGGGACGAGAGATGCGCCGGTATCGCCCGGGACGATTCCTCTGGGGATACCGCATCGTCGGGGACTCCATCTGGTCGAGTCCCATAGCAGCCTCTCTCAATGGTCAGTGGAGCATCTTCGCACCTTTCTACGACGGGAAAGTCCACGCCTATACCGTCGGTGAGCTGGGAGCAGCGAAGCATTCTCGCTCCCTCTACGGACGAATCATGCTCCTCAAAGTGGGTCTGACCGTTCTCGGCACTTTAGCCGCCATAGGCATTCTTTTCCGGTTGGGCGGGCGGGAACAAAAAGTGAGTTGTCGGCGTTGAGATTTTCTGGTATCAAAAGCCTGCGGGAAGGGGTCGGTCATCGAGTTTTGAATCGGAGAAAAAGTATCTTCACCATGAAAGCCGCAAGGGTCAGGGTCCTTTCAGCCCTGGTCTGGGTCTCAATCCTGAATCACTGCCCTGGAGCAGCCTATCTCCAGGGGGACAGGATCGTTGTCGCGGGAAAAACCAACACCCTCGCATCCGTCGCTCAGGACATAGCGGCCCCGGAGATTTTTAGTTTCGACCCTGAACAGAACCTCGCCGTCGCCAACCGCAACCTTGTTATCAAGGGCAGCCTTTTCGTCGGCTCAGACGAAGCCTCTGACGCCTCCCCCTCGCAGCCTCAGGCTCTCGAGATGAACATCTCGCGGTGCGGGGCTGTCAGGATAGAGGTGGCGGCTTCGCCAGGCGAGGCCGGGGAACTTCACCTGAAGCGGGGGAAGCTCGCCGCCATCCACGAGACCGACGACAAATGCTCCGATCCGAATGTTCTCATCGTGCGTGGCACACTTATCGCCGAGAACAGCGACGTCTCCGGAAACATCGGGTGCGTCATCGAGCCCGGGGCGTCTGTGGAGTTGGTGAGCTCGACGATTTCCTATACGCAAGATAGTGCCCTTTCGTGCGAACTACAGGAAAGACAGCAACTCGACATCCGCGACTGTCGCTTCATAGACAACGCAAACTATGGCATCCGCATTGGGCGTTGCCCGCAACCCCTCGAAATCCGTGACTCGGTTTTCCGCGGTGTCGTAACGGACGTTTTCAACGCCGGGAGCGGCGACATCACCTTGACCGATTGCGATTTCAGGAGCGTCAGGTTCGGTTCCCTGTCGGGGAAAGTCGTCAGAAAATGGACGATCGTGGTTGAGGTCCCGAAGGGCGGTTTGCACGTTGTCGCCCGCAGCGCGGAGGGCAATCCCCGGACGGAGATTGTTCGCGGCGTCAGCGACGAGAACGGGGTCTGTCGTCTGAGTCTCACGGAATATGTGGCTTTCCCGCCGAGAGCGCAGGAGTTTCAGGAAGGACTCAATAACGCCACGCCGCACGAAATCTCCGTTTACGACCGCGACGGGAAAACGCTCCTCTACCGAATAGACAACTTTCACGTTTTTATGAAAGGACAGAGAATATGTTTCCGATGATTTTCCGCGTTGCGTCGTATGTCTCGCTTGCGGCGCTCATCGTCGGGTTGGCAATCTATTTCAATCGCGAGGATGGGAAAGGCGGCTTCCGAATAGACGTCAATCCTGAGCAGGCTCTGGACTGCGGTCCCCACCGGCACGAATTTCTCGGCCCGGGATGTGAGTGCGACCCCGAGCTGGAAATCAAGCAGGCTATCGCTGACCGAAAGGATTACTCCTCGACGCACGCGGAGCTTGGAGAAGGATTCTATGCCCGGGGTCGCTACGACTTCGCGAAATCATGCTATGGACGTGCACTGGAGCTTGACGGAGGAAATGGGCAGGCGAGGTACGGTCTCGGACTGAGCTACGCGAAGCTTGGCGAATGGAGCAAGGCGCGGCAAGAGCTTGAGCGAGCCATCGAAGCGGACCGCAAGTTCGTTCCCGCGTACATCAGTCTGGCGGTGCTCGACTACGCCGAAGGGAACTACTCCGTGGCGAAGGAGAGGCTCCAGGGGGTTCTGCGCATTGATCCATCAAACAAGTACGCGAAGAAATTGATGAAATCGCTCCCCCATGTACGCAAATACGCGACGGAGATTGCGGGGGCTTCATCGGGCTAAAGGACGGGACGCCGCGCGGTCACGGACATTGGACTGAATTGCAGGGCGAATCGAGCATCCCGCCCGTGGTTTCGGCTTACGCGTGAGGCGTACGGTGACGAGAGCAAAACTGAAATACGTTTACAATTTGGCAGTGGCGGCGGCAGCGGCATTCGGCTTTGCCGCAGGCTACACGCTCAAGGGAAGAAGCTTTCAGCCGCTCTTCTCGGCGAGGCGCCCGGAGCGGAATTACGACAAGAGCTTCCCCGGGGCGAGAAGCCGCTACATCGAGGTCCAACGAGACTTTGCCGCTGGTGACTTTGTGCGGGCGGACTATCGCTCGACGCTCGGTATCCTGAACGGAGCGATCCGACAAAGTCCCGGATACCTCCCGTACTATACTCTGCTCGCCAAGGTTTACGAGGACTGTTACGAGAATCTCAGGGCTGGACGAGTGACGGGACCGGGCTGTCGTCTCCTCGCGGACTCCCTGGGCCTTGACAGCAGTCTGGAGCCCGGCGATCTCGCGACAGAATGTAGAGAACTCGCGCTCGCGCAATGGCAGACGATGACTCAGCATCCGATGTTCTCGAGTACCGAAAGCTACGCGAAGCAGTGGCGTGCCATTCACCAGCAGCACGTCAATGCCCTCACCGACGAAAGGAACATCCGGGTCGGAGTCTGGGAAGGAGGCGTCGTTGACGTGACGCCCGCGTATAACGTTTACGCCATCACCCGAGACCACGACCGGTACGTGAACAACCTGAGTTCTCTGGAAAAGGGACCGACATTCGAGGAGAAACATATCCCCGACGTGCTTCGCTGCCCGAATCACCCGGAAGTCGCATTTCAGTTCCCGTGCCTTCCCTACCTTTCGGTTGAGAAGACACGCACGGTCCGCGAGGACGTGGATTTCTTCTGCAACGTGATGACCCAGGACGGGCAGCACCTTGACATTGACGATGTCTCCGCAGAAAAAATCCATCTGCTTTGTTTCAACGTCACCGACGACAGACGGATCGTTAACTCCATGGTTCGGGTCGAGTTGGCCGACGGCAGCTATGAAAACTATCGGACCACCGTGGGGCCGTGGCTCCAAAGCGAGGAGCTTCTGCGCGACGTCTCAAAAAGAGGCGCCTTGGACGCCGCCTTCCGCGACACCGAGGTTCATCTCTGCAACGGGCAAGAACTGGAGACCATGACGTCACCGATATATATGTACCACGTGGCTGTGAGTCTTGGGCGGCGGAGAATCATAGACAAGATTATCTTTCCGCGTCATGACTCGACCACAACCGGACTCGAGGATCAGGGCATAAAGGACATTCGGATTGTGGCGATGACGCTTCAGTGACAGTGGCCGGAGCCACCGGCGTGGAGCACACCGAAAAGGCATGCTGGAGGCGAGAAGTTGCGAATATACCGCGTGTCGAGGCTAAGATTCGTCGTGCAGGCGGCGATGTTCGTCTGCCTCGTCTATCTGGGCATGTGGGGCGTGCGCAGACTCAGAGTGCTTGGCGCCGAGCCGTCCCTGCCCAGCTTCTCTTGCGAATACGGCGCCCACGTCGCCAAATGTTACCTCTATGACCTTCAAACGATCCTGACGCGAGACAGCGACAATTTTTATCGGAAGCTCATCGAGCCAAGCATCTTCTTCATCGTGCTCGGAATTGTCGGCGGGCGAATGTGGTGCGGCTGGGCTTGTCCCCTCGGCTTTCTTCAGGACCTCATCACGAAGCTCCGATGCCGATTCCGGCTGAGAAGGGTTAGTTTCAGGGAGCGTGGGCGACGGGTCTTGCGATCCTTTTCTTACGGTCTTCTTGTGACAGCGCTCTTTATCGCCCTGGTGATCGGCTGGCCCGGATCAAAGCTCTACAGATATAACACGGACCTTTTTCGACCGTACTGCCAGCTCTGCCCGTCGAGGCAGTTGATTCCGCTGGTCGAGGGAAAGAGCGCCGACTTCCTGAAGATTGACCGCTTCAGTTCGGTCAGCCGGGTTATGAGCTGGCTGAGCATCGGCTTTGTGGGTCTGTTCGGCGTGGGCGCTTTCTTGTCGAGGAGATTCTGGTGTCGGCTCTGCCCTCTCGGCGCCGTGATGAGCGTGATTCGGCTGAACAACTTTTCGCTTCTCGGCTTGAAAAAAGATACTATCGCCTGCACAAGGTGCGGCGTCTGCGCAAGAGTATGCCCCATGGACTTGAGTCGGACGTATATGGAAAGAGACAAATCGGCTGTCCTCGACCGCGACTGCGTCCTATGCCTGAAGTGCGTGGAGAACTGCCCGGAAGACCGTGTGCTCCGGGCTACTTTCGTCGGGCTGCCGATTTTTGGCTCAAGCTACGGTTACTTCAGTGGAGGACAGACAGGCGTTCCGAATTGAGGAAAATCGGAGGATGGCTGCTCAGGATTATTCGCAGTGCTCCAAACAAGAACCAAAGTGAAGGAGAAGGCATGAAGCGTTTTGCAAGGGTCTCAGCGACGCTGATCACAATTTCCTTCTTTGCGACGACCGGATATTTTTGGGTCAAGAATCACGGCACGAAAGCCCTGGGCGACAACTCTTCAGGCTTGAGTTCTCCTTTGACCGCGGCGGACCTCGCCAGCGATCCGTATCAGAACTATTTCACCGGACACTGGTGCGACTGTTGGCGGAAGGTTGACCTGGCGCCGGTCGAGGAGATGAAGCTCTACGAAGGCGTGTTGCCCAGAGCGGTCTGCCCGGGAATGGGAAAGCTCATGACCGTCAACACCGATGGGATGACGCCCGACGAGAAGTTCCTTGCGCAGGCGGTCGTGGGGCTGGTGAACCGGCGGGCGCCGATCTGGTATCTCGTCGAGAAAGGAGACTTCTGGTACGGGGGAAGGAAGGCGCCCTGGCATGATGGCATCACGGGCGCACCCTTTAAGGGCCCCTACTTCGGCAATCGAATCATAACGCAGGAGGTCGGCTACCGAATTGACAGAGACCAATTTCTGCTGGCGGTCAAGAGGTTCTACAACGAGCTTCAGCCGGTGATGATCAAAGGGCTGGTCATCTACGACCCCGCGCTTCTCGACCCGAATGCGAAACCCGCTCAGCCCCGCGCGGTCCTCAACGTCGTCCGCACACTCTGCGGCGTGGAACAAGCGATCCCCCTTACGCCAGGACTTTACGAGAAGCTCAGTCGGGCGAAAGTCGAAAACCCATCGCTCGGCGACCGAACCCCTCTCCCCGTAATTCTCGACACGCGAGACCAGAAGGATTGGATGATTTCCGCCTGCAATGGCGACGAGGAGGAAGCCGCCCGAAGAGTCTATGCGTGGGCGTTCAACAACCTGTGGAAGAATTGCGACCATCACGCGATCTGCTTCGTTCCGCCGCTCGGCGCACCGGTCCCAGGCAACGACCTGACCGACTACGCCATCCAGTTCAAAGTGTTCTGCTTCCACGCGGGAGGCGATACGAAGAGGGACGAGAAGCAACTGGAGTACGTCCTCGGCCAAAGCCCAGTGAACATCCCCATCATCGGCTGCCTGAGCGGCAGGACGGGCGAGGAATTCTTGAACGATCGTGTCCGGCTGCTGCGGCTCTTCTCGCGGTTCGGGAAGTTCTTCGTTGATTTCGGCGCCGCGAAGAATATCAGCCTCCATTCCGGCGAGAGGCGCCCGCAGAGGACGACGTACCGGCAGAAGGAAATCCAATTTCGAGAACTCGATCCCTCGAAAACGTACATCAGCTTCGTTCTCACGAACGGCAACAGCATCGCCCGTCTGATGTCCAGCCGCGCTGTCCACTGGGACTATGAGTCGCGCGGCTCCGTGCCGATGAACTGGTCGCTTCCGCTGACCGCCGCTGACGCATGCCCCAACATTCTGACGTATTTCTACAACACAGCGACGGAAAACGACTACTTCGTGGCAGACTTCGGCGGGCTGGGTGAGATGTTCCCGTCGGTTTATGGAGCGGTTCTCAGGGACAAAGCGAACCTCGTCGGCGACTATCTTAAGGAAACTAACAAGTACATGGGCTACATGGACCTCAGTGAGCTGTGGGTCGAGCAGTCCGACCCCGCCACCGAGCAGATGTTCGTCAACAGCCTCACGGGCCTGAAGGCGATGCTCTACGGAAGAAAGGCGGCGAGAAGTTACCTGCCGAAGTCGAGCTTCGTGCTCGGTCAAAAACCGATCTTCTGCACCTTCGTTGACATGGACAATCCCAAGAAGGCTCTCGCTTCTCTGAAGGACACGATCTCTCGTTTCCCCGAGAAGTTCATCGTCGTGGGGCTGGATGAGACCGCGTTCTCGGAGGATGACGATGTCGTGGGAGAGATCGCCCGCGCCACGCAGGGTCTGGGCGGCGGGGTCAAAGTCGTTCGCCTCGACGAGCTCCGCCATCTTTACCAGCAGGCGGTCGAGAAGAAGCTCGTGGACGCGTCGCAGCCCGCTTTTGCCAGCGTCGGCGGCGACGGGAGTTCGTTGGAGATCAGGAGGGTCACTGCTGGAAGGCTGACTGTTGACGGGCAGCTTGAGGACTGGAGCACAGCCGGAATCTCGGCAATGAGCCTGAGGCTCGCAAGTCCTCCTGGAGAATCCGGCGGCTCGGAGGATTCCCCTGCTCGGGCGAATGCAAGGGTCGCCTACGACGACAGATTCCTCTATCTGGCAGTGGAAGCCAAGGACAAGTCGCCCTTCGTTGACGATTTCAATCTGACGGCGGGCGATTCGGTGGTCCTATTCGTGGACACTCGGTCCGCGCGCTTTCAGGAGCCCGAGATGACGGAGGGTTTCTACAAGCTACACCTGGTTCCCGCCGTCGGGCTCCTGAAGAAGCCAACCGCGGTCTTCGGCTACCCGACGTTTGACCTCGACCTCGTGAGCAACAATAAGTACGGGATTGAGGAGGAAGTGATAAGCAAAGCGACCTCCGACGGATACCTCATCGAGGCGGCGATTCCGCTGATGAATTTCCCCTACGTGAAATGGGAGCAAGGGGCTACGCTCCGCCTCGCTATCGCGGTTAACGATGCAGACGATTCGGGACGGGTTGCGTGCCTCAGCTCGAATGGGCAGGATGCCGCCACGAACCGAGTCCTCCTATTGGAGGCGGTGCTGAAGTAGGAGCCTGGGCTCCACCCAGCGCGAAAGGCGAAGGACACGATGACGACGTTTTCGGACATTTCGTCAGGAGAGATGACAGCGTTGGACAGCGCCCTGGCATCCCCTCCCGAGATGGATTATTTCGGGTCGTGTCTGCGCACCCACCGGACGATGGAATGGCTTCAAGACGAGAAGGCGACTGGCCGCAAGGTAATAGGTTTGCTGGGCTGGGGTGCTCCCGCAGAGGTCGTTCTCGCGTCCGGGGGCGTTCCCGTCTGGCTCGTCGCCCGGTCGGAGGAGGAGAAGAAATCTCGTCGAGAGCTGTCGAGAGACGTTTGTCCAATCGTTGCGGCCTCGTATGCGGGCGCGCGAGCGCTAACCCAGCAAGGGTTATTAGATGCCGTCGTCGTGCCAGGAACCTGCGATTGGAAGCGGAAGCTCAGCGACCTTCTTGCCGATTCCGTCCAGGTATTCATGCTTGAGTCACCCTCCTCAATAAGCGTCAGCAGTATCGAGTCCGACCTGAAAAGGCTTGCTCGCGAAATGGCCATCGTCACCGACCTTCCACTGACGCCGGGAAACCTGCGGTTCGCTCGCGAAAGCGTTTCCAGGGGTTACGGAGCCCTCGTGAGTCTTCAGCGCCTCCAAATAGACCCGGCATGCTCGCTCTCGGGAGCGGATGCATTGGCTGTCCAACAATCGTTTATGAGGGATGACATTTCTCGGTGGACAGAGCACTGCCGTTCGGTCGTCCGAACGGTCGAGCGACGCTCGAATGGACAGAGAGACGACTCGCCCAGTTCGGCCCCCCGAATCCTTGTCGTGGGTTCTCCAGTGATTTGGAAGCAAGGGAACCTCGTCGAGCTCATCGAGGAGGCGGGTGCAAAGGTCGTCTGCAATGACTTCCATTCTCGCCTGAGCTTGCTACGGACGGCGGGAACGTCGTCCCGGGACGGCGAGGCGACTTTCAAGGGGCTTGTCGCTCGCTGGGCGAGGACTGCTTTTTGTTCGTTGGTGGGCGCAGACGACGAGGATGCGATCTTCCGTGCGATTGACGGCTTTAACGTGCACGGCGTGGTCGTGCACGTTTACAGGGCGTGCGCGAGACTTCAAATGAAAATGCCAGGATTTATAGCGCGGTTGCGGGATCGAGGTATCCCCTCGATTCTCCTCGAGACCGAAGGAGAGGAGAACGAGAACCGGCGGCTGCTCGCCAGAATTCAGCCTTTCATCGAGATGCTTCTTGCAAGGAGGGGCGCAGCGTGGGCTTAGTCGTCGGCGTTGATGTCGGTTCCACAGCGGCGAAACTCGTCTTGATGGAGAACTCAAGCGTCCTTGCGGCAGAAGTCTGCCCCACCGGGCCGAACTGCCAGAAGACAGCGAATGCTCTGCTCGCGGCCGCATTGGAGTCCGCAGGAAGGGAATGGTCCGACATTGAGTACGCGGTCTCCACCGGCTACGGACGAAGGCTGATTCATTTCTCCAACGAAGTTGTCAGCGAGATCACTGCGAATGCTAAAGGGGCCGTCTGGGTTAGCAAGGGAAATGTCGCCATCGGTACAGTAATTGACGTCGGGGGTCAGGATAGCAAGGTTCTCTCTCTCGATGAATCCGGGCGCGTGGTAGGCTTCGCGATGAATGATAAGTGCGCCGCAGGGACGGGGCGATTCCTGGAGGTTCTCTCGCGCATTCTGGAAATAAACCTGGATGCTCTCGGCGACATTTCCCTCAAATCAATTAAGCCGCTTGAGATAAGCAGCATGTGCACCGTGTTTGCGGAGTCGGAGGTCGTTTCCCTTATATCTCAGGGAGAAAGCGTCCCGGACATTGTTGCGGCGCTGCATCGCGCGGTGGCCCGGCGAGTCGGCGCCCTGGCGGCTTCGGTTGGCGTGCGCGAAGCCGTGTTCTTCGACGGCGGGCCCGCGCTGAATTGCGGCCTGGTCAGAGCGTTCGAAGAGGAACTGGGCACGGCGCTGATCGTCCCCGATTCGCCGCAAGTCGTCACGGCGATAGGAGCAGCACTCATTGCCAGGGACTCTTTGTCGAGGAAGGGAGGTCGCGCCGGAGCCGATTCGGGCCGCCTCTGATTCTGGCCCGGGCGCATGGCTCTCGTCGTGTGCTATAATCTCGACGAGAACTTCGGTCTTCTGGCGGGGGCAAGTGCCCAATTCGCCTTGGCGCCACATGTTGTCCGAGGAGATAGGAGTCTGATGACAATGGCATCGAGACCAAAAATCCTGGTATGGGCAGCCGCCCTCTCGGCTCTTCTTCTTTTGACTGATGCGGGCAGCGGTTTCGGGTCTGAGAAGATTTTGCTATCAGAGATTCAAGTCGCTGGCTGGCAGGCGACGGACGTTCAGAGCTATGTCGGCAAGGCGCTCTACGACGCGATTGACGGCTATGCCGACTTTCACATGGGCTTCAACTTCAAAGATTCCGAGAGGAGATTCTTCATCAGCGGCGACAAGCGCATCGAGGCGTTCAGCTACCGCTTCGACACCCCGGAGAACGCCTTCGGGCTTTTCTCCATCATGAGGATCGGTTCGCCCAAGCCGGTTGATATCGGAAACGAAGCCTCCCTCGATGGGCGGGTCCTGCACATGTGGAAAGGCGACTACTACATCGCGGTCAGCGACCTGGGGAAAGCGGAAGCGTCCCCCGACGAGATTCTGAGCTTCGCCAAAGCCGTTGACGCGCAATTCTCAAAGCAGTACTCCAAGCCCTCCATTGTCCAGACCCTGCCTGCAAAGAACCTCGTCCCGCATTCGGTCGCGTATTTCCACTACCGAAATGCGCTCGAGAGACTGACCTATCTCGGCGAGGAGAATGTCCTTCAGGTGGGCGATGACCTGACCAAGCCCTACGACGTGGAAGCCGCCTACGGGCAATTTCTCCTTGATAAGGCGAAATGCGAACTCATCGTGCTCCGGTATGAATCTCCCAAAAAGTCGGAAGTCGCCGCCCAGATGTTTATTGACGGCATGAAGGGCAGCCTGAAAACCTCGACGACGAACCGGCCGTGGGCGGAGCTCGTCGAGAGAAACGGCAAGCAGACCATTCTCTTCCGGGAGGGGAACGTTCTCATGCTTTCCTTCCCAACCACGAAGGGAGAGGTGGTCAAGGAACTGATGAATCACGTCCTCGCCAATCTGAAGCGGAAAAACAATTGAACGGGCGGGCGCATACGATTCCGACGGGGGACGGCAACACCATGCCTCACTGCCTGAACCGGCCTGCCCAGACGCCCGAAGGAATAGAGCCGTCGTGGACCAGTCTTCACATAATACTGGCTTCTCTGCTGGCAGGAGTCTCAGCGACCCGATTGCGGCCGCCGTTGATAGGCTGCGCTCGCGAAAGGAGAGCCTCCCGGCGATGAAGTATTTTCATAACCTTGCGGCGCAAGCGCTCCAGCCGCCCTCGATTGACAAAGCAAGGGCGGAGGGACGGAAGGTCGTCGGGTTCTATTGCGCGATGGTCCCCCAGGAGCTGATCGCAGCTTTTGACGCCGTGCCTGTGCGCCTTTGCTCTGGCATGCCCGCGAGTCCAAACGCTGAGCTGCCCCGTGATTGTTGTCCAGTGGTTACGTCGTCATATCAGCTCCTCCGCGCAGGCAGCGAGTCCACCCTTTCTCAGATAGACGCGGTCATCATCCCAACCGTGTGCGACTGGAAGACCCAACTTGCTGATCTCGTTGCGAGCCGCCTCCCGACCCTCAGGATGCAAATCCCAGCCAATAAGAGGGAACCTTCCGCCCAGCGCGAGCGCCTGAGCAGCCTTTCGTCCTTGATTCGCTTTCTCGAGGAAATCACCGGTCGTAGTCTTTCTCGACAAAGACTTCTCGAAAGCATAAGGACCTATCAACAGGCAAACCTCGCCACGCGGCAGCTTGCCGATTGTCTGCTCGCCGATGTCCCTCGGGTTCGGGGAAGCGACGTTCTCCTTGTGATGAACGTCTCGTTTTACAGCGACATTCCGTCCTGGACCAGCGCCGTGTTCCACTTGGTCTCGGAAGCGCAGCAGGAGCAAGCCAGGAACGATAGCTCGAAGCCCGGTCCAAGGCTCCTTCTCACCGGGGCGCCCATCATCTGGCCCAACTGGAAAGTGCCGGAAGCGATCGAGGAAGCGGGGGGTGAGATCGTCGCAGAGGAGCTCTGCTCCGGCGCGAGGGTTTTCTACGACCCCGTCAAGATAGACGAGCCCACGATGGATGACATGCTGCGAGCGCTCGCGGAGCGGTACGCCCTCGCGTGCACCTGCCCCTGCTTTGTCCCCAACGATGACCGGATTTACCGAAATATCACGCTGGCTCGACGATACCGCGTTGGGGGAATCATATACCACAATCTGAGAACCTGCTACCTCTACCAAGCGGAGGCTGGCAGCTTCAGGAAGAAATTCCGGGAGTTGGACATCCCCTTCCTCGAAATCGAGACCGACTACTCGCCCGAGGACCGCGAACAGGTCACCGTCCGGATCGAGCCTTTCATCGAGATGCTGCGCAGCCGCATCAGAAGACCTGACTGACCCCGAGCTGCCGCCGAGCAGCCTCTTACCGAGCCCCGCTCTTTCCCCCAAACGCCTTGCCCTTGGAGACTCACAAGTCTATACTCCGAGAAGAGCAGCGACCGCAATGTGGCTCGCACTCGATGAGTACCCAAATCTTCTCCGCAAACCTGTTCGCGGCTCCTACGATGAAGTGGCTGATTGGCACATCCGGTTGGAGCTATGATCACTGGCAGGGAGTTTTCTATCCCGACGACCTCAAGAGAAAGGACTGGCTTTCCTTCTACACGCAGACTTTCTCGACCGTCGAGGTGAACTCGACCTTCTACCATATGCCGCTCGAGAAGACGATGGACAGTTGGAGGGACAGCACGCCCGACGATTTTGTGTTCACTTTAAAGATGAACCGGCTGGTCACCCACCGGAAGAAACTGAAAGACGTCAGCCCCCTCCTCAAGCAATTCTTCGACAGGGCGAGGCGCCTCGAGCACAAGTTGGGGGTTGTTCTCCACCAGGTTCCGCCGTCAATGAAAAACGATATTCCCCTGCTTGCGTCGTTCCTCAAGCTTTTACCCAAGGACATCAAGCACGCCGTCGAGTTCCGAAATGAATCGTGGTCGGACGACGAAACCTTTGCCCTTCTTCGTTCTGAGGGCGTGGCGTACTGCATCGTGAGCGCCCCCGAATTGAAAACGCACCTTCAGGCAACCGCTCCCTTTGCCTACGTCAGAATGCACGGCGAGGGCGGTTGGTACACCACCTGCTACAGCGATAGACAATTGAAGGAGTGGGCGCGGAATATCGTCGAGCTCGCGAGAGAGGGGTGTGACGGATTTGTCTACTTCAACAACGACTACGCCGGATATGCCGTGCAGAACGCAATCACCCTGCGGTACCACCTTAGCCGTTTGTCCGGACGTTCGGGAATCTCAGTAACAGTCCCCTAACGTCGGCGACGAGGAGGATGAACGCTCCTTATGACACCAAGAGAGCCGGTTGCACCGCAATCTTCCCATGGCTGTGCAAAGTGCGGGCGGGAGTCGAACGCCATAAGCCAGGCGATTGGGGTCTGCGTGGACTGCCTGCGCAAAGGTGGCAAGGAAATCCTGCGGACTGCCGCGGCCATGCACGCCGAGAATCATGAGCGATTCGGTCTTCCTCCCGCCGTTCCTCGGAGCAGAGGCGGAGTCAGGTGCTCGGTATGCGTGAACAGGTGCTCTCTTGCAGACGGGCAGCTTGGCTATTGCGGCGTCAGGAAGAATATCCGAGGAAATCTCGTCGAGCGTTCGGGCGGTCCCGAGCGTGCATTTGTTGAGTGGTATCACGATCACCTCCCGACCAATTGCGTGGGAGACTGGGTCTGCCCCGGCGGGACCGGTTCCGGCTACCCTCGGTATGCCCACTGCAAGGGCGCTGAGCGAGGCTACAAGAATTTAGCCGTCTTTTATTGCGCGTGCTCCTTCGACTGTCTCTTCTGCCAGAACTGGCATTTCCGCCGACCAGAAAACCGGGACGAACCTCGCTCCGTCGAGGAGATGGTTGACGCCGTTGACGAAACGACCGCCTGCATCTGCTTCTTCGGGGGCGATCCGACACCGCAAATTCAGCACGCCATCAAGGCATCAGAGGTTGCGAGAGAGAAGTGCAAGGGGAAGATTCTCAGAATCTGCTGGGAGACGAACGGGAGCATGGACCGCGGCTTCCTTGACCGCGCGGCAGAGCTGAGTTTTGAATCGGGCGGCTGCGTCAAATTTGACCTGAAAGCGTGGAATGAAAACGTTCACATTGCCCTGACCGGTGTCACCAACAAAAGAACCCTTGAGAATTTCCGCCATTTGGTAGATTTGTCGTTGAAAAGGCCGGATCCCCCCTTCCTCATTGTGAGCACGCTGCTCGTCCCCGGCTACATGGACGAGACCGAAATCTCCGGCATCGCTCACTTCATCGCCGAGCTGAATCCCGCCATTCCGTACACTCTTTTGGGATGCTACCCGCACTTCTACATGAGCGACCTGCCGCGAACCTCTTGGAAGGACGCCCAGCGCTGCGCCGAGATTTGCCAAGAAGCGGGGCTGTCGCGGGTTAGGCTCGTTAATCCGCACCTACTCTGGTAGCGCTGCGCCAGACCTCAAGCTACGAGCAAGATATGGGTCCTTGAAATCACGGAAGGTACAGCGAAGGCGAGGCACACTTCTCTATAGGCTGATCTGCCTCAGAATCTCGTCGGTGGTCGTGACGAAGGCGAAACCGAAAGCGAGGTTGAGGAGGCTCGCAAGATGCATTTCCTCGTTGAGCGTGCCCGTTCCGTCGGCGAGGAAGAAGACCCGGTAATCCCGATAATAGGCATCCCGCGCGGTTGATTCACAGCACATGTTTGTCATAATGCCGGAGATGACGAGGTCCTCGATCTTGAGGCACCGCAGCACCGTTTCCAGGTCCGTATTGTAGAATGCAGAATAGCGGTGCTTCAGAACGACTTTCTCATTCGGAAGTGGCGCAACGTCGGGATGAACTTCACTTTCCGCGGTCGCCTCGACACACATTCCCTGCCACCACCACCCCATGATTCCCGCGTCAATCCCGTCGGGATGGTGCACGTGGCGCGTGTAAATGACTGGGCGACCCGCCTCCCGAAAAGCGCTTATCAGCCGTTTGACATTGGGGAGAATGGCAAGCCCGCCGCACGTGAACGTGGAAGAAGCGTCGTCGAGGAAGAATCGCTGCATGTCAATGACGAGGAGTGCCGCCTTCTCTTTGTCCAATTCCATCCTATGCTCATTAAACGGCGCAATCTTCTCGAGCCAGACTCGCGCCTTGTGCCCAATGGAATCCGATGTCACGTACGGCTGCTCCATGTATTCTGCCCCTTCTTGAGGTGAGCGTCCCGATCGCCACTGCTCAACGCCAAACTCGCATGCTGGCGCTGTCCTACCATCAAGGGACGGGTGTGTGCTTGGCCGCGGACACGTCATGCATGCGACTGCACCGAGGGCATTTCACTTTCGGAGAACGAAACGACGGCGGCACCTTGAGGAGCACTCCGCAAGGACAATTGATAAACGAGAAGTTGTTCAGCTTGCGGAGCAGGTCGCCAGTCTCCCTCGTCCTCTTCCGCACGTCCGGTTCGGGCGCCTCGGGCTTTTGTTCCTTCCAGGGCGGTCGGATGCCGACCGGTCGCGATGTTTCCAGCGCACTCTTCGGGACGATTGCCTGATTCCTCGTGTTGGCGAAGGCTTCTTCGTAGTCATTCAGAGATGCTCCCGCCATCGAGCGAAGAACCCGAATGCGCTCGCTCGTCGGTGGATGGGTCGAGCCGAGGCCGCCGTCGGCTGAACGGGCCTCCTGGAAGGGATTGACGATGTACATCGGCGCCATCGCCCGGTTCTTCTTATCCTTCAGTCCGGGATTCGACGAAATCTTGTCCAGAGCGGAGGCGAGTCCTTCGGGGTAGCGCGTGAATAGTGCGCCGCAAGCATCGGCAAGGTATTCCCGCCGTCGGGAAAGCGCGAAATAGAGGAGCTGCGCGGCAAGCGGACCGAGTATGGCGAAAAGGACTGCGATAAGCAATATCACCGCCTGCGCCTGTCCGCCGCCCCTGCTTCGTCGGCTTCGGTGTCTCCCGCCCGCGAAACGGATGTTCCGCAGGAAGAAGTCCGCCATCATTGCGATGACGCCAACCATCACGGCGGCGACCATGACGTAGAGCGTGTCGCGATTCTGGATGTGCGACAACTCGTGCGCAATGACGCCCTGTACTTCATCACGGTTCAGGCGATTCAAAAGGCCCGCGGTAACAGCGACGGATGCATGCTCTGGGTCTCGCCCAACCGCAAAGGCGTTCGGGCGGTTGTCGTCAATGATGTAAATCCTGGGCAGTTTCGATATGCCGGACGCAATGCACATCTCCTCGACAATGTTATGGAGCGTCGGATGGTCGTCCTTGTGTATTTCTCGTGCACCCGCGCTCGACAGAAAAATGGAGTCGCCGCTGTAGTAACTCGTAAGCGAGAGGAATGTCCAGAGGACAAGCGCGATGACGCCTCCGGTCATGTAAGCTCCCGGCGCAAAGGCTTCCACGGTGAGCATCCCCGCGCCGACCATGAGGACGCCCATGACCGTAATCAGCACAACCGATTTTCGCTTATTCGCTCGTATGATTTCCCACATGGTCTTTCGAGTAGAGGTTAGAAACCGCTGAGAGCGCAGAGAGCGCAGAGGAAACTCCTTGCCTTCTCAGCGTTCTCCCTGCGACCTCAGCGTCCTCTGCGCTGAAATCTGCTGCCTGTCGTCCGCCCCGGACCGCCCCAGTCTCAGAATTGCACTTTTGGCGCCTCGCGCGCCGCCGTGTCTTTCAACTCAAAGAAGTCCGCCGCCCTGAAGTGGAACAAGCCCGCCGCGATGCTCGTCGGGAACATCTGAGTCTTCACGTTGAATCTCATGACGGTGTCATTGTAGAACTGGCGGGCAAACCCGATCTTGTTCTCCGTCGAAGTGAGCTCCTCCTGAAGCGCGAGGTAGTTCTGGTTGGCTTTCAGCTCCGGGTACGCTTCCACCACGACGAGAAGCCGGCTCAACGCGCCCGAAAGCATGGACTCCGCCTCTGCCTGCTTGGCGACGCCTTGCCCGGCGGCGCGCTGCGCGATGTTTCGCGCTTCGGTGACCTTTTGGAGCGTCTCCGCCTCGTGTTTGGTGTACCCTTTGACCGTCTCGACGAGGTTCGGGATCAGGTCCCACCGCCGCTTGAGTTGCACATCAATTTGCGCCCAGGAGTTCTGGACCTGGCTGCGAAGCCGAACCAGCGCGTTGTACACGCCGATCAGCCAGAGGATGAACACCACGAACACGCCGCCGATCACGATTAGCACAACGATCTCTGGTCTCATTCCCTGTCTCCTTTATCTTTCTCGGTTTTCTCACCCAGCAGCACGTCTGCGAGGAACGAACCGATTTGTCCGGTTGCGCTCGACGGGACACCCGCCGCCCTCTCGACCCTCTTCAGTCCATGAATCACTCTGTCCAACTCACCGCCATCGAACCAAAGACCGTGCCCCCTTTTGCACGTGTCAATGACCTCGCCGCCGCCCTCGCCGATGAGCGCCTTCTCCATCTTCCGACGGCAGTAAGGACATTTTCGGGGTTTCTCAGCGGATTTCCTCCCTTGAGGACGGACAAGCCCCTCCGCAGGGAGTTTCAGCGAGACGAGCAGGAGTTCCAATTCATCCTCGTCGAACCAGACCCCCTTGCACGAGGTGCACACGTCGAGCTCTATCTGCTCGAACTCGACGACAATCATCTCTTCACGGCATGCGGGACAGAACATTTTTCTTCCTCACAATCGCTGGATTCATTATCCCGAAACGGTGCGTGTTGTCAAGCGCCGAAGCTGACTGTCGGCCGGAACCGCACGGCTTTTCATCCTGCTCGAGGAAGCCAGCCTGTCAGCCCTCCCACCGCGCCAGGATAAGCGACCCGCTATGCATTCCCTCTCGCCCTGCACAAGCAAGCCCTCGCCCCCGTGCAGAAATCAGGTTTCCTCTCTGATAATCTCGATGCCGTTGATCAGGGGCGCTTGTTCTCTTCTCGGCAATTGGGTCTTAGGGACGAACTCTATGGCGAGCTTCCCGGCCACAGCGACTCCCTTGAACTCTTTCACAATACCTCGCTGTGTCGCGCCCGCCGACCGAACGATGTCAAAATCTTTGAGTACCGTCTCTTTCTGCAGCTTGATATCGAAAACGCGCTTACCGGGCTCATCACCGAGCGGGGCGGCGAAGTACATTCGAACTGTATAGGTTGCGGCTTCCTCCGTCTTTTCGATGAGCGGCGCCTCGCAACTGCTCATGCCGACGCAGCCGGAGGCAAAGACCCACGGCGTATCCGTCCCCTCGATCTGCACGCCCCGGAAATTGCGCTCGAAGTAGCCCATGTCCGGCAAAATCGTTTCGTTCAGCGACAACTTCATCACCCAGTCAACCTGTAGGTTCCGAAGCTTCGGGCGAGGATAGCCGAACCAGAGAACGCCTGCCTCGTCTTTCCTGTCGCCGGGCGCCCCGAAGTTAATGGCGAGGCGCTTCACGGGCGTCAAAGCGCCGTCCCCAGGCGTCTGCTCTCCTTTCGCGGGAAAGAGGGACCAGGGTCTGTTCTGGTCGCTGCGCTGCTTGGGCGCAAGCGCGACACTCGACACGATTGGGAACGAGCATCGGCATCCAGAACTCGCCTCGGGATAGAGCACCAGCCCATTCGCCATGATGATGTTGACCCAGCAGCCTCCGCGGATGCCGCCAAACGGGAGCATTCCGCTGTCGTCCGTCAGATCGTAATACGTCGTGCTGTACGACCGCAGGAAGAAGCAGTTCGGGGACGCGGTCGTTATCCCGCAACTGTGCCCGCCGCGAATGAACTCCCACGGCGCCACTTTTCCGGTAACCGGGTGGACGCGGTTCACAAGCTCACCGGTTCGAATGTCGCACATCCACGGCTCGACGATCAGCTTATCGCCCATGACGACCGGGCGGCGGAGATAGCCAATTTCCCGCGACCAAAGAACTTCGCCGCCCCTCGCCGAAAGCGCCGTAACACGACGCCACTTGAGCGTCCCCGAGCGGAAAAGCCCTCGGTCGTGGTTGCTGAAAAACCCGAAGAAGAGCAAAGTCCCGTCGCGGCAGGCGCTCCCCATCCTATCGCCGCCGCATCCGGTGAGGTCGTGGACTTTTTCCCAGCGTTTCTCACCGGTCGCCGCATCGAGAGCAACAACGAGCCGCACGTCCGCATTCTCGAGAGTCCGCTTTGCCTCGGCAGCCTCCTCACCGCTCAGCTTTGCAAGCTCTGCACGCTTCTCCGCGAGCGCTGTTTCCTTCTGCTCGCTCGTGAGAGAGCTTTCGGCAAAAAAGACCGTCCCGTCAGCGACGGAAATCGTCGGGTGAGCGATTTTCTTTCCCTTGTGCGACCATCGCAGTTCCCCGGTGTCAATGTCAACCGCGAAGAGGGAATCGCTGGTCATCATCCTCAGGGTCAGCGCGCCCTGAGGAGTCCTTATTTCTCCCCATAACGGGAAGCGTGCCATTGTCTCCCACATGGCCCCCATCTCTTCGAGGTCGGCAAACGCTCGTTCATTGGGGCGGGGATAGCGCGACACAACCTCCGAATAGAAAGTCCGCATATATGGTGGAGCGTCCGACGACGGCGGTCGCCATGTCCCGTCTGGCTGCACGATCGCCTGCCACAGGGCCCCATATTCTCCGATGGGCTCCGCGGTTGACCCGAAGAGCAAATTGCCGACGCAAGCCTGATACCCCCAGCGGCGAGGGGCGCCGTCGCCTGCCGAAGGCGCCTTGTAAGTGCTCAGCGTCTCACCCGTTCCCGGATCGAGCCGGAAGCACGCGCTTCCGACGGCGACGAACAACCCATGCTCCGAAACCGCCAGGTTGCTCCCGTCGGCATCCACCCGCACGCGGACTGCCCCCGGTATGTTCCTTTCCCAGAGAAGGACGCCGTTGTACGCGTCGTACGCCATGACCACGTTTTCACCCTGCACGAAAAGGCGCCCGTTGATGGAAAGGGGACCAGCCGCCCGCGCATGCCGCTCAACCATCTTCTGCGGTCCCGGATCGCCGAACCACAGAACGCCAAGCGGACACTTCACCAAGCAGTCCTCCGAGCAGGCGGTGTTCGCCGCGTCCGCATAGAGGTGCGTCCAGCTTCCGGCTCCTTCCAGCGCTCCCCTTGTGATTTTCGTCCAGGCGCCGCCGTCCTGAATCCGCTCGACCTCAGGCTCGCCGGCGCCGCTCAGCCAGTTGCGCAAGTCCGCCGGACCCAGCGGCCTGACAATTCCTGTCGCATTCGCTGGCTGCCCAAAAATCGCCACTCCGCCGTACGGCCTCAGCACCCGGAAAACTTCAGCAAACGACCCTTGAGGCTTGCCCAAAACAAGAATGTCCTCAGAAACCACAAGATTCGCAAAGTAATCCGAGAACGGCAGACTCGACGACCCCTGCTCAATCGCGACCCGCGAGCCATACAACCCCGCCGCGTCGAGTTTTCTTCTGGCGACCTCGACCTTCTGCGAGTCCGGCTCGATGCCGACAATCTTCAGCTCGGTTCGTCGCGCAAGCTCAAACGCAAGGCGGCCTTCCCCGCAGCCGAGAACGAGGCAATACCCCTTTTTCACTCCGGCCGCTCTGACGATAGAATCCGCGGCGGAGGCGTAAACCGCTGTCAGCTCGTCCTCCGAATAGGGCTGCGCAACGACGGGTTGCTTGACTGCCCGCGCTCCCGCCGATTCTGCTTCCGCAAAGCAATGAATGGCGCCGTTGTCCGTGCTCACAAACAAGCGCCCGCCAGAGACAGCCAACCCGCAGGACTTGCCCGCGACCTTTCCGCTCCACAGCTCCTTTCCCGTCGCGGCCTCGACGGCCAGGACGTTCTCATCCCCTCCGACGAAAAGGACTCCGCCCGCGAGAATCATCGAGGACGCATTCTCACACGAACGCCGCCACTTGATGAGTGAATCCTCCAGCCTCGTCCGTTTCTCTTCCAGAGCTTTGATCTCCGCCGCGCTCTCGCTGATCTGGCGGCTGATTTCCGCCCGGGCGTCGCCTTGCGCGGCGGACAGCTTCTTCCGGAGGTCCTCAATCCTCGACGACAGCTTATCCCGTCTTTCGACAAGCGACCTTCGCTCGGCAATCGCAGCGGGATACGCCTTGCGGTCTATTGCCAAAAGCTCGGTGTGCGTCAGAAGGTACGAGCAGTCCGGAGCCGCGACCAAATTGAGACCGGGAAACCACGCGTATCGGTCATTTCCAATCCTCGCTCCCGTTTCCCTGTCATAGGAGACCTTGTCATCGAGTCCCGCCACGAGATGCTCCTCCGTCAGCAAAGCCCACGTCCCGCCAACCTTTCCGCCAGGCGAGCAATGGTATAGAAATCGCCCATCGTTTCTGTCGAACGCCGCGGGCATCGCTCGCCCCGACGGAACGTAGAGCTTGCTCTCCGACGCCAACAGGTAACCCTGCGGCGAAATCCCACCGAATTCCTGCTCTGGACCTCGCTCGCCGCAGGTGTCGTTTCTCCACACGAGCGTGCCGTCGTCGGCTCTCACCGCACACAGGAAGATGCCCTCCGAAGGGAAAATCCCCGCGCCAAAATAAGCAATCCCGTCATCCACGACGACACCGGTTCGCACGGGCCACAGAGAAATCATTCTTCCATTGCCAAGAACCTTTCGCTCGTCGAAAGCCGCCCTGGCTTTCCACAGCACCGTCCCATCATTTGCCGCCAGGCAGTACGCGTTCCCGTCGTCCGACCCGACGAGGACGCGGTCTTTCCAGAGCGTCGGTGCCAGCCGGACAGGACCTCCTGTGAACGTGGACCAGCGAATCTCCCCCGTTGCCGCATCGAGACAATAAACCTTGTCGTCCGCAGACGAGCCAAAATAAACCGCATCCTCGGAAGCGACAACGTGGTAAGCGTCGTCGAATCGCACCCTCGGGAGTTCTTTCACCGGCTCGGGCCATGCGGGTCGGGGAGCACGCGACACAAACACCCACTGTCCGTAAAGCGGCAGTTTCAGTGCCTCCCCCGTGATGCCGCTGCGGCCATTATCGCGCTGGTAAGTGGGCCAATCGGCGAAACCGCGCCCGGCAAATAAGACTGAGGCCAGAAGCCAGAGCAACACCCCGGCATGTGCAGCGCCCGTTCTCCGCGGCGCGCACGCTGTTCCGCCAGCCCCGGCGCCGCATCTCTCCATTGCCAACATCCTTTCTCCATTCTCAAGTGTCAGAATTCGTCGAACCATGCGCTGCGTTCCTTTCTCGAGTTCTCGTTGCAACGTAGGCGCTCACCGTCGCCAAAATCACAACTGCGACGCCGACGACCACCACAATCACTCGCCCCATGCGCCTGCTAAGGCGGGAGGGCGACCGAACCTCAGTGCCAAACTGCGATATACTCTTACCCTCCGAAACCGGCGAAGCGACCTGCCGTGTCTGAGCGGGCTCTTCCGCGAGGCTCGCGTATCGGTCCCAACTGACAATCTCTCCCTCGCTGTACTCAAAAGGTCCCGCGTCGTCCTGCGACGAATCGCGCCCCTCTGTCCAGATGCCGCCGACCTCCGCTCTCACCAGCGGATTATCCGGGTCGAATCCGAGATACCTCACCGTTTCTGTGCGAAGCTCCTTTCCCCATCGGAGCGGGATCAGCGTGCCCGAAAGCCATCGATGGTCGGTCTCGCACCCACATTTCATTCCAATCGTGCTAAGAATATGAAACAGCGAATCTCGGTTGAGGCTTTCCCCTCCGAGGACGGGACCTATCTGCCGCCCCCGTCCGTAGAGAACCGCCACCTGCGGGCCGAGAAACTCGGCGTCCCCCAACCCGAAACTCCAGAGAAGAATCTCTTCCTCCGCCAGCGTCTCGCGCGAGACGACGAGCATTTCTGGCTTCTCCGCCGCGGTCTCTCCAGACCGGCTCATCATCCGGGCGACATCGCTAATCGCTTCCTCGATAGTTTTCTTTGCGCTGACGTTCTCAGCCTTATCTTTCCCCTCCACGACCAGCACAATCCCCCACGTCCTGACGATTTCTCTCGCCAGCTCATCCCTGATTGGTGATCGGACAACTTTTTCCGCTGCACCTCGGATTGCCTCTCTCAGAGGCTTACTCAGGTCAAAAGGCAAAGCAAGAGAGCGCCCGCTTGGCGAAACGAGAACGGCTGCAGGAAGCGTTTTGAGTCCCCAGAAGCGGAGGAACTCCTTTGCCGGGTGGGCCATTTGCTGGTCAACGTTGACAACCTCAGCCTCGACATTGCTGTCTGTCAACGAGGTTACCGAAGCCTCCTCGAACGCGGACACGATAGCGTTTTTATCAGGGGCGCCATCCTTCACGAAAAAGTACAAGCGGTAGGGGGGCGAGCCGAGGTCAACGAACCCCACGTCCCGGATGGAATACGGGCACCCGAACGCAAGGCGAGGAACAAAGCCGCTCGCCACAAGTAGCGCCCACAACGCAGCCCGGAGAAATGCTCCGGCTCGCTTCGGACGTAGTCCAGCGGCTTTTCCTACGCGGCGCCTTCTATGGCGTGGTCGCCAGAGGAACACAGAAGTCAATCCATCTTTCGGTTTGAGTTCCGTTCTTCGGCAAAACCAAGGATTGCATCATACCACACTCTCTCAACCGAACGTTAGGCTCTTGAAAGGTCCGGTGTGGCTGTATTTCAGGAGGTTGCCATTCCCCGCACGACCGGTACGAGCCGACCCTGACACTCGGCGGCGGCCGTCACTACGGGGTAGGGTCGCCAGCCGGCTTCC